>CAYXFT010000085.1:0-11049 GCA_964464335.1 uncultured Aeromicrobium sp.
CGCTGTCGAACCTCGATGCGAAGCTGCGCGTGCAGATGCGCACCCAGGTGGCCCGGATCCAGAAGACCCTCGCCACCACGACCCTGTACGTCACGCACGACCAGACCGAGGCGATGACGCTCGGCGACCGGGTCGTCGTGATGCGCGCCGGCAAGATCCAGCAGGTCGGTTCACCCACGGACCTGTACGACCACCCGAACAACCTGTTCGTGGCCGGCTTCATCGGCAGCCCGTCGATGAACTTCCTGCCGGCGACGATCGAGGGCGACTCGCTCTCGACGTCGCTCGGCACCCTGCCGATGCCCGACGCGGCGAAGTCGGCGATCCAGTCCGGCAGCGCCAGTCGCGAGGTCATCGTCGGCATCCGGCCCGAGCACTTCGAGGACGGCTCGCTGGTGGCCTCGGACGCTCCCGGCGCCCGGGTGAACGTCGACGTCGACATCGTCGAGGAGATGGGCTCGGACGTGTACGCGTACTTCACGGTCGACGAGACGGCCAAGAGCGCCGAACTCGACGACCTCGCCGCCGACGCGGGCGCGGACTTCGCCTCGAACGGCACCCAGGTCAATGCCCGGCTCAGCGCCGAGTCGCACGTCCGCGGCGGCCAGCAGGCCGAGCTGTACGTCGACAGCAGCAAGATCCAGGTGTTCGACGCTCAGACCGGCGAGAACATCGCGGTCTGAGCGGGCGCTGCCACGCCCCAGATGTGTAGCGGTATCCACCTAGATTGGGCTCACGAGGCTCGACGACGGTGGATACCGCTACACATCTCGCTCGCGGAGCGAGTCAACGAGGCCTGCGCGACCCTCGACGGCGCTGCTTCGCTGCCCGGACCTGCTCCATGATCTCGCGGTCCCATTCGTGCTCGCGGATCAGCCGGTAGCGCTCCCCCGCGGCGCGCATGTAGGCGTCGGCGTCGAGTTCGTCGTCGCCCTTGACGCCCGCCTCGGCCATCAGTTCGAGCACCGGCAGGTACTCCTCGTCGAACCAGCGGCGGGCCATCGTCGGCTTGTCCATGAAGGCACCCTCGGCCTGCATCGTGCGGGTCGCCCACGCCTCGACCATCTCGGCCAGCCAGCCGTATGCGTGGGGGGTGCTGACCCGGACCTCCCCACGGATCGACCGGTCGAGCGGCACGCGCTGGATGAACAACTTGCGCCACAGCTTGAGCTCGCGCTTCTCGCGGGTGGCGATGTCCCCCGGCTCGATCAGGGTCTGGACCTCGGTGACCTCGGCCTCGATGAGGTTCAGCCGCAACGCACGGGCGACCGACACCCGGTGGTGTCCGTCGCGGACGAAGTAGTGGTCGCCCAGCTTGTAGACGTCGATCGGCGGAATCTCCTCGCCCTGGCGGCTGGCCCGAGCGAGCCGCTCCCAGCGCGCGCGGCTCTTGTCCGACGTCGGCCGGAACCTGCGGTCGAAGTCGCGGACCTTGTCGACCGACCCGACGATCGCATCGAGCGGAATCAGTTGCAGGCCCCGCCGGCGCTCGCCACGGCGGCCGAGCGCCTCGACCACGTCGTCGAACGACAGCGCCTCCACCGTCTCGGCGCCCTCGCCGCGCAGCCGGGCGGCGAGGCTCGACAGCGTGTGCAGCCGCCGTGCGCGAAGGAAGTCGCTCTCGGCATCGATCCGGGGGGAACCGGAATCAGCCATGACCGCCGACCGGGTGGAGCGCCGGCTCGATCTCCATCAGCCGGTACGGCACGACGTTGCGGATCGTCGTGTCGCCCAAGGGACGATCGGGTTGGCGCTGGCCGTAGGGATGGATGTGTCCGTGCAGGTGCCAGCGCGGGCGGAGCGTCTCGATGACCTCCTGCAGCACGTCGAAGCCCACGTGGCAGGCGTCGTCGCCGTCGCCGAGGCCGCGCGGCGGCGAGTGGGTCAGCAGCACGTCGACACCCCCGCCCCGCTTGCCGACGACCTTCATGAGTCGCCGGGCGCGCTTCGTGAACTCGTCCTGCGTGTACTGGTTGGGTCCGTCGTTGTGGCGGATGCTGCCGCCGAGGCCGGCGATCCGCAGACCCGCGACGTCGATGACCGACTCATCGGCGTTGATGCCGCCGAGCGGTCGTGGATCCTGCGCGGGCATGCCGTTGCTGGTCAGCCAGCCGCGGAAGCCGCTGAGGGGCGCCTCGACCTCGGGGTCGTGGTTCCCCGGAACGAACACGACGGGGACGTCGAGCATGGAGGACAGGAATTCGAGGTAGTCCCACGGCAGGTCGCCCGCGCCGAGCACCAGGTCGGGGCGCATGCGTCGGACGCCGGCGTCATGGATCACCGGCGAGATCTCGTCGGCCACCACGAGGACACGCGCCATGCCCCCACGCTACCGGGTCGTACGTGACGTGGCTCACATCGTGGACCTGCTCGCCGGCGACTACTGCTCGGCGGCGGCCCAGCGGGCCTTGTCGGCCTCGATCCGGCGGCCGAGGAAGAACGCGCCGAGCCACAGCGCGGCGAACATCACGCCGATGAAGAACATGATGGGCACGAGGAACCCGGTCAGGATCGTGGCGACCTGGATCGCGTGACCGACCCAGTACGCCCACGGACGCCGCAGCATCCCCGCCGTCAGGACGCACAGCATCGCGAGCCCACCGCCGATCGCGGCGGCGAGACCGCCGGAGACGTCCTCGACCGTGATCATCACCGGGATCGACAGGCCCAGGATGATCGCCTGCAGCGACAACATCGCCGCGCACATGTGCCTCACTCGGCGGACTCCTCCGCGGATCCGCGGTGCAGCAGCGTGCGGGCCTCGCCGACCGTGACGACCGACCCCGTGACGACGACACCACCCGAACCGATCGCGTCCTCGTAGCCCTCGGACGCATCGGCGAGCAGGATCGCGCGCTCGAGCGCGTCGTCGAGCCGGGGCACGACCGAGAGGCGGTCGGCCCCGAACACGTCGGTCGCGAGCTCGGCGAGGTCGGCGGCCGACATCGAGCGCTCGGTGCTGTTCTGGGTGCAGATCAGGTGGGCGACGACCGGCTCGAGCTCGCGCAGGATCTCCTCGGCGTCCTTGTCGGCCATGACGCCGACGACCGCGATCAGCGGGCTGAAGGAGAACTCCTCGGTGATGGACTCGACCATGGCCCGCATGCCGTGCGGGTTGTGGGCGGCGTCGAGCACGATCGTGGGGCTGCGCCGGACCACCTCGAGACGTCCGGGCGACGTCACGGCGCCGAACGCGGCGCGCACGAGTTCGGGATCGAGTTCGGCGTTGCCGGTGAAGACCTCGACGGCGGCCAGCGCCAGGGCGGCGTTGCGCGCCTGGAATTCGCCGTGCAACGGCAGCAGGATGTCCTCGTAGCGGCCCTTCACGCCCTGGATCGTGAACTGCTGACCGCCGACGGCGGGCACCCGCGACTCGACGTGGAAGTCGCGACCCTCCATCACGATCGGCGCGCCGACCTCGGCCGACCGCGAGACCAGGACCTCGAGCACCTCGTCGGTCTGTGCGGCGAACACGGCCCGGCCGCCGGCCTTGATGATCCCGGACTTCTCGACGGCCACCTCGGCCGGCGTGTCACCGAGGTACTTGGAGTGGTCGACGTCGATCGGCGTGACGACCGAGACGACCGCGTCCGCGATGCTGGTCGCATCCCAGGCGCCGCCCATCCCGACCTCGACCACGGCGACGTCCACCGGCGCATCGGCGAAGGCCGCGTACCCCATCGCCACGAGCATCTCGAAGAAGCTCAGCTGATGGTCGCCACGCGCGTCGACGAGGTCGGCATAGACCGCGACGTCGGCGTAGGCGTCGACGAACAGGTCGTCCGAGAGAGGCTCGCCGTCGATGCAGATCCGCTCGTTGATGCGCTGCAGGTGCGGACTGGTGAACCGTCCGGTGCGCAGGTCCAGTGCCCGCAGGAGGGCGTCGATCATCCGACTGGTGGACGTCTTGCCGTTGGTGCCGGTCAGCTGGATCACCGGTTGGGCGTCCTGGGGGTCGCCCATCAGCTCGCAGACGGCACGGATCCGGTCGAGTGACGGTTCGAGCTTGGTTTCGGGCCAGCGCGCCAGCAGGGCGAGCTCGACCTCGGGGTAGGTGGGCCTCATCGGCTCCAGTATCTCAGTCGGTGATGACGGCGCCGCCGCCGACGATGACGTACTTGTCCGGGCGGACCGAGATCACGACCCGCACCGGGGCGTCGGGGATGTCGTAGTCCTGCCCGTACCGGTGCTGCAGGCCCTTGTAGAAGGACGCGACGTCGTCGTCGGACGAGACGTCCACGACCGTGCCGCGCACCTCGATGAAGCGGTAGCCGTCGTCGGGGTCGGCGATCGACACCGATACCCGGGGCTCGTGCTGGATGTTCCGGTACTTCTGGCGGGTCGAGGTGTGCGTGAACCGCACGTGGGTGCCGTCCCAGTCGAACCACATGACACTGCTCTGCGGCGCACCATCGGGACGCACCGTGGCCAGGTGCGCGAACAACGGACGCTCGAGCAGATCGGCGTGCGAGGCGGGAACCGTGGGAGTCGTCATGGATCCACCGTAGGACGCGCGAAGAAATGAGGGGCATCCCCGATGCGCTCCGGGGTGACGGCCCCCACACTGGAACACGTGAATCGACAGGTAGCCGGGTGGATCACCCATCGCTGGGTCAAATGGGTCGTGCTGGTCCTCATGCTGTTGATCGTGGGTGCCCTGGGCTCCTTCGGCGGCAAGCTCGCGAGCGTGCAGGACAACGACATCGCGTCGTGGCTGCCGTCCGACGCGGAGTCGACGAAGGTCATCCAGCAGGCTGGTGAGTTCTACGACGAGGACATCGCGCCGGCGATCGTCCTGCTGACCTCCGAGACCGCGCTGACGCCGCAGGACCTCGCCGCCGCGCAGGAGGCCGCCACGGCGCTCGGCGCGATCGATGACATCCCCGTCGGCGAGATCGTCGGCCCGATCCCGAGCGAGGACGGCCTCGCGGCGCAGATCATCGTCCCGCTGACCCTCGACGAGGAGGGCTGGGAGGACCTGCCGGACTGGATCGACGAGATCACCGAGACCACGGACGACGCCGTCGCCGACACCGACCTGACCGTCCACGTCGGCGGACCTGCCGCCGTCGGTGCCGACCAGGCCGAGGCGTTCGCCGGGATCGACGGCGTCCTGCTGGTCGCCGCGGTCGGCGTCGTCATCGTGATGCTGCTGCTGACGTACCGCAGCCCGATCCTGTGGCTGATCCCGCTGTTCTGCGGCCTCATGAGCGTCTTCGCGGCGCAGGGCGTCGTCTACCTGCTGGCCAAGCACGGCGGCCTGACCGTCAACGGCCAGAGCGCCGGCATCCTCAGCGTGCTCGTGCTCGGCGCCGGCATCGACTACGCGCTGCTGCTGGTGGCCCGATATCGCGAGGAACTGCGGCGGTACGAGGACCGGCACGAGGCGATGGCGCACGCGCTGCACCGGGCCGCGCCCGCGATCCTCGCGAGCGGTGCGACCGTCATCATCGGCCTGCTGTGCCTGTTGTTCGCGCAGATGAACTCGACCGCGGGACTCGGCCCCGTCGGTGCGGCCGGCATCGCGATCGCGCTGCTGCTCATGCTCGTCCTGCTGCCCGTGCTGCTGGTGATCTTCGGCCGATGGGTGTTCTGGCCGTTCATCCCGCGCTTCGGCGATCCCGAGAAGGCCGAGAAGGGCGTGTGGGGCCGGGTGGGCCGCCGCATCGAGAAGGCTCCTCGAGCCGTGTGGCTCGTCACGACGCTCGTGCTGATCGGGCTGTCGTTCGGCATCGTCAAGCTGGACGCCACGGGCCTGACGAACGCCGAGTCGTTCACCCAGGAGCAGCCGTCGATCGTCGCCGACGAGAAGATCGCCGAGCACTTCCCCGCCGGCGCCGGCGACCCGGTGCAGATCATCACGAACGCGCCGCAGGCCGACGAGGTGCACGACGTGGTGGCCGACACCGAGGGCATCGAGGCGTCCACCGTCACCGAGCCGCAGGTCAAGGACGATCTGGCCTACATCGAGGCGACGCTCGAGGACCCCGCCGACTCCTCCGCCGCGATGGACACGATCGACCGGTTGCGCGCCGCCGTGCACGACGTGGAGGGTGCCGATGCGATCGTCGGCGGCAACACCGCGCTGAACCATGACGTCCAGGAGGCGTCGGCGGCAGACAACCGGCTGATCATCCCGATCATCCTCCTGGTCGTCCTGCTGGTCCTGATCCTGCTGCTGCGGTCGATCGCGGCCCCGGTCATGCTGCTGCTCACCGTCGTGCTCTCGTTCGCGGCGACGATGGGCATCTGCGGGCTGGCGTTCACGTACGTCTTCGGCTGGGCCGGCGCCGACTCGTCGTTCCCGCTGTTCGCCTTCGTGTTCCTCGTCGCGCTCGGCATCGACTACAACATCTTCCTGATGACCCGGGTCCGTGAGGAGTCGATCAGGCACGGCACCCACCGCGGCGCCCTGATCGCCCTCGCGGCCACCGGTGGCGTCATCACGTCCGCGGGACTCGTGCTCGCCGGCACCTTCGCGACACTCGGCACCCTGCCGATCGTGTTCCTGGCCGAGCTCGGCTTCGCCGTCGCGGTGGGCGTCCTGCTGGACACGATCATCGTGCGGTCGGTGATGGTCACGGCGCTCAACCTCGACCTCGGCGACCGGATCTGGTGGCCCAGCGGGCTCGCCCGCGGGGCCGGGACGCCGAGCGGCCAGGACTCGACCCGGGAGGCGAGCAACGCGTAGGACGCCGCCGGCAGTGCGCGGCACCGTCGCGGCCCGGATTGCGCTCTGTCCCATGGTCCGTACCGTCGACACCTGGGTTCGCGCGCGACGCTGGGCGACGAGGAGGAGCTGCACCTGGTCGATCCCGAGACCAACAGCGCGGTCGTCACCACGTTGTCGGAGCTGCGTGAGGAGTTGCTCCGTCTCCACGCCGGCCTGATGGAGGCGGCGGCCCATGAGGGGCTGCGTGTCGCCGCGGTCGGCACCCCGGCCCGGGTCGAGGATCTCGACGTCCAAGTGACGTCCTCCGGACGGTTCGGCCGCATGCAGGACCAGTACCGGCTCCTCGTCGACGAGCAGTTGATCTGTGGCACCCAGTCCACGTCGGCGTCGACGGCGCCGACCTGGCCGTGCAAAGTCATGCAGCGGGTCGTCGCCGCCAGGCAGGACGCCGAACTGGAGTCGGTCGACGCCGACGACTCCGGCCGGTTGCTGGCCCTGACGTGGAACGTTGCCGGGAGTTCCGAGGTCGAGCTGCTCGACACCGTGACGGGCGTGCGTACGGTCGTTCCCGACCTGCCCGGACGCGTCGTCGAGGGCCTCGTGCTGAGCCGCGACGGCTGTGGCAGTTGGAGACCGCGGACCTGCGCTGGCGTCCCGTGTCGGCCGCCCCCCCCACCTGCCGGACCGCCGACTGGTCGAACCCACTCTCGAGACCTTCCGGGGCCACGACGGCCTGGTCCTCACCGGCTGGCTCTACCGCGCGGCGAACGCCGGGCCCGAGGCGCCGGCGATGCACTCGCTGGACGGCGGCCCCGAGGCCCAGGAGCGTCCCGGGTTCGCGGCCCAGCACCAGACGATGGCAGCCACCGGCATCACGGTGTTCGCCCCGAACATCCGGGGATCCTCGGGGTTCGGCCGGGACGCTCCTACGGCGGGTACGCGAGCGCCGCGATGCTGGCCTTCCACCCGCGCGAGTTCGCGGCGGGCGTCGTGATCTGCGGGATGACCGACCTGCTCACGTTCTATCGGGACACCGCGCCCTGGATCGGTCAGGCGGCGAAGTCCAAGTACGGCGACCCCGACCACGACCGGGCGTTGCTGGCAGACCTCTCGCCGATGCGGTCGGTGGACGAGATCGTCGCGCCCCGTACTGGTCGTGCACGGTGAGCTCGACACCAACGTCCCGGTCGGTGAGGCGCATCAGTTCGTCGACGCGCTGCGGAGCCGCGACCACGACGTCGAGTACCTCGAGCTCGCCGGCGAGGGTCACGTCTACCGCGGCCGGGACGCACGAAGCCGGCTGACCATCGCCCTGCGCGACTTCCTGCTCAGCCGGCTCTGAGAATCCTCGGCGGCCGAGCCGGATCGACGGCATCAGCCGGTGCGATCGAACTCCTCGGCGAGCAGCGCGTAGACGCCGGTGTCGGCCCAGTCGCCCTTGAACCACAGGTCGCGGACGAAGTGGGCCTCCTCGCGCATGCCGAGTCGTCGACACAGCGCCACCGAGGCGTCGTTGCGCGGATCCAGCTCGGCCACGACCCGGTGCAGGCCCAACCGGTCGAAGCACAGTCCCAACAGCGCCCGCGCGGCCTCGGCGGCGTAGCCGTGCCCCTGGTGATCGGGGTGCAGTCCCCAGCCGATCTCGGCCGTGAGGTTCTCGACCCGGCGCAGGCTGAGGTAGACGTGCCCGATGAACTGGCCGGTGTCGCGGCGCTCCACGGGGATCTCGAGGTAGTCCCCGTCCACCGCGAGTTCGGTGTGCCCGGCCCACTCGGCGACGTGCGTGGCCATCTGGCGGCGGGTGCGCGGCTCGAACAGCATGTACCGCGCCACGTCCTCGCGTGACTGGTAGGCGTGGAACGCGTCCACGTCGTCGAGGCGGATCGGACGCAGACGCAGACGCGCGGTCTCGATGGGGTCGGTGAACCGGTACGGACGGAAGGTCGACCGCGGCAGGCCGAGCATGGTGCGTGCCAACGGCGCGAGCCGGTCTCCCAGCGCGAGCGCCTCGTCGCGGGTGAACCACCGGGCCTCGGCGATCTCCGCCGCGGCGGTGACGTCCGCGTCGAGGCGCAGCCCGAAGACGTCGGCGACCAGCGCGTGACCCGGCTCGTTCGCCGCATCGGTCTCGAACCGGCCCCATGGCACCAGGGCATCGGGCGCCACCTCGATCAGCAGCTCCTCCACGAGTTCGCGCACGAGCGCTGCCACGGCGGACTCCCCGGGCTCGGGCTTGCCGCCCGGCTGCATGAAGATCTGCGAACCGGACTTGCGCACCATCAGGATCCGTCCGTCCGCGTCGGTCGTGAACGCCGCGACGACGTTGATGATCGGCCGGTGCGGCTCTCGGTCCATCGGTCTCACCCCTTCGCAGGCCACCTTCTCAGAACTCCGGCCGGCGGCGACGCACCCGCGCGGCCGGACAGCCCCGTTCGTCCCGGTAGAATCGAGGACTGTGACTGCCCCGAACCGTGTCCCGGAGAAGCCCGTCCTCGAAGGTCTCGAGGAGAAGTGGGTCGGCGTATGGGCCGAGCAGGGCACCTACGCCTTCGATCGCAGCAAGACGCGTGAGCAGATCTACTCGATCGACACGCCTCCGCCGACCGTCTCGGGCTCCCTGCACGTGGGCCACGTGTTCAGTTACACGCACACCGACCTCATCGCACGCTACAAGCGCATGCGCGGGTTCGAGGTCTTCTACCCGATGGGCTGGGACGACAACGGCCTGCCCACCGAGCGCCGCGTGCAGAACTACTACGGCGTGCGCTGCGATCCGTCGCTGCCGTACGACGCGGACTTCACGCCGCCGGAGAAGCCCGACCCCAAGAAGCAGATCCCGATCAGCCGGCGCAACTTCATCGAGCTCTGCAATGAGCTGGTCGAGCGCGACGAGCAGGTCTTCGAGAAGTTGTGGCGCACCCTGGGACTGTCGGTCGACTGGTCGCAGACGTACACCACGATCGGCCACGACGCCCAGGTCACGAGCCAGCGCGCATTCCTGCGCAATCTCTCCCGCGGCGAGGCCTACAGCCAGGACGCGCCGACGATGTGGGACGTCACCTATCAGACCGCGGTCGCGCAGGCCGAGCTCGAGGCCCGCGACTACCCCGGCCACTACTACCGCGTCGCGTACCTGCTCGCGGACGGCACGAAGGTGCACGTCGAGACGACCCGCCCCGAGCTGACCCCCGCCGCGGTCGCCCTGATCGCCCACCCCGACGACGAGCGCTACCGCCACCTGTTCGGCACCACGGCCACCTCGCCCGTGTTCGGCGTCGAGGTGCCCGTGATCGCCAGCACGATGGCCGACCCCGAGAAGGGCTCGGGCATCGTGCACTGCTGCACCTTCGGCGACCTCACCGACGTGCAGTGGTGGCGTGAGTTCAACCTGCCCAACCGCACCGTGATCGGCCGTGACGGACGCATCCTGCGCGAGGTGCCCGAGTGGATCGCCGGCGGTCCCGGCGAGGCGGTCTACGCCGAACTGGCCGGCAAGACGACGTTCAGTGCCCGCGAGGCCATCGCCGCGGCACTGAGGGAGTCCGGCGATCTGGACGGTGAGCCGAAGGCCACCGAGCGCATGGCGAACTTCTACGAGCGTGGGGACAAGCCGCTCGAGATCGTGTCGACCCGCCAGTGGTACATCAAGAACGGTGGTCGCGACGCCGACCTGCGCGCACACCTCGTCGGGTTGGGCGACGACATCGAGTGGCACCCCGGTTACATGCAGTCGCGCTACACGAACTGGATCGAGGGCCTGAACGGCGACTGGCTGGTCAGCCGTCAGCGCTTCTTCGGCATCCCGTTCCCGGTCTGGTACGCCCTCGACGACGAGGGCGAGCCGGACCACGACCACCCGATCCTGGCGCCCGAGTTCGACCTGCCCGTGGATCCGGCGTCGCAGGCACCGGCCGGCTTCGAGGAGTCCCAGCGCGGACGGCCGGGCGGCTTCATCGCCGACCCCGACGTGCTCGACACCTGGGCCACGTCGTCCCTGACCCCCCAACTGGTGTGCGGCTGGGAGCGCGACCTCGACCTGTTCGAGCGCACGTTCCCGATGGACCTGCGCCCGCAGGGACACGACATCATCCGGACCTGGTTGTTCTCGACGGTCGTGCGCTCGAACCAGGAGTTCGGTCAGGTGCCGTGGAGCCATACGGCACTGTCGGGCTTCGTGGTCGACCCCGACCGCAAGAAGATGAGCAAGTCCAAGGGCAACGTCGTCGTCCCGGACGAGGTGCTCGAGAAGTTCGGCGCCGACGCCGTGCGGTGGCGTGCCGCCGGTGCCCGACCGGGCGCCGACTCGCCGTTCGACGAGACGCAGATGAAGGTCGGTCGCCGACTGGCGATGAAGGTGCTCAACGCGAGCAAGTTCG
>CAYXFT010000086.1:0-8940 GCA_964464335.1 uncultured Aeromicrobium sp.
GACCGTGGCGCATTCGACCGCATCATCTCGGCGGGCGGCTACATCTCGGCTCCCACCGGTTCGGCGCCGGAGGCCAACAACCTCCCGGTCCCGAAGGAGGACGCCGACCACGCGTTCGAGGCGGCCACCTGCATCGGCTGCGGTGCGTGCGTCGCGGCCTGCCCGAACGGCTCGGCGATGTTGTTCACCGCCGCCAAGGTCACCCACCTGGGCCTGCTGCCGCAGGGCCAGCCCGAGCGTGACCGGCGCGTCCTGAGCATGGTCGAGCAGATGGACTTCGAGGGCTTCGGCGGCTGCACCAACATCGGTGAGTGCACGGCGGCCTGCCCCAAGGGCATCCCGCTCGACGTCATCAGCCGCCTCAACCGCGACCTGATGCACGCGCTCGCCAAGCCCTGACCGGCACGCACGCACGAGACCGAGGAAGGGCCCGCCGGAGACGGCGGGCCCTTCCTTGCGTGTGTCCGAGAACACGCTGTCTTCTCGACCGTTTCCTACTATACTTACTGGACGGTAGCTAAACTGGGGGAAGTAGATTCCCACGTCCAAACCAGTGGTGTGGGTGGTGAGAGGTCACAGCAGTGCGCAGCGTTACAGGTAGATCAGTCCGTCGTGGTGTGTTCGTCCGGGCGTCGTCCGCCGTCGCGACAGGCGTCGTGGCGGGGGCAGTCCTCATGGGTGGGTGGACGGCGCCGGCCGAGGCGTCCTCGGCCACCGTGAACCCCTTCGTGGTCAACTCCGGCTTCACGATGGTCGCCCAGGGTGACGCGTCGCTGGGCAACGGCGAGATCGAGGGGTCGATCGCCGCGTTCGGCTCCATCGCCTCCACGCAGAACAACCTGCCCCTCCAGCACCAGGTGGCCGGTCGTGCCGATTACGCGGTGCCGACCGTGGACGGCGTGCCGGTCCGCATCCTCGCGAACTCGTTCGCCGGCTCCGGCGCGTTCGACGTCGCCAACCGCGACGGTTCGGAGACGATCTCCCCGACCTCGAACGAGGCCACGGCGGTGGCGAAGCTGGTCCGCACCAGCGGCCTGACCGGCTCGGCGCGCGGGGGCGGAGTGGGTCCGGCCGCGGGGAAGAACTTCCTGCGGGTGACCAACGCGAACGGCGGCATCCTCGACCTCAAGGCGCAGCCGTACACGGGCACCGCGTTCGCAGGCGTGGCCACCCAGCAGGACAGCGTCGGCGCGTACGTCGACCTGGCCGCCCTCGGCGGCATCGAAGCCTGCATGGCGGACCTGTACGACTCGAGCCTGGTGAACGAGGTGAAGGTCAGCAACGAGTACGGCATGGCCTACGTCTCCGGCTTCGCCACCGATCGCCCGAACGTGATCGACTACGCGGACATCGCGGGTCGCACCGTCAAGCTCGACCGCGCCAAGGGCTACGTGCCGACCGCGCAGGCGCCGTTGATCGTGCGGGTGGCTCCGGGCACCACGTCGATCGGGCAGTTGCGCTTCGAGGGCTGGTCCGCCGGCGCGAACCAGCAGCAGGCGTTCGCGCGCGCGATCATGCTCGACCTGACCGGCGTCACGGGCACGGTCACCATCAACGGCCTCGAGATGGGTGCCGTGTGGGCGCCCGACGCCGACCTGGTGTTCGACTCGGGCATCTCGACGAACGGCCAGTGGTTCGCCAGGAGCATCACGACGCGTGGTGGCGGGGAGATCCACCACCACGGCTTCATCGGCCAGTTGCCGTGCGACGAGCCGGAGCCGACGCCCTACCCGACCGAGCCGACGACGGAGCCGACGACGGAGCCGACGACCGAGCCGACGACCGAGCCGACGACGGAGCCGACGACCGACACGGGGGTGTCGCCCTCCGAGGCGACCGCGACGCCCGAGGTCGCCGACGAGAACGCCGAGGCCACCGAGGCCGGCGGCAAGGGATCGCAGGGAGTCCAGGATGGAGCGCTCGCGCAGACCGGCTCCGAGGCCTCGCCGTGGTGGATCGCCGCTGCCGCCGCCAGCCTGCTGGCCGGACTCGGGCTGATCGTCCGCGCCCGTCGCCGCTGATTCTGCAGGAACACAGGGCCGCGGTCACCCTTCGGCGGACAGTCGAAGGGGCCGCGGCCCCTTTCAGATATTTTGCTTAGCATGGTTAATGACCTATGCTAAGGACATGCCCACCGACTCCCAGCGTCTCGCCCAGGCGGTGGCCCGTCTCAACCGCCGGCTGCGCCAGGAACGCGACTCCGACCTCACCGCGACGCAGCTCTCCGTGCTCGGTTCGGTCCACGTCCTCGGCTCCTCCACGCCCAGTCAGATCGCCGCGCGCGAACGGGTCTCCCAGCCGTCGGTCACCCGCACGTTGAACTGCCTGCTCCGCGACGACCTCATCACCAAGTCGCCCCACCCGCACGACGGCCGCCAGGTGCTGATCGCGATCTCCGACCTCGGCGACAAGAGGCTGGTCGAGGAACGCCATCGGCGCGATCTCTGGCTCGAGAAGCGCCTCGCCACCCTGACCGCCGACGAGCGTGCGCTGCTGCGAGAGGCCACGGAGCTGCTCGTGCGGCTCAGGGACGATTCGTGAACGCGACGTTCCGCAGCCTCGCGATCCGGAACTACCGCGTCTATGCCATGGGCGCGCTGGTGTCGAACACGGGCACCTGGATGCAGCGCGTCGCGCAGGATTGGCTGATCCTCGTCCTCACCGGCAGCGGCACGGCCCTCGGCCTCACGACCGGACTGCAGCTGCTGCCCGCGCTGCTGTTCAGCCCGGTCGCCGGTCTCGTCGCCGACCGGTTCCCGAAGCAGAAGATCCTCAAGGTCACGCAGGTGGCGATGGCCGTCCCGGCCACCGTCCTCGGCGTGCTCGCGGTCACCGGGACCGTCCAGCCGTGGCACGTCTACGTCATCGCCTTCGTGTTCGGCATCGGCACGGCCTTCGATGCCCCGGCCCGGCAATCGTTCGTGGTCGAGATGGTCGGCCAGGACGATCTGCCGAACGCGGTCGGCCTCAACTCGGCCTCGTTCAACGTCGCCCGCATGATCGGCCCGGCGGTCGCCGGCCTGTTCATCGCCTGGCTCGGCAGCACCGCCGAGGCGACCGGCTGGGTCATCTTGTTCAACGCCGTCAGCTATCTCGCGGTGTTCATGTCGCTGTCGGCGCTCGACACCCGGAAGCTGCATCCCTCGCCGGTCGCGAAGCGCGGCAAGGGAGCCGTTCGCGACGGGTTCCGCTACGTGCGGTCGCGGCCCGACCTCATGCTGCTGATGACGGGCGTGTTCTTCGTCGGCACGTTCGGGATGAACTTCCAGATGACCTCGGCCCTGATGGCCACGGAGGTCTACGGCAAGGGCGCGGGCGAGTACGGCCTGCTCGCCTCGATCATGGCGATCGGCTCGCTCGCCGGGGCGCTGTTGGCGGCCCGCCGCACCCGTCCGCGGCTCGGTTTCGTGGTGGGTGCCGGACTCTCGTTCGGCGCCGTCGAGATCCTCGCCGGGTTGATGCCCAGTTACGTCACGTATGCGGCGCTGCTGCCGTTCCTCGGGCTTGCGGCCCTGACGATGATCACGTCGGCGAACGGCCTGATCCAGCTGACCTCCAGCCCGGTCATGCGCGGACGTGTCGCCGCGCTCTACCTGATGGTGTTCATGGGCGGCACCCCGGTCGGTGCGCCGCTGATCGGCTGGATCGGCGAGACGTTCGGCGCGCGCTGGACGCTCATCGTCGGCGGGGGAGTGTCGACGGTCGGGATCCTCGTCGCGACGGCCCTGTACGCCCGGCACCAGGAGGTCAGCCTGCGGTCGTACTCACCCTCGTGGCGGCGACTGGTCCACCGGAGCGACGTCGACCAGGAAGCTCTCGTCGGGGCCGACTGAGTGCACGTCGCGCTCGCCGAGCTTGACGACCACGACGCCGGTGAGCACGAGCAGGGCGCCGACCAGCTGGATCGGGCGCGGGACCTGGTCGACCAGCAGCCATGCCCAGGCGATGCCCGCCGCGACCTCGGTGAGGGCGACGAAGGACGCCAGTCGCGATCCCAGGCGTCGTGCTGCGGCGATTCCCGTGACGTAGCCGATCGCCGCCGTCACGATGCCCAGGGCGAGGATCGGCACCCACCACGGGACGGTGCCGAACGAGAAGGTGACCGGCGACGTCGAGGCGGCCATCGGCAGGATCCCCACGACAGCGGCGAGCCACAGGGTGAACGAGGCGACCACGAGGCCGCCCGCGGCCAGCGTGATCGGCGGCAGGCCACTGGAGTCGTCGGCCGAGATCACGAAGTAGGAGGCGGCGCCCACCATCGCCATGAGTGAGAGCAGGACGCCGATCAGGTCGACCGACGCGTCGCCGACGATGTCGAGCAGCAGGACGAGGCCGACGGCCGCGACGCCCGCGCCCACGAAGGTGAGCGGTCCGGGTCGCTGGCCGTGCGTCAGCCACATCCACAGCACGACGGCCAGGGGAGCGGTGTACTCGATCAGCAGGGCCACGCCGACGTCGAGCCGGGCGACGGCCATGAAGTAGAACAACTGCGCCGCGGCGACCGCGAGCAGGCCGTACAGCGCGATGATGCGCGCGTTCGCCCGCAGCAGGCCGCGGCGACCGCGGACGGCGAGCAGTCCGGGAATGACGAGCACCACGGCGGCGATGGAGACGCGCAGGGCGACTGCGGCGCCGGCCGACCAGCCGGAATCCATGAGTGCGCGGGCGAGGGATCCGGACATGCCGAAGGTGAGGGCCGAGGTGAGCGCCAGGGCGAGTCCGACCGATGTCGCGCGGACTCTCGCGGGAGCCGTGTCAGGAGTGTCGGTGCTCATGGGTCCTGACCCTAGGGCGCGATACCGTAAGGTGTCAACATGGCTTTCACCCCTGACGTCGCCGATGCGCTCGGAGCCGCCGCCGTGCTGGCCAACTCCGCGCAGGAGCCGGACACCCTCGAGAGCCTCGACGATCTCCGCGCCTACTTCGACGGCTGGCGCTACACCGGCGCCAAGCCGCGCACGCTCGCCGATCTCGAGGCCGTCCGCTCCATTCGCGGGCGCATCGACGCGATGCTCCGCGCGGACCGCGACACCGCCGTCGAGCTCATCAACGCCGTCCTGCTCGAACAGCGGGCGATCCCCCGACTCGTGCGCCACGACCACCTCGACTGGCACGTGCACGCGATCGCCGACGACCGACCGTTCCACGAGCGGATCCTGGTCGAGACCGCGATGGCGATGATCGACGTGATCCGCGCCGACGAGATGAGCCGGCTCGGCACGTGCGAGGCGGGCGACTGCGAGGCCGTCGTCGTCGACTTCTCGCGCAATCGTTCGCGCAAGTTCTGCAGCACCACGTGCGGCAACCGCGAGGCCCAGGCAGCCTTCCGGGCGCGACAGGCGTGACGCCCGAGTCGCGGACACGGCCGGCCGTCATCGCCGGTCGGCGTAGAATCGACAGGTCATGAATCTGCAGGAAGCGATCGCCCGCGCCGTCGAGGTGGCCACACCCGACCTCATCGAGTTGCGCCGTGACCTGCATGCGTTCCCCGAACTGTCGTGGCAGGAGGAGCGCACCACCGACGTCGTCGTCGCGTGGATGGACAAGCTCGGCCTGGCGCCACAGCGGTTCGAGGGGACCGGGTTGTCGGTCGACATCGGCCCCGTCGGTGGGCCGATCGTGGCGCTGCGCGCCGACCTCGACGCCCTGCCGATCCTCGACACGACGCAGGACCCGTGGCGCTCGAAGAACCCCGGCGTCGCCCACGCCTGCGGGCACGACGTCCACGTCTCCGCCCTCGTCGGTGCCGCCACCGCGCTGGCCGAGGCCGACCGCGAGGTCGGGCTGGCCACCCGCGTGCGGTTGATCTTCCAGCCCGCCGAGGAAGTCATGCCCGGCGGCGCGCTGCGACTGCTGTCCGACGGGGTGCTGGCCGGGGTCAGCCGGATCTTCGCGCTGCACTGCGACCCCTCGCTCGACGTCGGCCGGGTCGGGATCCGTGAGGGCGCGATCACCGGGGCCTCCGACCAGATCCACCTCGTCCTGTCGGGGCGCGGCGGGCACACCTCGCGTCCGCACCTGACCGAGGACCTGACGTTCGCACTCGGCTCGTTGATCACCCAACTGCCGGCCGTGCTCTCGCGCCGCTTCGACCCTCGGGCGGGCGCCAGCCTCGTGTGGGGTCAGGTCAGTGCCGGCAATGCGGCCAACGTCATCCCCGCCGTCGGCGAGTTGAAGGGCACGCTGCGGATGCTCGACTCCGCCGCGTGGCACGACGCCGAGCACCTCGTGCGGGGGATCATCTCGGACATCGTCGAGCCGTACGGCGTCGGCGTGGACCTGTCGTACACGCGCGGCGTCCCGCCGGTCGTCAACGACTTCGGCGCCACCGAGAAGTTCCGTCAGGCCGTCATGAACGCCCTCGGTCCGCAGGGCGTCGCCACCACCGCGCAGAGCCTCGGCGGCGAGGACTTCGCGTGGTACGTCGAGACGCTGCCCGGCGCGATGGCCCGACTCGGCACCCGCACCCCCGGTGGGCCCACGTACGACATCCACCAGGGCAACCTGCGCATCGACGAACGCGCCATCAGCGTCGGCGCGATGGTGCTGGCCAACGCCGCGATCGCCTGACCCGCTGAGTTTCACGTTTCCGCCATGAATTCGGCTGGAAACGGGTCGCAACGTGCAACTCAGCGGGGCGGTCAGACCTCGGGCGAGGCCTGGGCGGGGTCGTCCTCGCCGCGGACGACCACGACGGGACACGAGGCCGTCTCGACGGCGTGCTCGCTGACCGAACCGAGGACCAGTCCCTTGAAGCCGCCCAGTCCGCGCGGGCCGACGATCAGCAGGGAGGCGCCCTGGGCCGCCTCGATGACCACGTGCGCCGGTTGGCCGCGCTCGACCTGAAGCGTGACCACGACGTCCGGGTAGGCCGCGAGGATCTCGCGCGTCGAGTCCTCGAGGCGCTCGCGCACCGCATCGGCGAAGTCCGAGGCCGGCGGAACGTAGCCGAACTCCTTCGTCTTCGGTTGGGGCGCCGTGCGCATCGTCCACGCGCGGACGACGGTGACGGGCATGTGCGCGCGGTGGGCCAACTCCATCGCCCAGCGCAGCGCCTTGTCGGCGAACTCGGAGCCGTCGTGGCCGACGACGATCGGACCTGAGAAGGGCATGTTCGGATTCTATGCGCCGGGAGTCCGACGAGCCTTTGATTACGGTTCGGTGACAGTTGCCCCGGAGGAGGTCCGAGGCGCTGACCGACGGTGCCGTGTGCCCCTAGGGTCGGGGTGACATCGCGTGCGCCCTCACCGGGTGCGCTGCCCCCGAGGAGGAAAAGTGCGTCGATTGAACAAGCTCACCGCCGTGGCCGCCGTGGCCGCGCTGGTCTTCGCCGGTGCCGGTTGCTCGAAGAAGAGCACCGACGACAGCGCCAGCAGCGAAGACTGCGTCGAAAAGGGTGACACCAAGGTCGGCATGGCCTTCGATGTCGGCGGTCGTGGCGACCAGTCCTTCAACGACTCGGCCGCGAAGGGCCTCGACAAGGCCGCGTGCGAGCTCGGCTTCGAGGTCAAGGACGCCGAGGCCCAGGACGGCGAGCCGGAGTCCGCTCGTGAAGAGCGTCTGCAGCAGCTCGTCGACGCCGGTTACAACCCCGTCGTCGCGGTCGGCTTCGCGTACTCCGCGGCGGTCGGCAAGATCGCCGGCGCCAACCCGGACGTGAACTTCGCGATCGTCGACGACGCCGTCGCCGGCGACAACATCGCCAACCTGCTGTTCGCCGAGGAGCAGGGTTCGTTCCTCGTCGGCGCGGCTGCCGCGCTCAAGACCGAGTCGGACAACATCGGCTTCATCGGTGGCGTCGACACCGAGCTGATCCACAAGTTCGAGGCCGGCTACAAGGCGGGCGCGACCGCGGTCAACCCCGACATCAAGATCCAGTCCGTCTACCTGACGACCCCGCCGGACTTCAGCGGATTCGGTGACCCGGCCAAGGGCAACACGGCCGCGACCGGCATGTTCGACAAGGGCGCCGACGTGGTCTACCACGCTGCCGGCGGCTCGGGTGGCGGCGTCTTCGAGGCCGCCAAGGCAGCTGATGGCTGGGCCATCGGTGTCGACTCCGACCAGGCCCTCACGGCCGACGAGTCGGTCCGCGACAGCATCCTGACCTCGATGCTCAAGAACGTGGACGTCGCCGTGTACGACTTCCTCAAGAGCGTCGCCGACGGTTCGCCCAAGACGGGTGCGCAGACCTACGACCTCAAGGTCGACGGTGTGGGCTACTCGACGACCGGCGGCAACGTCGACGACATCAAGGACAAGCTCGACGAGTACAAGCAGCAGATCATCGACGGCGAGATCACGGTTCCGACCAAGTGATCGTCTGCCTGCTCAGCTGAGGCATCTGGCCCGGCCCCGCGCGATAGCGTGGGGCCGGGTCGCTTCTTTCCCGGCCCGAACCAACACCCAGGGGTGAGAACGTGAGCTCCACTTCGACCGCTCCGGCAGCCAACGCCGACGGCGACATCGTCGTCAGGTTGCGCGACATCGGCAAGACCTTTCCCGGTGTCGTCGCCAACCATGACATCAACATCGACGTCGCCCGGGGAACCATCCACGCGATCGTCGGTGAGAACGGTGCCGGCAAGTCCACGCTGATGAAGATCCTCTACGGCGTGCAGAAGCCCGACTCGGGCACGATCTCCATCGACGGCGAGGAGGTCTCGTTCTCCTCTCCGTCCGACGCGATCGCGCACGGCGTCGGCATGGTGTTCCAGCACTTCATGCTGGCCGACAACCTGACCGTGCTGGAGAACGTCGTGCTCGGCGCCGAGAAGTTGCACGGCATCGGCGACCGCGCCCGGGCCCGCATTCGCGAACTCTCCGACACGTACGGGCTGGGCATCAGCCCCGACGTCCTGGTCGAACGACTCGGCGTCGGTGCGCGCCAGCGCATCGAGATCCTCAAGGTGCTCTACCGCGGTGCGCGCATCATCATCC
>CAYXFT010000086.1:8950-11014 GCA_964464335.1 uncultured Aeromicrobium sp.
GGCTTGGCCGTGCTGTTCATCTCGCACAAGCTCGACGAGGTGCTCGCCGTCGCCGACACCGTCACCGTCGTCCGCCGCGGCGCCACGGTCAAGACCCTTCCCGGTCGCAGCGTCACCTCGCGCCAACTGGCCGAACTGATGGTCGGCTCCGAACTGCCCAGCCCCAGCACCGAGGCCTCCACCGTCACCGACGTCGAGGTGCTCGAGGTCATCGACCTGGGGCTGGCCAGCCCGGACGGCGGCCGACCGCTGCTGGAGGGCATCTCCTTCTCGATCCACCGCGGCGAGATCCTCGGCATCGCCGGTGTCGAGGGCAACGGCCAGGCCGAACTGGTCGAGGCCATCATGGGCATGCGGCCCGACACCACCGGCCGGGTCGAACTCGACGACGGCGACATCGCCGGCTGGTCGACGCGGCGCCGCCGGGAGGCGGGCATCGGCTACATCCCCGAGGACCGTCATCGCCAGGGCCTGCTGCTGGACTCGCCGTTGTGGGAGAACCGCGTGCTGGGCCACCAGAGCCGCCGTCCGAACGTCAAGGGCATGATGATCGACCGCGGCGGAGCGCGTGCCGACACCGAGCGCATCGTGGCCGAGTACGACGTGCGCACCCCCGGCATCGACACCCTCGCCCGGGCCCTGTCCGGTGGCAACCAGCAGAAGCTGATCGTCGGCCGCGAGATGAGCGGCGACCCGAGCCTGCTGATCGCCTCCCACCCGACCCGCGGCGTCGATGTCGGGGCGCAGGCGGCCATCTGGGACCACATCAAGCAGGCCCGCCGCGACGGTCTCGCGGTGCTGTTGATCTCGGCCGACCTCGATGAGTTGATCGGCCTGTCCGACACGATCGCGGTTCTGCTGCGCGGGCGACTCGTCGGCACGTTCGACCCCGGCACCGTCACCCCGCAGCAACTCGGCTCGGCCATGACCGGAGCCACCGACGAGGAGCAGAGCGCATGAACGCGGACTCCAGGACGAATCGCATCGCACTGGCGCTCGCCGCCCCCGCGCTCGCGCTCGTGGCGGCCTTCCTCATCACGAGCCTCGTGCTGATCCTGGCCGGGGACGACTGGATCGGCGTGTGGAGCCAGATCCTCAGCTGGCCCACCGATCGCACGATGGTCAACATCGTCAACTCCGCCACGGTCTACTACCTGTCGGCCGTCGCGGTCGCCATCGGCTTCCGGATGAACCTGTTCAACATCGGCGTCGACGGGCAGTACCGCATCGCCTCCTTCGCCGCGGCCTGGGTCGCGGGCGAGGCCTGGCTGCCGGGCTGGCTCAACATCGGTCTCGCCGTCCTCGCGGGCATGTTCGTCGGCGCGATGTGGGCCGGGATCGCCGGTCTGTTGCGGGTCACCCGCGGCGTCTCGGAGGTCATCTCCACGATCATGCTGAACGCCATCGCGACGGCGATCGTGGCGTGGCTGCTGCGCAAGGTCGCCGTGCGCGAGGAGGGCAGCAACATCATCTCGACCAACCCCATCCCCGAGAGCAGTCGCGTCCCGGGCATCCCGTTCCTGGGCGGCGAGGTCTACGGCTTCGTGATCGTGGCGGTCATCGTCGGCATCGCGTACTGGGTGGTCATCAACCGCACCCGGTTCGGCTTCGACCTGCGGGCCGCGGGTCAGTCCGAGAGCGCCGCGGTCGCGTCCGGCATCAACGTCAAGAAGATGATCCTCGTGACGATGCTGATGTCCGGAGCGGTCGCCGGCCTGGTCGGCATGCCGCTGCTGTTCGGCCAGGACTACGCGTACGGCTCGACGTTCCAGTCGGGCCTGGGCTTCGCGGGCATCGCGATCGCGCTGCTGGGACGCAACCACCCGATCGGCATCGCCCTGGGTGCCGTGTTGTTCGCCTGGCTCGACCAGCAGTCCAATCCGCTGCAGATCCTGCTCGACGTCTCGCCCGACATCGTCAAGGTCACCCAGGGCGTCATCGTCCTGGCCGTTGTCATCGCCTACGAGGTCGTGCGTCGCTACGGCGTCCGCCTCGAACAGCGTCAGGTGGCCGCGGCCCTGGATGCCGAGGTCCGAGCGAAGGAGGTGTCGGCATGAGCGAGCG
>CAYXFT010000087.1:0-10999 GCA_964464335.1 uncultured Aeromicrobium sp.
GACCGGCAGCCTGCGCGGACCGGCAGCTCGATCGGCGACTCGCTCGCCGCGATGCACGCCTGCATCGGTGCCCTGGCCGCACTGCGCCACCGCGACGTCACCGGCGAGGGCCAGGTCGTCGACAGCGCGATCTATGAGGCCGTGCTCGCGATGATGGAGAGCACCGTCACCGAGTGGGACGTGCAGGGCTACCAGCGCGAGCGCACCGGTGCCGTGCTGCCCAACGTCGCGCCGAGCAACGTCTACCCGACGTCGGACGGTCAGCTCCTGCTGATCGCCGCCAACCAGAACTCCGTCTGGGCGCGACTGGCCGAACTCATGGGGGAGCCCGAGCTGGCCGCCCCCGGCAGCCGGTACGCCGGCCATGCGGAGCGGGGCGAGCACCAGCAGGAGCTGGACGACTACATCGGCCTGTGGACCGCCAAGTTCGAGGCCGACGAACTCCTCGAGATGCTGCACGAGGGCGGGGTCCCGGCCGGCCGCATCTTCCGTCCGCGGGACATGCTGGTCGATCCGCACTTCGCGGCGCGCGAGGCCATCATCCGCGTCCCCGACGACAAGTTCGGTGAGCTCGCGATGCAGAACGTGGTTCCCAAGATGTCCCACACGCCGGGCTCGATCCGGTGGACCGGCCCTGCGCTCGGCGAGCACAACGAGGACGTGTACACCGGCCTGCTCGGTCTGGACGAGGCGCGCCTGGCGTACCTCGCCGACCGCGGAATCATCTGAGAACCATGGCGGTCGACGTGCCGGCGGAGGACGCGCGAGCGTCCGACTACGCCTCGGTCGGCTTCCGCGGCCGGATCGGTCCGGGCTCGGCACCGGCCGTGATCGTGGTCGACGTCTGTCGTGCGTACCTCGACGGTGGCCCGTTCGGTGACGACGAGGGCCGCTTCGAGGACGCCCGGGCCAGTGCCGATCGTGTGGTCGAGGCCGCACGATCGGCCGGCATCCCGGTCGTCTTCACGCAGGTGGTGTTTGCTCCCGGGGGCGCCGACGGCGGCTGGTTCGTGGTCAAGGTGCCCGGCCTGAGTTGCTTCGAGGCCGGTTCGCCGTACATCGACTTCCCCGTGTCACCGGCGCCCGTCGACGGCGACGTCGTCGTGATCAAGCAGTACGCCTCGGCGTTCTTCGGCACGAGCCTCGCGTCGACGCTGCGTGCGCGCGGCATCGACACGGCGGTCGTGCTCGGTTTCTCCACGAGCGGCTGTGTCCGGGCGACCGCGCTCGACGCGCTCCAGCACGGCTTCCGTCCGATGGTGGTGCGCGAGGCGTGCGGCGACCGCGAGGCCGCCGCCCACGAACAGAACCTCTTCGACCTCGATGCCAAGTACGCCGACGTGCTGGGCGAGGCGGAGATCATCGACTACTTCCACGAACGAGGAGCCCAGCATGACTGAACCGACCACCACTGCCGCCACCGTCGTCGACCTCGACGGCGAGCTGGCCTGGACCGAGCACCACATCGCCGGCGCCGAGGCCCCGGCCCGGATCGCGTTGCTGCACGCCGACGCCGAGCGGGGTACCCGCACGGTGGTCGTGCGGTTCCCCGACGGCTGGAGCCGGTCGGCGACCGGCAGCCAGCCGGCAGGCGAGGAGATGGTCGTCCTGTCCGGAGCACTGACGATCAGCGGTCACACGTGTGAGGTCGGCGGGCTGCTCGTGATCGAGCCGCGCGCCACGCGCTCGGCCACTTCGACCCTCGACGGCACCGCCGCGCTCGTCTTCTTCTCCGGCGCCGGCGGTGGCTGGGTCGACGGGGTGGCCGAGGACGCCGGCGCCATCGAACTGCTCTCCGTCGACGCGGGCGTGACCCGCGCGGCCCGCCCCGGCCTGGTCGGCGAGGTGCGGGTCCTGGACTCGGCCGCGGGGGCCACGTTCGCGGTGGACGCCGACGTCCACTTCGTCGAGGCGAACTCGTGGGCCTTCGTGCCCGCCGGCGCGACCGCACCGTCCCTCGAGGGCACCGCCGTCGTCCACACCTGGGCCTGACGGTCCACCCGTCGGCCTGATCGGCGCCGACCGCCTGCTGGCGGTCGGCGCCGATCGTCGTCAGCGCTCGATCGTGGCGGCCCGGACGTCCGACTCGTAGTGCCGCGTGGTGCGGGCCAGCAGGACGATCGCCCCGAACAGCGGCGGCACCAGCGCCAGCAGTGCGATGCGCAAGGACCCCACGGCGTCGGACAGCAGGCCGATCAACAGGGGACCCGCTGCGCCGCCGAGGGTCGTGACGAGCTGCAGCATCGCGAAGCCGACGCCCCGTCGCCAGGCCGGCACGACGTCGGCCGAGGCGGCGGTGAGGTTCGGGATCGCTCCGGCGAACCCGACGCAGGCCACCGCGACGAGGGTGAGTCTGACCGGCAGGCCCGAGAGCAGCACGGCGCCGGTCAGCGCGACGGCGCCCAGCGCGAGGAAGCCGATCCCGACCCGCAGGCGCCAGGCCGGCCGGGCGCCGTGGTGGCGGTCGCCGAGGCGTCCGCCGGCGATGATGCCGATCACGATGCCGGTGCCGCCCACCGCGCCGGCCAGGCCCGCGGCGGAGTCGTAGTCCAGGCCCTCGGTCCGCTCGAGGAACGTCGGCAGCCAGTAGAAGAGGCCGCCGAGTCCCAGGTAGAGCAGCGAGAGGCCGCCGATGATGCCGGCCAGCGCACGGATCCGCAGGACGTCCCGGGCATCGGCCAGCATGGAGGTGGTCATGGGCGTCGCGTGGACGGCGGCCTCCTCGGCGGCCCCGTCGGCGGTGCCACCGTCGCGGGCGCTGCGATCGAGCCGGTCGCCCAGGCCGCGTAGGGGCTCACGCAGGGTGAAGGCCAAGATCGCGATGATGACGCCGGGGACGGCCGCGATGAAGAAGACGGAGCGCCATCCGACCGCCTCGGCGAGGACGCCGCCCAGGGCCACGCCGACCGGCAGGCCCAGGTAGTAGCCGGCCCGCTCGAAGCCGAAGGCCTTGCCGCGCGATCGCGCGGGGTAGTAGTCGGCGAGCAGGCTGGAGGCGGGCGGGTTGTAGAGCTGGCCGGCGGCGCCGAGCAGGATCCGGCTCGCGAAGAACAGGGCGAAGCTCGTCGCCACGCCGCTCAACAGCGAGCACGCCGACCAGGTCAGCACCACGAGCCCGATGATCGAGGTGCGGCGTCCCCGGTCCGCCAGCCGGCCGGCCGGCAGCAGCAGCAGGACTCCGGCGATGGCCGATGCCGTCGGAATCGCACCCGCCAGCGTGTCGCCGAAGTCGAAGTGGGCCTGGATCGCCGGCAACGCGCCGGCGACGAGGTTGTACTCGACGCGATCGATGAAGGCGACCAGGGCCACGACGAGAGCGGCCCACCAGCCGAACGGCGCCGAGGCCGTCGGATCGATGAGGACGGGTTCGCGCCCGGGGAACGCCGCGACGGCGACCTTGGCCGGGGACGCGTCCGTCGCGATGGACTCGGATTCGTCGCGGGGGGATTCCGGCATCCGGGCTTCTCCTACAGTCGGGGGAC
Organism: uncultured Aeromicrobium sp.; assembly: GCA_964464335.1. Taxonomy (GTDB): domain Bacteria; phylum Actinomycetota; class Actinomycetes; order Propionibacteriales; family Nocardioidaceae; genus Aeromicrobium. The sequence goes on from CAYXFT010000087.1 coordinate 3,483, forward strand.
GAGGTGTGCAACAATCGCCCTGATTTTCATAGATCATATACGGAAGGTGCGGAGATGTCGTCGGTTCGAGTGGCAGCGGTGCAGTACGCGGTGACCGAGGACGGCGCGGAGAACCTGGCCACGGCGCTGCGGATGATCGACGCCGCCGCGGCTCGAGGAGCGCAGGTCGTCGTCCTTCCGGAGTTCTGCAACCACGTCTCGTGGTACGACGACCGCGAGCACGCCCGGCGCAAGGCGGAGCGGCTCGACGGTCCGTTCGTCACCGCCCTGGGCGCCAAGGCCGCCGAGCACGGCATCCACCTGATGGCGAACTGCACCGTGGCCCGCGAGGACGGCCGCACGACGGGCAGCAACATCCTCTTCGGCGCCGACGGCGCGATCCTGCTGGTCACCGACAAGCAGGTGCTCATGGGCAGCGAGCGTGACCACCTCGATCCGGCGATCGCACCGTCGCCGGTGGTCGCGACCGCGTTCGGTCGCGTCGGCCTCTACTCCTGCATGGACGGCGTGATCAACGAGACCCCGCGGATGCTGGCGGTCCAGGGAGCGCAGATCCTGCTCAACAGCCTCAACTCGTTCGCGCTCGACGAGGCCTCGCTGCACGTCCCGGTGCGCGCCGCGGAGAACAAGGTGTGGGTCGTCGCCGCGAACAAGGTCGGCCCGCTCGTGCCCGAGCACAGCATCGGCTTCGTCGCCGAGCGCGTCGGCGTGCCGATCGACCGGCTGCACGGGGCGGGCGAGAGTCAGATCGTCGCGCCCGACGGCACCGTCGTGGCGATCGGGCCCCGCACGGGCGAGGCGGTCGTCGTGGCCGACATCGACATCGACGCGGCCGACGACAAGGCTCGCCCCGACGGCACGGACGTCCTCGCGTCGCGTCGCCCCGAGTTGTACGAGGGCGTCGTCGGCGCACCGCTGGGACGTCGTCGTCCGGCCGGTGCCGAGGAGTTGCGCACCGCCGTCCTCGCCCCGCCCGAGGGCGCGGACGTCCTCGGACTGGTCGCCGAGGCGCTGGCCGCCGGAGCCGCACTGATCGTGCTCCCGGAACTGGCGGGACCGTCGGCCGACGAGCTCGTGGCGGCGCTCGTCGGCTCCGAGGCGGTCGTCGTGACGAGCGTCGCCGCCGGGACGGCCCATCTCGGCCTCGTGATCTCCGCGGCCGGCGTGGTCGCGAGCCAGACCCAGCTGCACGCATCGGCTCGGCACCCGTGGGCGACCGACCTGGGCGACGGCCTGACCGCCGTCGACCTGCCGTGGGGCCGGCTCGCCGTGATCGTGGGCGACGACGCGCTCTATCCGGAGGCCTTCCGACTGGCCGCACTCCAGGACGTCGACGTGGTCGCGGTGCCGTTCGCGACCCAGGAACCGCACGATCTCGACCTGCTCCTGCTGGAGCGGGCGGCGGAGAACCGGATCAACGTGGCCGCGGCCAGCCGTCCGGGAGACCACGGCGCGGGGATGCTCGTGCCGCTCTCGACCGACTTCACCCTCTGGGCGCCGGACCGAGGTCCGTTCACGGGGATCATCAGCCGTCCGGAACCGGTCCTGGCCACCGATCCGGTCACGGTCGCGACCCTGCGCCCGGCGTGTGCGGTCAACCGCTTCGTGAGCAAGGGGACCGATCTCGTCGACGGCCGGCCCTGGGACCTCGCCGCCGTGCTCGTCGCACCGCAGACCGCCACGGTCTGAGTTCCGCTCGCGCCATCGGGCTGCAGAAAGGTGCGGGTGCGTAGAGAATATATGGTGTACGTTCGTGGGACGCTGGCGTCCGTTGCGCGGCGTCACCCACGTCCGGAGGCCTTCCGCATGAGCTCAACTCGTCGTCGAGACACCCTCGCCGTCGCCGCTGCCCTCGCCGTCGCGGCACCGCTGCTCGCGGCGCTCTCCTCGTCCACGTCGGCGGACGCCGCCCAGGACCATGGCCTGGGCTTCACCCGCGTGGACGTCGACGCGGCAGTGACCGGCGCGTCCTTCACGAGCGTCGGCGAGATCTACCCCGGCGAGCAGAACATCGTGACCGCCGGCTACGGCGCGCTCACCGCCGGTGCGCCCAGCGATGGCGGGACCCTGCAGGTCTACCGCCCCGGCGCGAGCCTCGAGGACTGGACGAAGGTGCAGGTCTTCGACGCCGACGCCGACCTGATCTTCCCCAACAGGCCGACGATCGTCGACGTCGACTCCGACGGACTCAACGACGTGCTGCAGCCGTCGGGCTACTTCTTCGACACCGATCCGGGCAAGCCCGGGGGCGCCCAGTCCCGCAGCGCCATCACCTGGTGGGAGAACCTGGGCGTCGACGAGGAGGGCGTGGCGCTCGGCTTCACCCGGCACGACGTGATCACGGGGCAGGCAGGGTCGTACCACGGAGCCCAGCTCGTCGACCTCGACGCCGACGGCATCCGCGACATCGTCACCACGTCCGAGGCAGGCCGCATCGCGAGCGATCAGGCCGACGACGCCGTCGAGCTGCAGTACCTCAAGGGCAACGCCGACCTCACGTTCCAGCCGCCCGTCGTGCTGGCCGACGGCTCGGGCGGCAGCGTTCCCGTCGTCCACGACGTCGACGGGGACGGCCGGCTCGACATCGTCTCGTCCCAGTACTTCGAGATCGCGTTCCCCTTCTACGGGGTGGGCGACAACGGCAAGCAGGCCTCCTTCATGTGGTTCGAGCAGGTCGGCGCCACCGCAGGCGGACTCACTGCCGCGAACTTCGTCAAGCACTCCATCGCCGAGGTCGGCGCGGTCGGTCACGGCTTCCAGATCCGACCCGTGCCGAACTTCCGCGAGCCGGGCACGGTCTCGTGGATCGCCACGAACCACCAGAACCGCTGCTTCATCGAGCGGATCAGCGGCGGCTTCATCAAGGCTCCCGTCGAAGCGGTGATGGAGTTCGTGCCGGGCGCCGACGTGCGGGACCAGTGGGACATGACACTGCTCTCCACGCCGTACCCGCAGGCGAGCGACCCGGCCGACTGTGACGACGCCTTCAAGGTCTCGACCAGTCCGACGATCCCCGAGACGTACGTCCCGTTCCACCCCGGCGGCGAGATCACCGCGCGCACGAACGCCGGCCAGGGCGCCCCCGGCGTCCTCGGACATGGCGACCTCGACGGCGACGGCGACCAGGACCTGTTGGTCTCCGGTGACGGCGATCGTCGCCTCTTCTGGATCGAGCAACTCGGTGACGGCGACACCGTGTTGCGTCGGCTCAGTGGCCTGACCGAGGAGTTCGGTCAGTCCGGCGGTGCCGAGGCAGCCGACTTCGACGGCGACGGTCGCCTCGAGGCGGTCTTCAGTTCGTTCGACAAGAACGCCGTGGCGGTGTGGAAGACCTCCGACATCGAGCCGGAGCCGACCCCGCCGCCCACGACCCCGACCACCGCGCCGACCACGGTGCCGACGACGACCCCGACCACGACGCCGACCACGAAGCCGACTCCGGCCGTGGTCACGAAGAAGTCCGTGCTCTCGGCCAGCCGCGGCACGATCAAGGTCTCGCGCAGCAAGAAGCGTGCGAAGGTCTCGGTCAAGGTGTCGCTGAAGGCAGCCGTTGGCGGCGGCTCGCGCAAGGTCACGGTGACGTTCAAGCCGGCCAAGGGCAAGCGCGTGAAGGTGGCGACGGTGACCCTCAGACCGGGAGCCTCCGGCAGGTACACCGGCAAGCTGTCCTGGAAGCCTCCGCGCAAGGCCGGCACGCTGACCTTCTCCTACGCCGGACGGAAGGTCTCGCCCTACCTGAAGGACACCGCGGCGAAGAGGGTCGTGAAGGTCAGGCTGGTCCGCTGAGCGGGGGACGCCGGGGCCACCTCGCGGTGACGCTCGCGCGGATCCCCGCGTCGGTGCCGGTGCCGCAGGACTTCGTCGTGACGACGGAGATCCTGCCGGATCCCGCGCCCGGGCAGATCGCGGTGGAGATCGAGACACTGTCGCTCGATCCCTATCTCCGTTCGCTGCTGGGTGGGCGGCATCTGGCTGACGCGCCCGTGCTGCCGGGGGACGTCATCCCGGGTCGCGCCGTCGCTCGCGTACTCCACTCGACCGTGGAGTCGGTGGCGGTCGGCACGCTCGTGCTGGCCGAGACCGGTTGGCGGGCGCGGGCCGTGATCGACGCGGCCGCGACGACGCCGATCGACGTCCCCGACACCGTCCCGCCGTCGGCGGCGCTCGGCGCCCTCGGGGTGCCGGGGCTGACCGCCCACGCCGCGATCACGCGCCACCTGCGCCCCGAACCGGGTCAGACCGTCGTGATCGGCGCCGCGACCGGCGGCGTCGGATCGGTCGCCGGCGCCCTCGCGACGAGGGCCGGCGCGCGCACCGTCGCCCTCGTGGGGAGCCGGGCGAAGCGGCGGATCGCACTCGAGAGCGGGTACGACGAGGCGATCGACCGCACGAGCGCGCAGTGGCGCGACGAGCTGGTCGCCGCCTGCCCCGACGGCATCGACGGGTACCTCCACCTGGGGGACCAGGCGACGCTCGACGTCGTCCTGGAGTACCTCGCGATCGGCGCTCGCGTCAGCCTCTGTGGCCTGATGGACCAGTACAACGGAGCCGCGCCGACGCGCCTGCGCGCCGGCGCGGTGATGTCGGCACGCGCGCTCGTGCACGGGATGGTCGTGTACGACCACGCCGACCTGGCCGCCGAGCATCGGGCGACGGTGGTGGACCTGATCGCCACCGGTGCCCTGGTCCTGCACGAGGAGCGCCATCGCGGGCTTGCCGCCGCGCCGTCGGCCTTCGCCGGCCTGATGGCAGGACGCAACCAGGGCAAGGTCCTGGTCGACCTCGACGTCGACCGCGGCGGGTACTGAGTCCGGTACCGAGGCGGGTCAGGCCGGCTCGGAGACCACGGCGTTGGCGGCCGGGTGGTTCTCGAGTGCGGCGAGCAGGGCGTTCTCGGTGCTCTCGAGGTGCGCGATCCATGCTGCGCGCAAACCCTTCGCATCGTGGGCCTCGGCCAGGTCGAGCAGTTCGCGATGCTCGTCGATCCGGCTCTGCTGGGTCTCCGGGGCATGGTCGAGGTCGTTCATGAGCAGGTGCAGGTACCGATCCGAGGCCTTCCAGAGCACCCGCAGGACGTTCTGGTCCGCGGGACCGATCTCGTCCAGGAGCATGGACTCGTGGAAGGCGTGGTGCTTGGCCGCCAGGGCCGCCGGCTCGCGTTCGATGCCGACGTACTCGGTGAGCGCCTCCTCGGCGTGGGCGAGTCGCTCGGCCGTCATGTGGCGTCCGGCGCGCAGGCTCAGGTCACCCTCGATCAGCTTGCGCAGTTGGTAGATGTTCTTGAGTTCCTCGGTGGTGACCGTCGCCACCAGCGCGGAGCGACCCGGGCGGAGGCTGATCACGCCCTCGCTCTCGAGGCGACGCAGTGCCTCCCGCACCGGAATGTGGCTGATGTCGAAGCGTTCACAGAGGTCGACGATCGAGACGGTGGAGCCCGGAGCCAGATCTCCGTTGAGGATCGCCCGATGCAATTCGTCGGTGACCCGGTCGACCAGCGAGTGATGCGCGATCGGTCGGACTCCCTCGGCGGCATTGCTTCGTCGGGTCATCTGATCCTCCAGTAGGTCGGGTGGCTCGAGGTCGTGGCACGCGGCCGCGTACCCGTCTCCACCGATCATATATTCGATTGCCCTCGTTGCCCGTATACGACGGATCTCGGACATTGCGTGCCGCAGAAGAAGATATCGTATATTCTCTGACCGAGAGGAGGTGTCATGATCGACCCACGAACGTTCCGCGACGTGATGGCCCAGTGGCCGAGCGGCGTCACGGTCGTCACGACCCTCGACGCCACCGGCACCCCGCACGGGATGACGGCCAGCTCGTTCTCGAGCGTGAGCCTCGACCCACCGCTCGTGTCCATCTGCCTCACGACCACTCTCTACAGCCACGCGCTCATCCAGGACAGCGGCGTCTTCGCGGTCAGCGTGCTGGCCAAGGACCAGGCCGACGTCGCCCGCCGGTTCGCGGGGATGGACGGCGCCGTCGACCGCTTCGAGGGCGAGAGCTGGACCACCGCCGTCACGGGTGCGCCGGTGCTCGACTCGTCCCTCGGCTGGTTCGACTGCCGGATCGTGCACTGCTATCCCGGTGGGGACCACACGATCTTCGTCGGTGAGGTCGTGGACGGCAGTGCTGCAGGCCGCTCGGCGCCACTGCTCTTCCATTCGCGCGGGTGGGGTCAGTTCGCCGACGTGTTGCCCCCCGCGGCCGCGCTCGCCGACACCCGCCTGCTCTCGCGGGCCCCCCTGGTGGCCCACCCCACCCTCGCGACCGACCTGGCCGCCACCGGCGTCCGGGTCCGCATCCCCGATCTGGCAACGGGTGCCCTCGGCGGGACCGTGCCGGCCACGGCCAGTGCGCTGGTGACCGATCGCGCCGAGGCCGATCGCGCCCTCGCCGCGGGTGCCGCGGTGGTCGAGATCGAGATCGATCCCAGCCATGACCACCGTGACCTGCTGGAGCAGTTCGTCGGCATCGAGGCCAGGACCGTGGTCCACGTGCGCCGTGCCTTCGCTGCCGAGGCGTTCGACGACGTGCTGGCCGCCGTCGCTGCCGTCGCCACCGCGGGCGTCGCCGAGATCGGTCTCGACGACGAGAGCGGTCGGGCGACCCCGCTGGAGGTCCGCCGCCTGCTGCAGGAGGTCGTGTCCCTGGCGCGACCCGTCCCGGTCCGCCTCCAGCTCCACGATCGCGACCGGCTCGGTCTGGTCAAGGCGCTGACGGCGCTCAAGAGCGGCGTCTGCCATTTCGACACCACGCTCGCCGGCCTCGAAGGCGCCGTCGCGACCGAGGACCTGGTGCGTCTGCTGGAGGAGGTGGAGGTCGAGGTCGAGGTGGACACCGTGAGCCTGCACGACCTCGCCGGCCGCCTGCGAGCCAACCCCGGGAGCACCCCCGCCCCCGCCCCAGTTCTGTCACCTCAGGCGTCGTCCGACGCCGCCGAGATCGTAGGAGTCATTGGATGAGCAAGACGTTGACCGCCGAGTACCTGCTGTCCGATCTCACGCCCGCCGAGCGCGCGCGGCAGGAGCGGGTCGAGGCGATCCTGCCCCAGATCGCCGCAGCCGCCGAGTCTGCGGACGCGCTCGGTGCCTTCCCCGCGGGCCACGTCGACCTGCTCGCCGAGTCCGGACTGCTCGGACTCGTCGTTCCGGAGGAGTTCGGCGGCCTCGGTGGTGGCCTGCGTGACCTCGCCGCGACGACGTACGCGCTCGGCACCGTGTGCGGCTCGACTGCGCTGGCCTACTTCTTCCACTGCTCCGCGTCCTCACGAGGGATGCTGCCGCTGGCCGCGCTCGAGGCGGGCCTCTACGCCGAGGACGAGGCGGCCGAGGTGCGCGCCTTCGCCGACAAGGTCCTCTTCCGGATGGGCGGCGGCAAGAAGATGCTGGCCAACTTCGCCAGCGAGGCGGTCAAGGCGAGCAACGCCAACGTCCTGATCCTGACCACGGCGACCAAGACCGAGGGCGGCTGGCTGCTCAACGGCGAGAAGTCCTTCGGCTGCCTCTCGGGCA
>CAYXFT010000088.1:0-3020 GCA_964464335.1 uncultured Aeromicrobium sp.
CGACGGAATCCCGAAGTACCACGTGATGAGGTTCCACGTGATCGCGCCGATCAGTGCCGCCAGCACGATCGTGAGCGCATGGGCCGAGCCGTCCTCGGCGGCCTCCTCGACGCCCGGGATGATGTCCTGGATCGTCTTGGCGACCTCGACCCCCAGCCACGCTCCGACGAAGTTCAGGATCGCCGCCATCGCCAGCGCCACCCGCGGGGTCAGCGCGCGCGTCGACACCGAGGTGGCGATCGCATTGGCGGCGTCGTGGAAGCCGTTCGTGTAGTCGAAGGCAAGGGCGATCACCACGACGGCGATCACCATGATGGTGACCGGGTCCACTCAGGACTCCTTGACGGTGATCTGCTCGATCGTGTTGGCGACCGACTCCAGCGCGTCGATCGCATGCTCGACGGCCTCGACGATGTCCTTGAGTTTGAGCACCTGCATCGCCTTGTAGTTGCCGTCGAACAGATCCGCGAGGATCCGGCGGTGGTTGCGGTCACCCTCGTTCTCGAGCCGGTTGATCTCGATCCAGAACTCCTCCAGATCCTTCATGGTCCGCAGGCGGGGCATCGCCTCGGCCGTGAGGTTGCAGGCGCGCTGGAGGACCTCGACCTGGGCGGCGAAGACGTCGGGGAACTCGGTGACCCCGTAGAGCACGGTGCTGTCGACGACTTCCTCCATGAAGTCCATGACGTCGTCGAGATTGCTCGCCAGCGAGTAGATGTCCTCGCGGTCGAACGGGGTGATGAACGTGCTGTTCACCATCTTGATGATGGCGTGGGTGGTGTCGTCGGCGGCGTGCTCCGCGTCGTGCATCTGGGTGGCGAGTGCGCTCTTGTCGGCCTCGGGATCGAGCAACTTGGCGACGATGCCCGCACCCGCAACCAGGTGGTTGGCCGACTCCGTGAAGAGGTCGTAGAAGCTGGTCTCGACCGGTCGGATTCGAATGCGCACGCGGGGACTCCCTCGGCTGGTGTGGTGAACGTCCCCATGCTAGATGCTCGGAGAAGTCGGTTGCCAACCGAGGGCGATCAGGCTCCGGGTTCGAGCCCCAGCAAGCCGTCGATCTCGTTCTGGGTGAGCCGCTTGGGCGCTCCGGAGGCCGCGATCATGAGCTTGGAGGTCAGCTCGATCTCGGCCAGCGCGTCATCGTCGCGCAGCCGGTCGTCGAGCGGCTCGCTCGTGCGATCGCCAAGGGAGTTCAGGGCCACATACCGAGCGTACGCGGGTGAAGGCAGGAGAGCCTAAGCGAGCACCACAAAATCCCTCATTGGGACTAGGCCGTCTGGTCGGTCGGGAGGCTCAGTCGACCCAGACGCGGGCGTTGCGGAACATCCGGAGCCACGGGCTCTCGGCCGTGACGTCGCCGTCGGTCCACGACATCTGCACGTTCCGCTGGACCCGCTCGGGGTGCGGCATCATCGCGGTGAACCGGCCGTCCGACGTGGTCACGGCGGTCAGACCGGCGGGCGAGCCGTTCGGGTTCGCCGGGTAGTCCGTCGCGACCCGACCGCGTACGTCGACGTACCGGGCCGCGGCGTGGACGGCGGAGGCATCGCCGCGGGCGGCGAAGTTCGCGAAGCCCTCACCGTGGGCGACCGCGATCGGGATGCGCGACCCCGCCATGCCCGAGAACAGGATCGACGGCGACTCCAGCACCTCGACGAGGGAGAGTCGAGCCTCGTACTGCTCGGAGAGGTTGCGGGTGAAGCGCGGCCAGGCCTCGGCGCCCGGAATGATGTCGGCGAGCGCGGCGAACATCTGGCAGCCGTTGCAGATGCCCACGCCGAACGTGTCGCTGCGGGCGAAGAACCCGGCGAACGCGTCGGTCAGCGCCGGGTTGAACAGGACCGAGCGGGCCCAGCCCTCCCCCGCGCCGAGCGTGTCGCCGTAGGAGAACCCGCCGCAGGCGGCCAGGCCGACGACGTCGGCGAGGTCGAACCGACCGGACTGCAGGTCGGTCATGTGGACGTCGTACGTCTCGAAGCCGGCCCGGTCGAACGCGAACGCCGTCTCGACGTGCGAGTTGACGCCCTGCTCGCGCAGGATCGCGACCTTCGGCCGGGCCGAGCCGATGAGGTACGGCGCGCTGATGTCGTCGGTGGGGTCGAAGGTGGGCGCCAGGGTCAGGACCGGGTCGGCGGCACCGATCGCGGCATGCTCGGCGTCGGCACACTCGGGGTTGTCGCGCAGTCGGGCGATGCGCCACGAGACCTCGTCCCACGCCGTGGCCAGGTCGACGAGCGACTCGTCCAGACCCACCGCGGGGACACGCACGCGGCGGTCGGAGCCGGCCGTGCCGATCCGACGCGCATGGTCGCCCAGCAGGGCCAGCGCCTCGTCGACGCGGTGGGCCGGAACGGCGACGACGGCGCCGAGTTCCTCGGTGAACAATTCGGCCGGACCGGCCACGTCGAGTTCGATCCCGACCCCGCCGGCGAACGCCATCTCGCAGGCCGCCGCCCACAGGCCGCCGTCGGAGCGATCGTGGTACGCCGACAGCAGGCCGGCCGCGCGCAGGGCGTTGACACCGTCGACGAGCGCGACGAGCCGTTGCGGATCGTCGAGGTCGGGGACCACTCCGCCGAACTCGCCGCGGACCTGCGCGAGCATCGACCCGCCCAGACGATTGCGCCCCGCACCCAGGTCGACCAGCAGCAGCGCCGCGTCGACGGGCAGCTCGGGCGTGGCCGTGCCGCGCACGTCCGGCAGCGACGCGAACGCCGTGACGACGAGCGACACCGGCGAGGTGACCTGCTTGGCCGCGCCGTCGGCGTCGGCCCACCGCGTGCGCATCGACAGGGAGTCCTTGCCCACGGGCACCGAGATGCCCAGCGCGGGACACAGCTCCATCGCGACGGCGTGCACCGTGTCGTAGAGGGCGGCGTCCTCGCCCTCCTCACCGCACGCGGCCATCCAGTTGCACGACAGCTTCACGCCGGGCAGGTCGATCGGCGCGGCGAGCAGGTTGGTGATGGCCTCGCCCACGGCCATGCGGCCCGATGCGGGCGCATCGAGCGCGGCCA
>CAYXFT010000088.1:3030-3551 GCA_964464335.1 uncultured Aeromicrobium sp.
CCGTGCGGTCGCCGATCGTGATGAGGAAGCGCTTCGAGGCGACCGTCGGGTGGCGCAGCACCGCGTACGCGGCGTCACGGACGTCGATCCCGTCGAGGTCGAGCGCGGTGGCCGACCGGGCCACCCGGGTGACGTCGCGGGTCATCTTCGGCGGCTTGCCCAGCAGCACGTCCATCGGCATGTCGATCGGGACGTCGTCGGCAGGATCGTCCGGGGTCAGCCGCAACTGGTCGTCGTCGGTCGCGACGCCCACCACCGCGTAGGGACACCGTTCGCGCTCGCACAGGGCGGCGAACTGCTCGAGCGACTCCGGCGCGATGGCCAGGACGTACCGCTCCTGGCTCTCGTTGCACCAGATCTCCTTGGGAGCCAGCCCGGACTCTTCCAGGGGCACGGACGTCAGCGCGAAGGAGGCGCCCAGTCCCGCCCCGTCGACCAGTTCGGGGAAGGCGTTCGACAGACCGCCCGATCCTGTCGATCCACGACGTCGGTGCGGGCGGTCTGTCGAACGCCTTCCCCGA
>CAYXFT010000088.1:3561-10869 GCA_964464335.1 uncultured Aeromicrobium sp.
AAGCGACCAGCAGTGGTTGATGACCTCCTGCGCGCGCCGCTCGATCTCGGGATTGCCGCGCTGGACGGAGTCGAAGTCGAGTTCGGCGGCGTTCGCGCCGGCCGCCTTCGAGGAGGCCGCACCGCCGCCCATGCCGATGCGCATGCCCGGGCCGCCGATCTGGACCAGCAGGGTGCCCGCCGGGAAGTCGATCTTGTCGGTCATCTCGGCGCTGATCGACCCGAGTCCGCCCGCACTCATGATCGGCTTGTGATACCCGCGGCGGACGCCGTCGACGGTCTGTTCGTAGACACGGAAGAAGCCGCCGAGGCCCGGCCGGCCGAACTCGTTGTTGAACGCCGCAGCGCCGATCGGCCCCTCGACCATGATGTCGAGCGGACTCGCGATGTGGTCGGGGCGGCCGTACTGCTCGGCCTCCCACGGCTCCTCGGTGCCCGGCAGATGGAGGTTCGAGACGACGAAGCCGGTCAGGCCGGCCTTCGGCTGGGACCCGCGGCCGGTCGCGCCCTCGTCGCGGATCTCGCCGCCGGCGCCGGTGGCGGCGCCGGGGAACGGCGAGATGGCCGTGGGGTGGTTGTGGGTCTCGACCTTCATCAGGACGTGCACGTCGCCCTCGCGGCCGGCGTAACGGCTGGGCCCTTCGGCGCCCTCGGGCAGCCAGCGGGTCGCGGGTCCGCCCGCCATCACCGAGGCGTTGTCCTCGTAGGCCACGACGGTGCCGTGTCCGGCGACGGCCTCGGTGTGCCGGATCATCGCGAACAGGGAGAGGTCCTTCTCCTGCCCGTCGACGACGAAGTCGGCGTTGAAGATCTTGTGCCGGCAGTGCTCGGAGTTCGCCTGCGCGAACATCATCAACTCGACGTCGGTGGGGTTGCGGTCGAGGGCGGCGAACGCCTCCACGAGGTAGTCGATCTCGTCGCCGGACAGGGCCAGGCCGAACTCGACGTCGGCCCGCTCCAGCGCGGCGCGCCCTTCGCCGAGCACGTCGACGTGCTGCATCGGCTCGGCCTCGCGCTCGTCGAACAACCCGGCGGTGGCGTCGCGGCTGGTGAGCGCGGTCTCGGTCATCCGGTCGTGCAGGACGTCGGCGCAGGCGTCGAGCTGCTCGGGCGTGAGGTCGGCGCCGCTGAGCGTGAACTCGGTGACTCGCTCGACCCGACGCACGTCGATGCCGCAGTTGTGGACGATGTCGGTCGCCTTGCTCGACCAGGGCGAGATCGTGCCGAGCCGCGGGCCGACCACGACGAGTGCGCCCTCGGCGGCCCCGTCGGCCGGGTCGCCGTAGTCGAGGATGCGCGAGACGGCCTCGGCGGTGACGTCGTCGAGTGGCTCGTCACTGGCGATCCAGTGCACGAATCGTCCCGAGATCCCGGTCAGATCCGGGACCACGGCCTGCAGGCGGGCGAGCATGGCCTGGGTCCGGAAGGACGAGAGGGCGTTGCCGCCTTCGACCACGGTGAGTTCGACGTCGCGCGACACGGGCCAAGCCTACCGACGTGAGCGCGGTGGCCGGGGGGCGGTGACCTACCCACCACCGGTCGGCACCCGGTGGTGGCTGACGCACCGCCCCGGGGTCCGTCGGGCGTAGGTTCGGAGCATGGCCGACCACGAGGAGCTCTCACAGTCGTTCGGGGCGGCGGCCGACACGTACGAGTCGGCGCGGCCCTCGTATCCGGCGGCCGCGGTGGCCTGGCTGATCGAGCCGGCCCGCGAGGCCGGCCGTGCCGTGCGGGTCGCCGACGTCGGGGCGGGCACCGGCAAGCTCACCCGCGTCCTCACCGGTCTGGGAGCCGAGGTGGTCGCCGTCGAACCCGACGCCGAGATGCTGTCGGTGCTGCGCACCGCGGTGCCCGGCGTGCCGACGTTCGTGGGCACGGCCGAGGACACCCGGCTGCCCGACGCCTCCGTGGACGCCGTGGTCCTCGGTCAGGCGTGGCACTGGGTCGACGTCGAGCGGGCCTCCGCCGAGGCCGGCCGGGTCCTGCGTTCCGGCGGCGTGCTCGGGCTGGTCTGGAACATCCGCGACGAGTCGGTCGCGTGGGTCTCCCGACTCACGACGGCGATGCACGGCAGCGCCGCCGAGCGCCTGCTCTCGACCGACGGCGTGCGCGTGGCCGCCCCGTTCGAGGAGCTCGAGGAACAGCAGTGGCGATGGTCCCGGACGATGACCCGCAGTTCCCTGTTCGACCTCGCCCATTCCCGCAGCTACGTCATCACCGCGACGCCGGCCGAGCGCGAACGCGTCGATCGCGAGCTGGCCGAGCTCTGCGACGACCTGGGCGCGGTCGACGACGTGACCTTCGAACTGCCCTACGTGACACGTGCATTCCGGAGCGTGCGGGGATAATATTCATCGCATGATGAATAAAGCGGTCGAGGTGACCGGGCTCGTGGTCGAGCGCGGCGGTCGCACCGTGCTGCCGGGGCTCGACCTCGCGATCGATGCCGGCACGGTCACCGGACTGCTCGGCCCGAGCGGCTGCGGCAAGTCGACGCTGATCCGCTCCATCGCGGGCGTCCAGATCGTGACGTCCGGCAGCGTCACCGTGCTGGGCGACCCCGCCGGCAGCGCCTCGAACCGGCATCGGGTCGCCTACGTGACCCAGGCCAGCTCGGTCTACCCCGACCTCACGGTCGACCAGAACCTCGCGTACTTCGCGGCGATCCACGACAGCGGGCCGTCGTCGGTCGATTCCGCCCTCGCCGCCGTCGACCTCACGGGCGAACGCCGGTCGCTGACCCGCGACCTCTCCGGCGGCCAGCGCACCCGCGTCTCGTTGGCCGCGGCGCTGCTGGCCTCGCCGGACGTCTACCTGCTCGACGAGCCGACCGTCGGCCTCGATCCCGTGCTGCGACGCGACCTCTGGGCGATGTTCGGGCGGCTCGCCGCCGACGGCGCGGCCCTGCTCGTCTCCAGTCACGTCATGGACGAGGCCGACCGCTGCGACCGCGTGCTGCTCATGCGCGACGGCCGACTGATCGCCGACGACACCCCCGACGGATTGCGGGCCACGACCGGGACGACGGACATCGAGTCGGCCTTCCTCGCCCTCGCCGAAGGGGACGCGGCATGACCGGGACGCTCGCCACCACCCGGCGCGTCCTGCAACAACTGCGGCACGACCCGCGCAGCATCGTCATGCTGTTGGTGCTGCCGGCGATCCTGCTGTTGCTGTTCGCGTACGTCTTCGACAGCCAGGAGGCCGTGTTCCAGCGCGTCGGCCCGCAGATGCTCGGACTGTTCCCCTTCATCCTGATGTTCCTGCTGACCAGCGTCACGATGGTGCGCGAGCGGACCTCCGGGACGCTGGAGCGCCTCCTGACCACGCCGCTGCCCCGGGGCGCGCTGATCGGCGGCTACGCCCTCGCCTTCGGGCTGATGGCGATCGCCCAGTCGATCATCAGCACCGCCGTCGCGACGTGGTGGCTCGACATCGGACTCGACAGCCCCGGCGAGGCGCTGTTGTTCGCCCTGCTCGGCGCGATCGTCGGCACGGCACTCGGCCTGCTCGCGTCGGCGTTCGCGCGGACCGAGTTCCAGGCGGTCCAGTTCATGCCGCTGGTGATCATCCCGCAGATCCTCGTGTGCGGGCTGCTCGTCCCCGTCGAGGAGATGCCCGAACCGCTGCAGTGGCTGTCGACCGTCCTGCCGCTGACCTACTCGACGGACGCCTTCACGTCCCTCGCGGCGGGTGAGCCGACCTCGGAACGCGTGACCGACCTGATCGTGTTGCTGGGCTTCGCGATCGGATCCGTCGCACTGGCCTCGCTCACGTTGCGACGCCGTACACCATGACGGAGTCGCGGCGCCGCGGACGTCCCGCCGGCGGCGGCGGCGATCGCCGTGCTCGCATCCTGCAGGCCGCGCGCAGCCAGTTCGCGAGCGAGGGCTTCGCCGGCGCGAGCCTGCGGTCGATCGCCGCCGACGCGGGCGTCGACCCGGCGCTCGTCTCGCACTACTTCGGCACGAAGGCCGGGCTGCTGGCCGCGACCCTGGACGTGCCGTTCGATCCTGCCGAACGCATCGCGACCGCGCTCGACGGCGACGGCGACGGCGCGGGCGAGCGACTGCTGACCACGTTCCTCGGTTCGTGGGACGCGCACCCGCAGGTGTTCGCGACGGTCGTGCGCAGCGCCCTGGCCGGCCCGGGACCCGTCGCTGGCCTGGCCCGCGACGTCATCGCGGGGGCGATCCGCGAGCGACTCGACGGCCCGGACGCCGACCTGCGCGCCGGACTCATCGCCTCCCAGGTCATCGGCCTGGGGATCCAGCGGTGGGTGCTGGAACTCGGACCGGTCGCGACGACACCGGCCGAGGACGTCGTCCGGTGGTACGCGCCGTCGCTGCAGCGGCTGATCTCGCCGGGCTGATCAGCGGGCCGCGAGGGCGATCGCGAGGAAGAGACAGCCGAGGAACGCGACCGGGACCAGCCACAGCGCCGCGAAGAGCAGGGTGACGGTGGTGCCGACCTTCGGCGGGAAGAACCACCGCGCCCGGGGCAGGTCGGCCGCATCCTGCACGACTCCCGGTCCGATCCCGAAACCGCGCCACAGGCCGCGCAACCGGGAGAAGATCCGGACGCCGCCGGCACCCCCGGCGAGCTGCCCGAGCGCATCGCGCGCCTCGTCGACGTCGTCGCTCATCGCGACCGCCACGCCGAGCTCGGTGGCCAGGGCCTGCTCGTCCTGAACCGCCTGCCAGACGTGGTGCCGGCGCAGGGCGAACGCCGCCGAGACGGCCGCGCCGCCGATCCCCAGGGCGAGGGCGAGCACCGTCAGCCACGCATCGTCGGCGACCAGACCGATCGCCACCAGACCGACCAGGAACGGCAGCGGCGCGAGCAGGAGCGCGAGGGACGGCCAGCGCAGCAGCCAGACGGCGACAGTGATGACCTGGGCGGCGTTCCGCGCCACTTCGCCGGTCTGGTCGTCGACCCGTCCCGCCAACCCCTCGACCGCGGCGTTGACGCGCTTGCCGGTGCTCCGCATGCCCATGCACCCAGCCTAGGGTGAGGTGCGTGGCGGTCCTCCTCTCCTTGATCTCGGCGCTGTCGTACGGGATCTCGGACTTCCTCGGCGGCATGCTGACGAAACGCTCCGGGCCGTGGCGGATCGCCACGCTCGGACAGGCCTCCTCCACCGCGTGCGTCGCCGCGGTCGCGCTCTTCATCGGCGGCTCGCCCACGGGCGTCGACTTCGCCTGGGGGGCGGTGGCCGGACTCGGCTCGGGCCTCGGCGCCGCCTTTCTCTACCGTGGTCTGGCCGGCGCCAAGATGTCGGTCGTCGCGCCGATCTCGGCGGTCGGGTCGGCCTTGCTCCCGGTCGTCATCGGGCTCGCGCTCGGCGAACGTCCCAGCGGCCCGGCGCTGCTGGGGATCGTGCTGGCCTTCCCGGCGATCGCGCTGATCTCGATCGTGCGTGATCCCGACCCGTCGCACCGCGGCGGAGTCGTCGACGGCGTGCTCGCCGGCGCCGGGTTCGGCATCCTGTTCGTCGCCCTGGGCCAGATGTCCGAGGACGCCGGGCTCACGCCGCTGGCCGGGATGTACCTGTGCTCGACGATCTCGGTCGTGGTGGTGGCGGCGTGCCTGCACCAGGAGTTCCTGCCCCGCACGGGAGCCGACTGGCGCGGCGTGCTGCTCGGTCCCATCGGCGTCGTGGCCGTCGTCGCGTTCTACGAGGCGACGAAGCACGGGTTGCTGTCGGTCGTCTCGGTGATCGCGGCGCTCTACCCGGCATCGACGGTGTTGCTCGCGGCGCTGCTGCTGAAGGAGCGGATCACCGCGTGGCAGGGGTTGGGCCTGGCGCTCGCGGCGGCCGCGGTGACCCTCGTCGCGCTTGGCTGACGCGTGCCTGCGGGCTCGACTCCCATGGGCAAATGTGCTGCAAATTCGTCACACCAGTCACACATGTAACATGTGTTGTAACTCACAGTTTCACGTGTTAGGTTACCCGCCAGTCAGTAGCGCCCGGGGGACTCCCATCCCCGCGGGCTCACCGTCCCAGTGAGAGGTACTCCTCGTGACCCATTCTTCGCTCGCGGCGCGCCGCGTCGCGCTGCCGCTGTCGGCAGCAATGCTCGGCGGCACCCTCGCCGCCGTCGGCTTCGCCGCTCCCGCCCACGCGGCCGGCAGCCAGGCCGTGAACAAGGCCTTCGCCTATGTGTGCCAGGTCTACGCAGGCGTCGACGACCCCTCCACCCCGCAGGACGAACGGATCAACCTGCGGACACACAACATTCCAGTCCGCACCCAGACGAAGTTGCCCACCACGGCCTATGCCGGAGAGACGATCAAGCCGACGCCCGTGACCTTGACGTTGGCCATGCCGGAAACACTCCGCCTGGGCAGTTCACTCCTGGGTGAGGCAGCCGACGGCAAGTCGAGCAATGCCGCCGTCACGCTCGCATCGAACGGAAAGTCGCTGACAAAGGTCTTCACGGTGACCGCCGCGAAGACGGCGATCCCGCCGAACCCCGGGGCCGATGGCCAGTGGACGATCCCGGCCAAGGGAACGGTTCCGGCGATCCTCGCTCCCAGTTACATCGCCAGCAGCATCGCTGCGACCATGCCGAAGTCCTTCAACGTGACGGCAACGATCTACAACGGGTCCGAAAAGACTCCGACCACCATGGCGTGCACCACATCCGCCGATCTCGCCCTCGGTTCGATCAAGGTCGTCAAGGACACGACGAAGCCGAAGTTCTCCAAGAAGTCGTACGCGATCTCGACGAAGAAGAACAAGAAGAAGACGATCACCGTGAAGGCGACCGACGCGCTCGGCGACAAGGTCACCTACAAGCTGGTGAAGAAGACCAAGAAGGGCTCCGTCAGCGTCAAGGGCGGCAAGGTCACCTTCAAGCCCAAGAAGAACTTCAAGGGCAAGACCAGCTTCTACGTGGGCGCGACCGACGGCCGCACCGGCTGGGTGAAGGTCAAGGTCAACGTCAAGGTCAAGAAGTGAGCTGACGTTCCACCAGTTGTTCTGGGGCGGGGGCCACGGCTCCCGCCCCAGAGTTCTGCCCCTTCCCCCGAACTCCAGGAGTCCCCCATGTCCTCACGCCCCACCGCTGCCCGCCGGCTGGCACTGCCGCTGACTGCCGCCGCGATGACCGCCACCGCCGCCACCGTCGCCCTCGGTGTGGCGCCAGCCCACGCCACCACGTTGGACAAGTCCCTGACGTACACGTGTCAGGTGTACGCGGGCAACCTGAACCTGCGCACCCACCAGGTCGGTGTCACCGCCAGCACCAGCGTCCCCGACAGCGTCGCGCCCGGCGAAGTGATCCCCGAGACCCCGATCTCGATC
>CAYXFT010000089.1:0-10791 GCA_964464335.1 uncultured Aeromicrobium sp.
CACTGCTACTACGGCTACTACGCCAGTGGCGGCCCGGTCGGCGTGGGGATCGCCGTGGGCCGCGCGGTGCGCACCTCCATCGTCGTGATCAACGTCGCCGACCTGATGATGTCGATGGCGATCTGGGGTACCACCACGACGGTGAGGCTGGCCGGCTGATGGCACGTACCGCTGCACTGGACCGCCGCGGGGTCGTCCGGACCCTGGGCATCGTGATGCTCGCGCTGATCGTCGGCACGGTGTTCTTCACGTACGCCACCTTCACCAAGGTGTTCTCCAGCGACGTGCCCGTCACGATCCGCAGCAACGGCGTGGGTCTGCAGTTGAACCGCAACGCCGACGTCAAGCTGCGCGGCGTCATCGTCGGACGGGTCGAGGACATCACGTCCGAACAGGGCGAAGCCGTCATCCACCTCAAGATCGATCCCGACCAGGCGCCGCTGATCCCGGCGGACGCGCAGGCGTTCGTCGTGCCCAAGACGCTGTTCGGCGAGAAGTTCATCGACCTCCAGCCGATCGCGCAGTCGTCCGGCACCCCGCTGGAGGCCGGCGACGAGATCGTCCAGGCCGCGTTGCCCACCGACGTCGAGAACCTGCTCGTCGACCTCGATCCGCTGTTGACGGCACTGAATCCGGCCGACCTCTCCTACACCCTGACGGCGCTGTCCGCGGCACTGTCCGGTGAGGGCGAGACCGTCGGCGAAACCCTCACGACGCTGTCGGCGTACCTGCAGAAGATCACGCCGCTGGCCGACGACATCGTCAAGGACGTGACCTTGCTCGGCGACACCGCCAAGACCTACGCCGACGTCATGCCCGAGATCGGCGACACCCTGCGCAACGCCGTGGTCACGGGCAACACCCTCACCGCCAAGCGTGCCCAGTTGCAGGCGCTGTTCACCGAGACCGCGGCGTTCGCGACGACGGCCGAGGACTTCGTGGACGCCACCGGCGAGGACTTCATCACGCTGTCCAAGCAGTCCCAGCCGACGCTCGAGCTGCTCTCGGACTACTCGCCGACGATCGGGTGCGTCCTCAAGGGCATCGACGAGCTCGTGCCGGCGCTCGACAACACGTTCCGCAACCACCGGGCGCACGTGTCGATCGAGTTCGCGGCCCGCTCGTCGCGCAGTTACGACGGTGGCGACAGCCCCGAACTGCCCTCGGGGTCGGGTGGGACGAACGCCCCCAGCTGTGCGACCTTGCCGAACACGCCCTACTCGGACTCCCGCCCGTCGCCGGGCCTCAGCGACTCACTGCTGCGCGAACTCGGCATCAGCGGCGACCTCGGGAAGAAGGCGCCGCTGGCGACCCCGTCGGTCAGCCGGGCCGGCAGTGACGCCGAGGCGGAGCAGATCGATGCGATCGTGGCAGCCGGCCTGGGTGTCGATCCCGAGGACGTGCCCGACATCGCCCAGCCGCTGTTCGCCCCCGTCCTGCGCGGAGCGGAGGTGAGCTTCGGATGAACGCACCCTCGTTGGACCGGGTCACCACGATCTCGCTGGTCAAGCTGCTGACGTTCCTGGTCATCACCGGCCTGCTGACCGCGCTGCTCGCCGCCCTCATCGGCAACGTCTCGTTCAATCGCACCAAGGAGTACCGGGCGTTGTTCAGCGACGTCACGAGCCTCGTGAACGGCGACGACGTGCGCATCGCAGGCGTCCGGGTCGGCAGCGTCGCCGACGTCGAGGCGAGGTCGGGCACGAGTGCGCTGGTGACCTTCCGGGTCGACTCCGACATCACGCTGACCCAGGCGACCGAGGCGACGCTGCGGTACCGCAACATGATCGGTCAGCGGTACCTGGCGCTCAGCGAGGGCACCGACGGATCGTCGTCGCGGCTCGACCCCGGCCAGACGATCGCCCTGGACCACACCGCTCCGGCTCTCGACCTCACCGATCTCTTCGGCGGCTTCCAGCCGCTGTTCGAGGCACTCTCGCCCGATGACACCAACCAGTTGGCCTACGAGTTGATCCAGGTCTTCCAGGGCGAGAGTGGCACCGTCGAGTCGTTGCTCTCGCACACGGCATCGCTGACCCAGACGCTGGCCGACCGTGACGAGCTGATCGGCTCGGTCATCACGAACCTGACGACGGTGCTCACGTCGTTCAACGAACGTGACGACGAGTTGTCGACGACCATCTCGACGCTCCAGCAACTCATCACCGGCCTGAAGGACGACCGCGACGTGCTCACCGGATCGCTCGACGACATCGCGACCCTCACCGGCCAGACCTCGGACCTGCTGCAGGACACCCGGCCGGCGATCACCGCGGACATCAAGGAACTGCGCCGGTGGACGGACAAGATCGGCACGAAGCAGGCGCGCCAGCAACTCAACCAGACCCTGCAGATCCTGCCGATCAAGATCGACAAGATCGGCCGCACGGGCCAGTACGGCAGCTTCTTCAGCTTCTTCATCTGCGACATCGCGGTCAACGGCAGCGTGCCGTCGCTCAGCGGGGTCGACGGCTACGAGAAGACCCAGCCGTTCAAGACCACCAAGCGGGTCACCGTGACGGGCTCGGGGGTGAACCGATGCGCCGGTTGAGCCTGAGGGACATGAAGCCGTTCCGCGAACGCAATCCCGCCATCGTCGGTGCGGTGAGCCTGGCGCTCATCGTGCTGATGCTGCTCGTGGCCAGCCAGGCCTCCAGCCTGCCGATCGTCGGCGGCGGCCCGAAGTACGCCGCGGAGTTCAGCGAGGTCGGCGGTCTCAAGAAGGGCGACGACGTCCGGCTCGCGGGCGTGCTCGTGGGCAAGGTCGACGATCTCGAACTGCGCGGCGACACGGTGCGCGTGACCTTCCGGGTCAAGAAGAACCGAGACCTGCTCGGCAGCCAGACCGGTGCCTCCGTGCGCATCAAGTCCCTGCTCGGGACGATGTACGTCAGTCTCGAGCCCGAGGGCAGCGGCACGCTGGCCACGGGAGCCGTCATCCCGTCGTCACGCACGACCCCGCCCTACGACATCGTCCAGGCGTTCGGGGGACTGACCGAGACGACCCAGCAGATCAACACCGAGCAGCTGGCGCAGTCGCTGGACACGATCAACGACATCGCGGAGAAGACACCGAAGGACTTCCGCAAGGCGGTCACCAGTGTCACGGCGCTGTCGAACACGATCTCGTCGCGCGATGCGGAAATCAAGACGCTGCTGAAGAACATCGACGACGTGTCCGGAGTGCTGGCCGACCGCAACACCGAGTTCGTCAGGTTGTTCCGCGACGGCGGCGTGCTCTTCCAGGCGCTGACGGAGCGGCGCGACGCGATCCACGACGTGCTCGTCAACGTCACCGCGATGTCCGAGCAGATCGACGGGCTCATCACGGACACCGACGACGACCTGAAGCCCGCGCTGGACCATCTGGCCGGCGTGGTCGAGGTGCTGCGCGCCAACGAGAAGAACATCGCCTCCGCGATCAACCAGTTGCCCGCGTACTACTCGATGGTGTCCAACAACTCCGGCAACGGACCGTGGCTGGACGGCTACCTGTCCAACCTGCTCGCGATCCTGGGATTGGAGTGATGATGTCCACCGACGGCACCCGGACCACCCGGTTCTCCCAGCGCGCACTCGCGATCGGGGCGGCCGTGCTGGCTGCCGCGCTCGTCGCGGCGCTGGTCATGGTGGCGATCAACCGGTCGCGCGAGAACACCGTCACCGTCGACTTCGACCGCACCGTGTCGTTGTACGAGGGTTCCAACGTCCGCATCCTGGGGGTCAACGTCGGGACCGTCGAGAAGATCACGCCGCGCGGCACCACCGTGCGAGTCCGGCTGTCGTGGGACTCCAAGTACGAGGTCCCCGCCGACGTCAGCGCCGTCGTCGTGTCTCCGTCGGTGGTCGGCGATCGCTTCGTCCAACTGACACCTGCGTACACCGCCGGCGCCACACTGAAGGACGGCGCACACCTGGACCAGTCGCGCACGGCCACACCGACCGAGCTCGACGAGACCTTCGCAGCACTCGACGAGGTCGCCACGACGCTCGGCCCGGACGGCGTGAACGAGGACGGCTCACTCAGTACCCTGCTGGAGAACTCGGCCGACAACCTCGACGGCAAGGGCGCCGAGATCCGCGAGAGCATCGCGGCGCTGGCCAAACTGAGCACGACGGCGGACGGGTCGAAGGACGAGCTGTTCGCGTCGATGGAGAAGATCAACACCTTCGTGTCGGCGCTCGAGGCCAACGACGCCAGCGTCCGCACCTTCAACTCCAGCCTCGCCGGGGTGTCCGACGTGCTCGCCGACGAGGGTGACGACCTACAGGCCGCCGTCCGTGAACTCGCCGCGGCGCTCAGCCAGATCCAGCGCTACGTCTCGACGAACCGCACGGCACTGCGCAAGAACGTCGACGGACTCACCTCCGTCACCACGACGCTGGCCAAGCAGCGCAAGAGCCTCGACGGGATCCTCAAGCAGGGCCCCACGGCGCTGGCGAACCTCGGCACCGCCTACAACCCGACGACCGGCACGTTGGACACGCGCGCCACGGTCAAGGGCAGCAAGGACGGCAAGTTCACCACCTTGACCGCGGCGGCGTTCGTCAGCGGCTACTGCGGGCTCGCCGAGGAGCAGAACCCGAAGTACGCGGACGCCTGTCTGGCGGTCGGCAACATCATCGCGTTCCTGTCCGACACGTCGAAGGGCACGGGCTCCTCGGCCGCCGCATCCGCCGCGCCGTCCGCCTCCGGCGGCGCTTCGCTCGCCAACCTGATGGGGGTGTCGTGATGGGTACCGGACGATCCCGCTGGGTGCTGGCCGCGATGCTCGGCACGGTGACCCTGACGTCGGGTTGCTTCTCCGCCGTCGGCGACATCCCCCTGCCGGGCGGCGCCGACCTGGGCAACGACCCCTACTCGGTCACGATCGAGTTCGCCGACGTGCTCGACCTCGTCCCGCAGAGCGCTGTCAAGGTCAACGACGTGTCGGTCGGCCGTGTCACCGACATCCAGCTCGACGGCTGGAAGGCCAAGGTCACGGTCGCGCTGAATCGCGACGTCGACCTGCCCGACAGCGCGATCGCCTCGATCCGCCAGACCTCGATCCTCGGCGAGAAGTTCGTCTCGCTGGCGCCGCCGACCGAAGGCGGCGGAGTCGAGGGCCGCCTCGGTGACGGCGACCTGATCCCACTCGAACGGGCCGGCAGTACGCCCGAGATCGAGAACGTGCTGGCGTCGCTGTCGCTCGTCCTGAACGGTGGCGCGCTCGCCAAGGCCCAGGTCATCAGTCGCGAGCTGAACACCGCGCTCGCGGGCAACGAGGCCGACATGCGCACCCTCGTGCGCCGGCTCGACGAGTTCGTCGCCACGACCGACGAGAGCAAGGACGACATCGTCGCCGCGATCGAGCAGATCGACCGCCTCGCCACGAACACCAACGACCAGAAGGCCGCGATCGACGATGCCCTCGACGACCTGCCCGGCGCCCTCGCCACCGTCAACGCGCAACGCGCCAACCTGGTGAAGATGCTCGACTCGCTGTCCCAACTCGGCACCGTCGGGACGGACGTGATCATCAAGAGCAAGGACGCCGTCCTGGCCGACGTCACGGCGCTCACGCCCGTGCTCGACAACCTCGCGTCCGCCGGCGACGCGCTGATCACCTCGCTCGAGGTGCTGCCGACGTTCCCGTTCCCGGACTCCCTGCTCGGCGACTCGGTGCAGGAGGCCAACGCCTATCAGATGGGCAACTACACGAACGTCTCCGTCGACTTCAACACCGACTTCGCCACCACGATCGGTCTGATGACCGCGGACGAGCGTGCCGCGCTGAAGAAGGCCCTGCAGGGTGACGACGTGTCCGCGGTCCTGGCCCAGACGGTGGTGGCGCCATGATCACGAGGCGAGTGCGGGTCCAGCTGGTGATCTTCCTCATCGGCACCCTGATCGCGTCGGCCTACATCGGCGCCAAGTACGCCCGCGTCGACCGGCTGTTCGGCAGCGGTTACGACGTCACGGTGGACCTGGCCGAGTCCGGCGGCATCTTCACGACCGCCGACGTCACCTACCGCGGCGTCAGCGTCGGGCGCGTCACCGACATGTGGCTCGACGGCGACGGCGTCAAGGCCGAGGTGCACATCGAGTCGAGTGCCCCGAGCATCCCGGCCGACACCGACGTCGTCATCGCGAACCGGTCGGCCGTGGGCGAACAGTTCCTGGACTTCCAGCCCACGACCGACGCGGGGCCGTACCTGCAGGACGGTGCGGTGATCGCCCGCGAACGGACGCAGGTGCCGGTCGACACCCGCGAGCTGCTGACCGACGTCAGTGCCTTCCTCGGCTCGATCAACCCCGACGACCTGAGCACCGTCGTCACCGAGCTGGGCGCCGCGTTCGAGGGGTCCTCCGACGACCTGCGCACCATCATCGACTCGTCCCACTCGCTCATCACGACCGCGGACGAGAAGTACGAGCTCACCGCCGACCTGATCCGCAACTCGAACACGGTGCTGCAGACCCAGGTCGACTCCCAGGACGACATCCGCACCTTCGCCCGGAACCTCAAGGTCCTGTCGACGTCGGTGCGTGCGTCCGACGGCGACCTGCGCGAGGTCATCGACGTCGGTGCGCCCACCGCGAGGACGATGCGCTCCGTGCTCGACGAGAACGCCGACGACATCGCCTCGCTGTTGAACGACGCGATCACGCTGAACCAGGTCGTCACCGCGAACCTCGACGGCGTCCGCGGTGTGCTGGTGATCGCTCCGTACGGCGTCGAGAGCGCGTTCTCGATCATCGCGAAGGACTCGCGCACGGGCCAGTACGCCGCCCGGATGAGCCTGTCCCTGCAACCGGCGGGCTCGCCGTGCCTCGCGGGCTACCAGGCCAGCGTCAAGCAGCGGACGCCGTACGACCGGACGGTCGAGAAGTGGAATCGCGAGTTCACGTGCGCCGAGGCCCTGCCGCGGGGGGCGAAGTCGGGTGGTTCGGCGACATCGTCCTCGTCCACCACCGCGGTCCCCGGCGGCGGGACGGTGCTGGGCACGTACGATGTGGCGACGCACCAACTGGAGTCGAACGTCGAAGCCTCGACGCTCTCCCAAGCACCCGATCTGGGGAAGGAGTCGTGGAAGTGGTTGATGCTCGGACCCGCGGTCGCACGGTGAGTCGCAGCCGCCTGTTCGTCATCGCACTCGTCCTCGTCAGCCTCATCTCCCTGTCGATCGGCGTCGCTGCGCTCGTGCGCGGACCCCAACTGACTCCCGAGGAGGACAGGGCTGTCCGTCAGGACGTCCGCGCGGCCACGGAGCGCTTCGCGGCAGCCGTCAACACGTACGACGTCAAGAACCTCGACCCGTACGTCGCCAAGGTCAAGCCCATGCTCACCGACGACCTCGCCGAACAGTTCGAGGCGTCCACGCAGGACCTGCTCTCGAAGTTCGCCGAGGCCGGCATCGTGTCGAAGGGCACCGTCGACCAGGTCGCGATCGACAGCGTCGACGCCGACAGTGCCGTCACGCTGGCCGCCATCACGATCACGACCGAGCCCGCCAACGTCCAGTACGGCCAGCCGCAGCTTCGTTGGAAGGTGTCGCTGGTCCGCAAGGGCGACACCTGGCTCATCGACAACTTCTCGAACGTGACGGTCGCCGCCGATCCCGCGGCCGAGGACGACAAGAAGGACGACCAGTGAAGGCGCGACGTCCCACCGGGCGGGCCGTGCTCATCGCCGTCGCCGTGGTCTCGGTCCTGTTCGCGACGGTCGCCCAGCTGATGGTGCTGCGCGCGGAGTCGTCGGCCCAGTCCCAGCTCGACGCGCAGGACGAGGCGACCGGGTCCGCGTCCGAGTCCCTCCCGGAGATCCTCGGGTACAAGTACGCGACGATCGAGGACGACCTCGACGCCGCGACCGACCTGATGACCAAGGACTTCGCGAAGCAGTACTCCGAACTCTCGCCCCAGTTGGTGTCCACGGCTCAGCAGCGCAAGATCGACGTGACCGCCACGGTCCGCAACATCGCGGCGCTGGAATGCGGTCAGGAGTGCTCGACCTCCAGCGTCCGCGTGCTCGCCTTCGTCGACCAGCACCGCACGATCGCCGGCACGGCGGCCTCGCCGGCAGCGCTCTCGATCGTCGTGCGGATGAAGAAGGTCGAAGGGCAGTGGCTCGTCGCCGACCTCAGCTCCAGCTGAGCGGCCTCCGTGCCTGGCCGAAGGGGTCGATGACGCTCACGACGCCGGCGGCCTCGAAAGGCGTGGTGTCCCTGGAGGCGACGCCGAACCGCTGTGCCCTGGCGATGCCGTGGCGCACCTCGGCCAGCGTGACGGTCGTCAGGAACAGGGTCTCGGCGATCTGCGCGTCCAGCCACTCCACGATACGGGAGTCCGGGACGGGCGCAAGGGCTCGGACAACACGTTGGTGTCGAGGATGATCACGCCAGGTCCAACGGTCCTCGGTCGACCTGCTCGCGGGAGATGTCGAGGTCGGCACCGGTCTGCTCGCCGATGGTCGCGAGGAGCGTGCCCAGCCGGGGTCGATCGGCCGACGAGACGGCGGCGTCGAGAATCGATCGCATCGAGGCGCGTGGTCACACGTGCCTGGTGTCGACGAGGACGCCGAACACGACCGAGCGGTTGTCCGTGTGGAACAACTCCGAGCAGGTCGTGAGGGTCAACAGCGCCTCGGTCGGCTTGGCGGACGTCTTCTGGTCCTTGGTGTTCCGGGTCTTCTCCGGGACGGGCTGGACCACCCAGATCTCGGTGAAGTCGACCGTCGTGTCGGTGCCGGAATTCTGCAGTTCGTACGTGTAGACGTGGGTGCGGGTCTCGACCTCGACCTCGTCGCCGGCGCGTAGTTGAGGGAAGTCCTTGAACGGCTGACCGTTCGTGATGCGATGCCCGGCGACCGCGAAGTTGCCGAGCTGGCCGGGCCGTTGCGTGTCGCGGAACCAGCCGACGCCGGAGGTGAGCGCCGAGTCGTCGATGCCGGCGACGATCGGCACCTCGAAACCCTCGCCGAAGCGCGGGATGCGCAGCACGGCGAAGACCTCGCCCGCGCGGATCTCGTCCTGCGTGGCATCGCCCTCGCGGTTGTTCTTCCACTCGTCCGCCAGGGCGACCGCCATCTCGCCCTGGCGGTGCTTGGCCACGATGTTCGTGCCGACGTAGTTCCAGCCGGCCCAGCCCAGGCCGACGACCAGCACGAGCGACAGGAACGTCGCGAGCATCCGGCCCGGCCGCAGGTGCGGGGTCGGTTTCAGCTCGGGACGCTCGCGTCGCGGCGGTCCGGCGGGGGCGGTCACGTAAACGAGTGTCACATCTGACGCCGCGCGGGACAATCGCGCCGTCCCGCTCCGTTGCCCGTGACGCACCTCACGGGGTACGGTGCTGACTAAGCAAGCGCTTAGTCACCGTCACAGGAGCAGACATGACCCGTACGTTCGACACCCTCGCGGATTTCAAGGCCGCCGTCGGTCAGGAGATCGGCACCAGCGACTGGATCACGGTCACGCAGGAGCAGATCAACCTGTTCGCGGACGCGACCGGCGACCACCAGTGGATCCACGTCGACCCCGAGCTCGCGGCCAAGGGGCCGTTCGGCAAGCCCATCGCACACGGTTACCTCACGCTGAGCCTGCTGCCCGTCCTCGTCGAGCAGATCTACGCGGTCTCCAGCGTCGTCATGGGGGTCAACTACGGCGCCAACAAGGTCCGGTTCCCGCACCCGGTGCCGGTCGACTCGCGCCTGCGCGCCACCCTCACGCTCAAGGAGACCACCGACATCGCGATCGGCACGCAGGTCATCAACACGGTCGTCGTCGAGATCGAGGGCGTCGAGAAGCCCGCCTGCATCGCCGAGGTCGTCTACGTGATGGCGGAGGCCTCCTGACATGGACTTCGCCTTCGACGAACGGACCCGCGACCTCATCGACCGGATGCAGGGCTTCATGGACGAGGTCGTCCATCCTGCCGAGCCGGTCGCCCACGAGCAGATCGAGGCCAACTACGCGAACGACACCTGGACGCCACCGGCGGTCATCGAGGACCTCAAGGCCGAGGCGAAGCAGCGCGGACTGTGGAACCTCTTCCTGCCCAGCGAGCGCGGTGCCGGCCTGACCAACCTGCAGTACGCGCCGCTGGCGTAGATCCAGAGCCGCAGCATCCAGCTGTCACCGCCGGCCACCATCTGCGCCGCGATCTGTCCGTCGGCCGTCGTGGCCGTGAACTCGACGGTGGCCGGGCCGGCCGCACCGGCGCCGCCGGCGCGCTGGGCGTCAAGTGACGGTACGGCGGTCAGGGCCACGATTGCGGTCAGCAGGAACATCACGTGCAGGGGGCGTCGGGTCATCAGCATGGTCATCAATCATCCAGGTCCGAACGCACGTGCTGGCTTAACGGGTCACCTTGCGAATCGGCCGCACCACGCGGCCGCCCGCCTGGTCCAATGCGGCGACCGTGGCGCGCACGACGTAGTCGCCCGGGGGCAAGGCGCCGATGGGAATGGCCGCGGTCACCAGGAATCGATCCGCTTCGTCGGTGGCCGCGAACGCCCCGGGCATCGTGGCGAGGGCCGGCCCGGCAATGGTCCGGGCCACCTCGAACATCACACCCACCTGCGCGCCTTCGCGCCCGCCGTAGACCTCGAGGTGCGCCATCGCGGACGCTTCCTGCCCAAACTCCAGCTTCGGCTGAAATTGTCCGTCACGGGACAGGCCGAGCACAAGGTCACTCAACTGGAGCGCACCGGCCGGCACCAGCCCGGCGTCGAGCGTGAAGTCGGCGGTACCGCCGCGGCCGGATGTTTCCGTGGCGGCCACCCGCAGACGATAGGTGCCGGGCGGGGCGCT
>CAYXFT010000090.1:0-10673 GCA_964464335.1 uncultured Aeromicrobium sp.
ATCGAGGCGTTGCTGAATTACGTCACGGCCGCCGGCTACGGCGTCGACGACGACCGCTTCGCCGACCTGTGGCCCGCGAACATCCACCTCGTGGGCAAGGACATCGTCCGGTTCCACGCCGTGATCTGGCCGGCCCTGCTGATGGCTGCCGGCCTGCCCGTGCCGCACCGGGTCTTCGCCCACGGCTGGCTGCTCGTCGGTGGCCAGAAGATGAGCAAGAGCAAGGCCAACGGCATCCATCCGACCGAGATCGTCGACACCTTCGGCTCGGACGCGTACCGCTACTACTTCAGCCGTGCGCTGACCTTCGGGTCGGACGGCTCGATCTCGTGGGAGGACATCGGCGCGCGCTATCACGCCGAGCTGGCCAACGGCTTCGGCAACCTCGCGTCGCGCGTCGCGGCGATGATCGGCAAGTACTTCGACGGCGAGCTGCCCGCCGCGGGTCCGCACGAGCCCGCGGAGCAGGCGATCGTCGAGACCGTCGCCACGGCGGTCGCCGACGCCGACGCCGCGATCGAGCGCATCGCGCCGCAGGACGCGGTGGCCGCGATCTGGCGGATCGTCGACGCGCTGAACCTCTACATCACCGAGCAGCAGCCGTGGGCCGTCGCGAAGGACGAGACCCAGCGCGAGCGTCTCGCCACCATCCTGAACACCACCGCCGAGGGCCTGCGCGTCCTGGCGGTCACGCTGCACCCGGTCATGCCGCACGCGACTGCGAGCCTGTGGGAGTCGCTCGGCGCCGAGCCCGACCTCGGCCCGCTGGCCGACCAGCGGATCGACGAGGTCGCCACGTGGGGCCGACTGCGTCCCGGCTCGACGACCACGAAGGTCCCGTCGCTGTTCCCGCGCATTGAGCTCGACGCCGACAAGTGACCGTGAACACCGAGGGTTGGCCTGACGCGCCGGAGCCGTTGCCGGCTCAGGTGGTGGACAACCACTGCCACCTCGACACCGGGATCGGCGGCGGACTGCGGATCCCGGTCGACGAGGCGCTCGATCGGGCCGCGGCCGTCGGGGTCACGCGGATCGTGCAGGTCGGCTGCGATCTCGAGAGCTCGCGCTGGGCCGTGCAGGTCGCGACCGAGCAGCCCAGCGTCGTCGCGGCGGTCGCGATGCACCCCAACGACGCGGCCCGCAGCACGACGCTCGAGGACGACCTCGCCGAGATCGAGCGGCTCGCCGCCGACCCCGCGGTGCGGGCCGTCGGCGAGACGGGCTTGGACTACTTCCGCACCGGGGAGGACGGCCGGCCGGCGCAGCAGCACTCGTTCCGACGCCACATCCAGATCGCCAAGCGTCACGACCGCACGCTCGTGATCCACGACCGCGATGCGCACGACGACGTGCTCGCGGTGCTCGACGAGGAGGGCGTGCCGGACCGGGTCGTCATGCACTGCTTCAGCGGGGACGCCGAGTTCGCGCAGCGCTGCCTCGACCGCGGCGCCTACCTCTCCTTCGCCGGAACGGTGACGTTCAAGAACGCCGAGTACCTGCGCGAGGCGCTCCGGATCGCTCCGCGCGATCGCATCCTCGTCGAGACCGACGCGCCCTACCTGACCCCGATGCCCGAGCGCGGCAGGCCCAATGCCTCGTTCCTGATTCCGCACACCGTGCGGGCCATGGCACAGGTGCTGGACACCGACCTGGCCGACCTGTGCGGGGCGATCGATGCGAACACGACTGCGGCGTTCGGCGGACCGTGGGATGCCCGCGAAGTCAATGTGAGTTAGATCACAGGATTTGCTCTGTGCGTCGTCGTCGCGCATGGTGGATTGGTTGTGTTTCCCACCCCTGAGGTATTTCGTGCCCCGTTTGTTGCCTGACATCACCCCCCGGAACGCCGTCGCGATGGGAGCCCTGACGACTGGTTTCGTCCTGGCCCTCGGCGGCATCGTCCAGGCCTCCACCTACGACCAGTTGGTCCGGGTCGACGTCGACGGTGTGGTCACCGCCGTCCGCACCCAGAGCGACTCGGTGGGCGAACTGCTCGACACCCAGGGTGTCCAGGTCGACGCCGGCGACGAGGTCAGCCCCGCGCTCGCGACCGATCTCGACGGCGGCGACGTCGTCACCGTCCGCAGCGAGAAGGCCCTGACCCTCGTGGTCGACGGCAAGATCAGCCAGCGGACCGTCCACGACGTCGATGTCGCCGATGCGCTCGACACGCTCGGCGTGAAGCCGAAGACGGGCGCGCTGCTGTCGATGCCCCTCGACGAGCGGCTCAGCGACGACGGCAACAGCCTCGTGGTCAGCAACCCGAAGTCGGTCACCTTGCGGGTCGACGGCACGAAGAAGACGTTCACCACCGCGGCCCCGACGATCCAGTCGGTCCTGACCCAGGCCGGGGTGAAGGTCGGCGAGCTCGACGAGGTCAAGCCGGGACTTGGCTCGTACGTCACGCCCGACCAGGCGCTGCGGGTCGTCCGCATCGAGAAGGTCACCAAGACCGAGACCCTGACCGTCGACCACGACGTCACGTTCAAGGACGACGGCTCGCTCTACGAGGGCGACACCGAGGTCCTCACCGAGGGCCGCGACGGCGCCGACCGGGCGAAGGTCGAACTCGTCCTGGCGGACGGCAAGATCCGCGATCGCCGGGTCATCTCGCGCAGCACGGTGCGCGAGCCGATCACCGAGGTCCAGAAGCGCGGCACGAAGGATCCGGACACCGTCGACGGCGGCGTCTGGGACCGGATCGCCAAGTGCGAGTCCGGCGGCAACTGGAGCATCAACACCGGCAACGGCTACTACGGCGGCCTGCAGTTCAGCGCGGCCACGTGGCGCAGCGTCGGCGGCACCGGCCTGCCCCACCAGCACAGCAAGGCCGAGCAGATCAAGCGCGCCGAGATCCTGCAGAAGCGTTCCGGCTGGGGCCAGTGGTCCTGCGCGGCGAAGGTCGGCATCCACTGAGCGAGGACGCCGGGGGCGGTGCCGCCATCCGCCTGCTCGGCGCCACCGACATCCGCCGGCTCGCGGACACCGCGGGAGTCCGACCGACGAAGCAGCGCGGTCAGAACTTCGTCATCGACGGAAACACGGTCCGGCGGATCGTCGACGTCTCGGGCATCGGTGCCGACGACGTCGTCGTCGAGATCGGACCGGGTCTCGGTTCGCTGACCCTGGCACTGCTCGATCGCGCCCGCCACGTCACGGCCGTCGAGATCGACGACGCGCTGGCCGGGCTGTTGCCCGCCACGGTCGCGCAGTACGCGCCGTCCGCGGGCGACCGGTTCGACCTCGTCCACGCCGACGCGATGAAGGTCCGCGACCTGCCCGGCCCCGCGCCCACGGCCCTCGTCGCGAACCTGCCCTACAACGTCTCGGTCCCGGTGCTGCTGCACTTCCTCGAGACCTTCGACTCGCTGCGCACTGTGCTGGTCATGGTGCAGGCGGAGGTCGGGCACCGGTTGGCCGCCGGACCGGGATCGCGCACGTACGGGGTGCCCAGCGTCAAGTCGGCGTGGTACGCCGACGTCCGGCTGGCGGGCAACGTCGGTCGCACCGTCTTCTGGCCCGCGCCGAACGTCGACTCGGCGCTCGTCGCGATGACCCGTCGGGAGTCTCCCGCCGGCGACCGGAAGGCCACCTTCCGCGTGATCGACGCGGCCTTCGCCCAGCGCCGCAAGACCCTGCGTGCCGCGCTGTCCGGGATCGCCGGCGGGGGAGCGGCCGCCGAGGCGGCCCTCGTCGCGGCCGGCGTCGATCCCCGGACCCGTGGTGAGCAACTCACGGTCGAGCAGTTCGCCACGATCGCCGACCGGTTGGCGCGTCCCACCTCCTGAGCGCGAACGCCCCTAGGCTGTCAGGCGTTCACACCACGGAGGAAGCCATGTCCAGTCACGACGAATACCCACCCGAGTCCGCTGAGGCGATCGCCACCGCGGCGCGCGCCACGTTCCTGTTCCTGCTCGTGCGCGGGCTGGTGGCCCTCGGATTCGGCCTGCTGGCGGTGTTCGTGCCGGCGTCGACGGCCAAGGGGCTCATCTTCGTCTTCGGCATCTTCTGCCTCATCGACGGCGTCCTCGGCCTCATCGCGGCGTTCGTGCTGCGCGGACCCCGCTGGGGCTGGATCTTGTTCGGCGGCATCCTGGGCATCGTCCTGGGCATCATCGCGCTGCGGTTCCCCGAGACCATCGCGCTCGCGGTGCTGCTGCTGATCGCGGCGTGGGCCATGATCGCCGGGGCGTTCCTCATCGCCGGGTCGTTCTCGCTCAAGCGCCTCGACGCCAAGGGTTGGTACTGGTCCCTCGTCGCGGGTGCCGTCGTGCTGGCGCTCGGTGTGCTGCTGCTGTTCAACCCGGTCACGGGCGTGAAGTCGATGGTGGTCCTGCTCGGGATCTTCGCGCTGATCTCCGGTGTGGCGCTCGTGGTCGCCGCGTTCAGCACACGCACGGCCGCCAAGCGGCTCGTCACCGGCTGACGCTCACGCCACGCGCGGGTGCGCGACGGCGCCGATGATCGCGACCGCGAGGCAGATCACGGCGGCCAGCGCCATCCCGGCGCCGAGGTGCCACTGCAGGAGTGCGGCGCCCGCGGCGGCTCCGGCCAGGATCAGCACGACGGCCCAGAACCTGCGTGACGTGTGCCCGGGTCGACTCGCGCCGAGGACCGAGTCGGCGGCCAGGCCCGTGATCGTCGACGTGACGACCACCGTCGTGACGTCCTTGACGGCGATCCACCGTGCCGTCGCCGCCTGCACGCCCATTGCTGCGCCCAGCAGCGCGGTCACCGTCAGGGCGACCGGCTTGGCGGGGTTCTCCTCGTCGAGGACGACCACCACGGTCAGCGTCAGCACGGTCGCCGCGACGAGGGACAGCAGGCCGGTCGTGCGCGGCGTCCAGCCGGGCTCGGCGTTCCTCAGGACCCGCCCGCCGAACGCCGCACCGGCCATGAACCCGCCGAGCGCGAGCACGGGCCCGACGACCGGCAGTCCGTCGGCGCCCACGAGCGCCATGCCCAGGATCACGACGTTGCCCGTCATGTTCCCGGTGAACACGCGGTCCAGGCCGAGATAGCCGACGGCGTCGATCACTCCGGTCGAGAAGGTCAGGGCCAGCATGAGCCACAGGTTGAGTCGGTCGGTGTCGGGTCGCACCCGTCGAGTCTGACCGACCTTCGTGACGGCATGGTTTCGGGGTGACGGTTTCCCACGAGACCGCTCAAAGCACGCTTCGCGCGTACGAAGCTTCGTGCGCGTGAGGCAGGGATCGAGCGGTCTCGTGGGAAACCTGCAGCCCCCGTCGGCCGCAACGCGGCTGTCACACGACGCGCCTACGCTGACGCCGATGACGATCCTCGAGCCCGGAACCGGACCGATCAGGTCACGGACCTACCTGCCCAGCACCGTCGAGAACGTGCTGTGGGGGCGGTTGCCGTGTGCCGTGGATGCGCCCGTGCTGACGGTCGACCCGGGCACCGAGGTCACGATCGACACGATCAGTCACGAGGGGATCCTCGAGGACCAGGGCCGCGATCCGCGCGCCTTCTTCGCCGGTCACGGCGCCGAGGAGGTGTTGTCGGACGCCGTCGCCCTGGCGGACTCCGACGTGCCGCGCACGTTCGGCGTCGACGGACCGCACGTCGTCACGGGCCCGGTCCGGGTCACCGGGGCCGAGCCGGGCGACCTGCTGGCGATCACGGTCCTCGAGACGCTCCCGCGGGTGCCGTACGGCGTGATCTCCAACCGCCACGGCCGTGGTGCGCTGCCCGGCGAGTTCCCGCTGGAGGGCGACGTGTTCAGCGTCTTCGCCAGCGTCGACGCGCACGGACGCGGAGAACTGGCGTACGGACCGGACGACGAGCGCACGGTCACCTTCCCGCTCGCTCCCTTCCTCGGGATCATGGGCGTCGCGGTCGCCGGCGACGTCCGCCTCCACACCGTTCCGCCCGGCCCGCACGGCGGCAACATCGACATCAACCTGCTCACCGTGGGCTCGACGCTCTACCTGCCGGTGCAGGTCGCCGGAGCCCTGGCCTATGTCGGCGACCCGCACTTCGCCCAGGGCGACGGCGAGGTCGCACTGACCGCGATGGAGGCGTCCCTGCGGGCCACGGTCCGGTTCGACGTCCTCGCGCGCGAGGAGGCCGTGACCCGGTTCGGCGAGTTGGCGGGCCCGCTGGCCGAGACGGCCGAACACCTCGTGCCGACCGGCATGGACGAGGACCTCGACACCGCGATGCGCAACTGCGTGCGCGCCGCGATCGCGCTGCTGCAGGCCCGGTACGGGATGGACCCACGGCACGCGTACGCCTACCTCAGCGCCGCGACGGACTTCGACATCTCGCAGGTCGTCGACATCGTCCAGGGCGTGCACGCCCGGATCCGCAAGGCGGACTTCGCGTGACGGCCGTCCACGGAGCGGTGCCGACCGGCCTGCTCGACGCGTTCTGGGCCTACGAGAGCGCCCTGATGTCCGACGACCTCGCGACGCTCGACGCGCTGTTCGCACCGGGCGACGAGACGCTGCGCGGCGATGCCGCGGGCCTGCTCGTGGGGCACGACGCGATCAGCCGGTTCCGCGGCGCACGGCGGGGAGCGCCGCGTCGCCGCGTGGTCGAGGTACACGTCAGGCCCGCCGGTGAGCTCGACGCGCTCGTCGTGGCGGTCACCGAACTGGAGCGCGGCGGCCGTGGCCAGCAGACCCAGTTGTGGCGCCGGTTCGAGGAGGGCTGGAAGGTCACGGCCGCACACGTGTCGGTGCCGGCGCCCGCGTTCGACACCCGGATCTGGCGCGTCGTCGGTGATCCGCTCGTGCCGGCCTTCGACGGCGGGCCCCTGGCCGGCGAGACCGTCGCGGTCAAGGATCTCTACGCGGTCGCGGGCCATCCGGTCGGTGCCGGCAACCCGGCCTGGTTGGCTGGTGCGCCGGTCGAGTCCGGACACGCCTGGGCGGTCGAGCGGCTCCTGTCCGCGGGCGCCGAGGTCCGCGGGA
The DNA here is from genome assembly GCA_964464335.1 of uncultured Aeromicrobium sp. Lineage (GTDB taxonomy): Bacteria > Actinomycetota > Actinomycetes > Propionibacteriales > Nocardioidaceae > Aeromicrobium. Next base: position 6,939 of record CAYXFT010000090.1, read on the forward strand.
TCGCACGCACGGACGAGTTCGCCTACAGCCTGGCCGGGACGAACGCCCACCACGGCACCCCGCCCAACCCGAAGGCGCCCGGCAGGATCAGCGGCGGCTCGTCGTCCGGTTCGGTGGCCGCCGTGGCACTGGGACACGCCTCGATCGGTCTGGGCACCGACACGGGCGGGTCGATCCGGGTGCCGGCGAGCTATCAGGGCGTCTTCGGCATCCGCACGAGCGTCGGGTCGGTCCCGACCTCGGGGCTGATGGCGCTGGCTCCCACGTTCGACGCGGTCGGCTGGTTCGCCCGCGACGCACCGCTGCTGCGCGCCGTGGGGCGCCAGTTGCTGCCGGAGACGTCGCCGCGATCGGTCAGCGACCTCGTCGTAGTGCCCGGTCTGCTCGACCTCGCCGACGACGACGTCGCGCAGCCGGTGCGTGCGTTCGCGGAGCGGCTCGGCGCGCAGGTGGAGGACTGGGAGCTCGCCGAGCTGCGGGCTTGGCGGGCTGCGTTCGTGACCTGCCAGGGCGCTGAGGCGTGGCGCTCCCACGGCTGGTGGCTGAACTCCCGGATGGACTCGCTCGGTCCCGACGTGCGGGGACGGTTCGAGGCGGCCTCGCGGATCACGTCGGCCGAGGCGGCCGATGCCGATGTGGTGGTGCGGGAGGCCCGGGAGCAGGTCAGGGCCCTCGTCGCCGACCGGGTGCTGGTACTGCCCTCGGCGCCGAGCGTGGCGCCGCTGATCGGGGCCGACCTCCAACCGGCGCGCGAGGCGAACCTCTCGCTCACGGTGCTCGCCGGGATCGGGGGCCTGCCGGCGGTCTCGGTCCCGCTCTCCACCGCGGGCGACCTGCCCTGCGGAGCCTGTCTGGTGGCCGCCCCCGGCCGCGACCTCGACCTGCTCGACCTGGCCGTCGAGGCGACCTCCGCGGAGCCTTAACCGGGACGAAACCGAATCGGAACCACGAGCCAACGGCGCGCTCCTAGCGTCGCGGACATGGACATCGGGGAGTTCAACGCGCTCGACGAGACCGAGGCCGTCGCCGTCCTCGAGACGTGCGCCCTGGTGCCGCGGTGGGCCGCGTGCGTCGTCGCGTTCCGCCCGTACGCGACGGCGGAGCAACTCCGGACGGTCGCCGACGACGCCGCGTACGACTGGACGCCGGCCGAGATCGAGGCGGCGCTGGCCGACCACCCCCGGATCGGCGAACGGCACCACGGGACGGGCGCGAGCGCCGCCCACTCGGCGCGGGAGCAGGGCACCGCCCGGACCGACGACCCGGAGATCACCGCGCGCCTCGAGGACGGGAACCGGCTCTACGAGAAGACGTTCGAGCGGGTGTTCCTGATCCGCGCCGCCGGCCGCGATGCCGGCGAGATCCTGGCCGAACTGCATCGACGGCTCGACAACGACCCGCACGCCGAGCTGGCCGAGACCCACGACCAGTTGCGGGAGATCGCGGTGTTGCGACTGGCAGGCTCCGTCTCATGACCAGTTGCTCCACGCACGTCCTCGACGCGACCCTGGGTCGCCCCGCCACCGCCCTGCGCGTCGTCCTGACCGCCGCCGACGCCGTGCTCGAGGCGGTCACCGACGCCGACGGGCGCATCCGCTTCGTCGCCGACCTGCCCGCCGGCACCCACCGGCTGACCTTCGCCACCGGCCCGTGGTTCGCCGCGGCCGACCGGGACACCTACTTCCCCTCGATCGACGTGACGTTCGAGGTGAAGTCCGAGGAGGAGCACCACCACGTGGCGCTCCTGCTCGGGCCGTACTCCTACACCACCTATCGCGGCAGCTGACCGCGAGCCGAGGAGGCACCCATGAGCGCGACGCCAGCGGACTCCGCCACCACCCGACCGGAGGACGAGGTCCTTCCCCCGGCCCAACTGCTCGGCTACGGCCTGCAGCACATCCTGGCGATGTTCGGTGGCGTCATCGCCGTCCCGCTCATCATCGGTGGCGCGGCCGGTCTGGACGCCACGGACAAGGCCCTGCTGATCTCGTGCGCGCTGTTCATCAGCGGCCTGGCGACCATCCTGCAGACGGTGGGAGTCCCGTTCTTCGGATCGCAGTTGCCGCTCGTGCAGGGCATCTCGTTCGCCGCCGTCTCGACGATGCTCGCGGTGATCGGCAAGGCCGGTGGCGGTGAGGACGGCCTGCGGACGGTGTTCGGCGCCGTCCTGGTGTCGGCGCTCGTCGGTGTCGTCATCTCGCCGTTCTTCTCGCTCGTCATCCGGCTGTTCCCGCCCATCGTCACGGGCGTCATCATCACCACCATCGGTCTGTCGCTGATGCCCGTGGCCGTCGGGTGGATCACGGGGCAGCCCACGATCACGGTCAACGGTGAGGTGCAGGAGAACCCGTCGTACCTGAGCTCGAGCAGCCTGTGGCTGGCGTTCGCGACGCTGCTGATCGTGCTCGCCCTGACGAAGACGCCGGTGCTGTCGCGCGTGGCGATCCTGATGGGACTGTTCCTGGGCACGGTCGTCGCCTTCGTCACCGGCAACGCGAGTTTCGACGCGGTCGGCGACGCAAAGCCGTTCGCGGTGCCCGAGCCGCTGGCATTCGGTGCGCCGATCTTCGAGATCGGCGCGATCCTGTCGATGCTGGTCGTGATCATCGTCATCATGGTCGAGACGACGGCCGACATCCTCGCGGTCGGCGAGGTCGTCGGCACGAAGGTCGACAGCCGCCGCATCGGCGACGGTGTCCGCGCCGACATGATCAGCAGTGCCGTCGCGCCCGTGTTCAACTCGTTCCCGGCCACGGCCTTCGCGCAGAACGTCGGCGTCGTCGCGCTCACCGGCGTCACGAGCCGCTGGGTGGTCACGACCGGCGGTGTCGTGCTGGCCGTGCTCGGCCTGTCGCCCGTGCTGGCCGCGGTCGTCAACGTGATCCCCTCGGCCGTCCTGGGCGGCGCCGGCATCGTGCTGTTCGGCACCGTCGCGGCCAGCGGGATCCGCACCCTCAGCAAGGTCGACTACGACGGCAACAACAACCTCGTCGTGGTCGCGACGTCGCTGGCGTTCGGCATGATCCCGATCGCGAACGGCGAGTTCTGGAGCACGACCCCCGACTGGTTCCAGACGATCTTCGACTCCGAGATCAGCGCGGCCGCGATCACGGCGGTGTTGCTGAACCTGTTCTTCAACGTCCTCGCCCCCGGCTCCCCGCCGGAGCCGACGGACGTCGCCGCCGGACCCGCCATCATGGTGCGCGAGGACGAGGCCGCGGTGCTCGGCGAGGGGGGTCACTTCGAGGCCGGCGAGCCGGTCGAGGGCACCCCCGCCGGCACTCGTCGCAAGAAGGAGTGAGATGCGCGTCGATGCGATCCAGGGTCGGCACGTGCTCGTCGGTGACACGTTCGTGCCGGCCACCGTCCGGCTGCGGCAGGGCACGATCGAGGCGATCGACCCGTTCGGCACCGAGGTCGACGGGATGGTGCTCCACGCGGCGGACTCGGCGTACGTCGTCCCGGGCATCGTCGACACGCACGTACACGTCAACGAACCGGGTCGCACCGACTGGGAGGGCTTCATGTCGGCGACGGAGGCCGCCGCGCTCGGCGGGGCCACGACGCTCGTCGACATGCCGCTCAACAGCATCCCGCCGACCACCACGGTGGAGGGTCTGAGGGTCAAGCAGGCGGCCGCACAGGGCCAGTTGATGGTCGACGTCGGCTTCTGGGGCGGCGCGGTCCCGGGCAACCTCGACGACCTCGAGCCGCTGTGGGACGCCGGGGTCTTCG
>CAYXFT010000091.1:0-10667 GCA_964464335.1 uncultured Aeromicrobium sp.
TCAGCGATTGACGACACCGCCACCCTCAAGCCCACACCATCGGTGGATCGAGGCTTAACCGGGGAAACTTCGGACCCCCGGCCCCGGTCAGGGGACGAGGATCTGACCGAGCCGGCCGATCTCGCGCATGCGCTGCTCGGCCTGGCGGTCGGCTGCCTCGGCGGTGGTGATGCCGTCGCGGGCGGCGCGTTCGAGCACGGCGAGGGTCGTGTCGAAGATGCCCTCCGCGCGGGCCTTGGCGCGGTCGAAGGAGAAGCCGCTCGGATCGAGTTCGTCGGCGACCTGGATGACGCCGCCGGAGTTCACGCAGTAGTCCGGGGCGTAGACGATCCCGTGCTCGGCCACCAGTTTGGCGATGCTCTCGTCCGCGAGTTGGTTGTTCGCGGCGCCGGCAACCACCTTCGCGGTCAGCGCCTCCACACTGGTCTCGGTCAGCGCGCCGCCGAGCGCACACGGCGCGTAGACGTCGAGGTCCGCGGCGATCAGCGCCTCGGTCGACGGCGCGACCTCGAGGCCCGGATACTGCTCGACGAGCCGGTCGACGGCGTCCGGGTCGACATCGGTGACGACGACCTGGGCGTCCTCCTCGACGAGGTGCCGAGCCAGGTGCCGGCCGACCTTGCCGACGCCGGCGATCCCGACCCGCTTGCCCGCCAGGTCGGGCGAGCCCCAGGTGAACTGCGCGGCGGCCCGCATCCCGCGGTGGACGCCGAACGCCGTCAGGACGCTGGAGTCGCCGGCACCGCCGTGCTCGACCGTCCGGCCGGTGACGAAGTCGCACTCGCGCGCGATGACGTCCATGTCGACCGAGAACGTGCCCACGTCGCACGCGGTGAAGTAGCGGCCGGCGAGACTTTGGACGAAGCGGCCGTACGCGCGCAGCAACGCCTCGGACTTGTCGACGTGGGGGTCCCCGATGATGACGGCCTTGCCACCGCCGAGGTCGAGCCCGGCGAGCGCGTTCTTGTAGGCCATCCCCTGGCTCAGGTTCAGGACGTCCGCGAGGGCCTCGGTCTCGCTGGCGTACGGATAGAACCGGGTGCCGCCCAGGCCTGGGCCGAGGGCGGTCGAGTACAACGCGATGATCGCCTTGAGTCCTGACGCCTGGTCGTGACAGAAGACGACCTGCTCGTGGCGTGTGCCGAATGGGCTGGGGGCGCTGCTCATGGTTCCTGCTCTCCGGCCGTGACGGGGGTGGTGCCGCGACCTGTGCTGGGTGAAGGTCGGCCGAGGGTGGTGGCCGATGCGCCTGATGCTACTCGTGCTGCGCCCCCGACATCGGCTCCATGCGGCTGAGTCGGCTGGGCCACCAGAATCGACGCCCGCACAGGGCGACCAGGGCCGGGGTGACGACACCGCGCACCACCACGGTGTCGAGCAGCACGCCGAAGCCGACGAGCACGCCCAACTGGGCCAGCAGGACCAGCGGCAGCACACCCAAGACCGTGAACACGGCCGCGAGAAGCACGCCGGCGCTGGTGATGACGCCTCCGGTGACCGCCAGCGCCGTGACGATCGATCCGGTCGCGTCGCCGGTGTGCGCCATCTCCTCGCGGGCCCTCGCCGTGAGGAAGATGTTGTAGTCCACGCCGAGCGCGACCAGGAAGATGAAGGCCAGCAGGGGCGTACTGACGTCCATCGCCGACCAGCCCAGCACGTGGTTGAACAGCACCCATCCGGCACCGAGCGCCGCGAGGTAGGACAGCACGGTCGTCGCGCACAGCACCACCGCGGCGACCACCGAACGGAGCAGGATCAGCAGCATCACGAGCACGATCGCGAGTACGATCGGCGCGACGTGCAGGCGATCCTCGGCGGCCGCCGCCGTCTCGTCGAGCACGCGGGCGTCCGTGCCACCGACCAGGGAGTCGGGGTCGGCTCCGTGGACGGCCGTCCTGAGTTCGGTGATCGTCTCCAGGGCGGCGTCGCTCTCGGGTTCGGCGGTCAGGACGACCTGCACCTTCGCGCCGTCGCCGGACGCTTCGGTCTCGTTCGCGGACTCGACGCCGTCGACGGTGGACGCGGCTTCGGCCACCGTCGCGGCGAGGTCCGGGGAGGTCGCGACGACGGTGGGCGAGGACGTGCCGGCCGGGAAGGACTCCTGGAGGGTCTGCTGGGCACGGATCGATTCGGGGGTCTCGAGGAACTGCTCGCTCTGACCCAGGCCGGTCTGGATGCCGAGGCAGCCGGCAGCCATGACGGTCAGGGCGACGAGACCGACCGCCGCGACGGTGCGCGGTCGCGCGGTGGCGCCGCGTCCGACGCGGTACCACCAGCCACGCTCGCTCGGGTCCGCATCGCCCACGCGGGGAACGAACGGCCAGAACAGCCAGCGGCCGGGCAGGACCATCGCCGAGGGCAGCACGACCAGCGCGAAGACGACCGCGACGACGATGCCGATGGCACCGGCCAGGCCGATCCCGCTCACGAACGGTGATTGGGCGATCAGCAGCGACAACAGGGCCAGCACGACGGTGCCGGAGCTGGACAGGATCGCCGGTGCCGCGGCCCCGACGGCGGCGCGCATCGCGTCGTAGCGGGAGTCGTGTCGCCGCAGTTCCTCGCGGTAACGGGCGATCAGGAGCAGCGCGTAGTTCGTGCCCGCGCCGAAGACGAGGACCGAGGTGATGCCCGTGGTGGAACCGTCGAGAGCGAACCCGAGGAAGCCGGACGCGCCCTCGAGCACCTTGGCAGCGACCCGGTCGCCGATGCCGATCACGGTGAGCGGGACGATCCAGAGCCACGGGCTGCGGTAGGTGACGATGAGCAGGACCGCGACGACTGCCGCGGTGACCAGGAGCAGGCGCGTGTCGGCGCCGCTGAACACCGCGCCGAGGTCGGCCTGCACGGCGGGCGCCCCCGACACCTCGGCGGTGATGCCGTCGGGCAGGTCCTTGCTCGCGCTCGCGCGGAGCTTGTCGACCAGCTCGCTGCTCTCGTCGTTCGACAGGTCGGTGGAGACCGGAACGGCGATGATCGCCGCGGACTTGTCCTTCGAGGGGACCGGCGGGCTGACCTCGACGCCGAACTGCGACGCGAAGGCTGCCGAGCGCTCGGCGAGGCCGGCGAGGTCCGCGGGCGTGAGCCCTCCGTCCCGGGAGTAGACGACGATCGCCGGTGCCTCGGAGGCCTTCGGGAGTTCGGCCAGTGCCGCATCGGCCCGCGCCGACTCGGCCGAGTCCGGCAGGTTCGATCCGGCCTGCGCGCCTCCGGTCGGCTCGGGGGCGAAGGCCAGTACGAGGCCCGAGAGCACCAGGGCGAGAAGGACGACCACGATCGATCGCCGGTGTCCGACGAGGCGCGAGAGGAAGAAGGTTCGATGATCGAAAGATTCCACGAGAGAAATGTATACTGGGTGTCGTGACGACGCACGCGGACCCCCTCCGTCGCAGCCTGGTCGAGCTCGTCCAAGAGTTGTCCACGGCCTCGCTGCACTTCAGCGACCGGGCCGCGGGCGCGCACGGCCTGCACCGATCGGACCTCCAGGCCCTGCGGGTGCTCGCCACGGCCCGCGAAGGTGGGGAGCCGCCGGTCACGGCCTCCGCGCTGGCCCACGCCCTGACGTTGAGCCCCTCGGCCACGACGGCGCTGGCCGACCGGTTGGAGCGCGCCGGTCACGTGCGCCGGGTCCGCGACGTCGACGACCGCCGTCGCGTCGGTCTGGAGATGACGCCCTCCGCAGGCGAGGAGGCACGCGCCATGTTCGGACCGCTGGCCGCGCAGTTGGCGTCGATGATGGAGGACTTCGACGAGGACGAGTTGGCCGTGGTCGAGCGGTTCCTCGTCGCGGCGATCCGCACCGTGAACGACCAACCCGGCTCGTGAGGTCGGCGGCGCCTCGCGCCGCGATCACCCCGGTGGGCGCTCGCGGGCCACGCGCGCGGCCGTCTTCTCGGCCAGCCGGCGGTCCATGCGACGGAAGAACGGCGACGTGGCGCGGGTGACGACACCCGGCAGGAGGGCCATCGAGGTCTCGCCGGCCACGCCGAATGCACTCGTGATCCGCGAGGGACGCGAGACGACGGCGCGTTCGATCCAGCGCCCGGCGCCATCTGCGTCCATCATCGGCATCGCCGCGTAGATCTCGGTGCCACCGGACATCTCGGTACGGACCATGGGGAAGTGCACGGTCGTCGTGGTGATGCCGCGGTGACCGAGTTCGGCCGCCAGCGAGCGCACGTACGACTCGAGGGCGCTCTTGCTGGCGAGGTAGGCCGAGAACAGCGGGATCGGCACCTGGGTCGACAGGGTCGAGCTGATCACCACGTGGCCGCCGCCGTGCGCGAGCATCGACGGCAGCACCAGTTGCGTGAGGCGTACGGCCGCGAAGTAGTTGATCGCCATGACCCGCTCGTGGTCGTGCAGCCGGTCCAGGGAGTCGGGGATCGAGCGACGGATCGACCGGGCCGCGTTGTTCACGAGGACGTCGACACGGCCGTGGTCGGACAGGATCCGCTCGACCACTGCGCTCGTCGCGGGCTCGTCTGTCAGGTCGACGGGATAGGCCCACGCGCGCCCGCCCGCGGCGCCGATCGCGTCGACGACCGACGCGAGCTCGTCCGCGCGTCGCGCGATCAGGCACACGGTCGCGCCGCGGGCGGCGAGCCGGCGGGCCGCGGCGGCACCGATGCCGCTCGACGAGCCGGTGATGACCACGACCTGTCCGTGCGGATCGACTCCCATGAAGGGTGATCGTAGTCACGTACCTCGGCGTATCGTTGGGAGGTGCTCGCCGACCTCCTCGACCCGATGAAGAACCCGCTCACCTACGCGGTGCCCTTCTTCGTGCTCAGCATCGCGATCGAAGTGGCCGCCCTGAAATGGCTCGACCACGACGACAACGTCACGGGCTACGCCTTCAAGGACGCCCGCGCGTCGATCTCGATGGGGATCGGCTCGATCTTCTTCCTCACGGTGTTCAAGATCATCACCTTCTTCGCGTTCGTGTTCGTGTTCGCCCACTTCGCGTTGTTCGAGTTGCCGACGACGGCGTGGTGGTACTGGCCGGCACTCATCATCGGACTCGATTTCTGTTACTACTGGCACCACCGGTTCAGCCACCGCGTCCGGATCGGCTGGGCGGGGCACCAGTCCCATCACTCCAGTGAGTTCATGAACTTCGGGACCGCGCTGCGACAGAAGTGGAACCCCTGGTTCGAGTTCTTCTTCTGGCTGCCGTTGCCGCTGCTGGGATTCGCGCCCTGGACCCTGTTCGCCGCGTTCGCGATCAACCTGATCTACCAGTTCTTCGTGCACACCGAGGTGATCGGGAAGCTGCCGCGGCCGATCGAGTTCGTCTTCAACACGCCGTCACACCACCGCGTGCACCACGGCTCCGACCCGGAGTACCTCGACAAGAACTACGGCGGCATCCTGATCGTCTGGGACCGGCTGTTCGGCACGTTCGAGCCCGAGGTGCGCCATCCCACGTACGGCCTGACGCACCACGTCGAGACGTACAACCTGTTGACGCTGCAGTACGGCGACTACAAGCAGATGGTGCGCGACGTGCGGTCGGCGACCTCGTGGCGCGACCGGCTCGGCTACGTCGTGGGACCGCCCGGGTGGAAGCCGGACGGCACGATCGACCGGGGCCGCACCGAGGCCGGCACGCACTGACCCACAGGCCGCCCGCGGGTGCCGCCGGTGACGACGTAGGTCTTGTTCTGCCGTCCCAGATCCATGACGTCACGATAGGAGAGTGCCCCGCGCCACCGTAGGGTGAACTCGTCGACGTCGACTCAACGGAGAGGTCCTGACCATGGGCAAGAGCAAGTCCGAGAAGAAGCTCGAAGCGAAGGTTGCCGAGCTCAAGCGCGAATTGAAGAAGGCCCGCAAGAGCACCGCGAAGGAAATCGGCAAGGCCGAGAAGCAGGCGCGCAAGGCGGCCGAGAAGGCGTCCTCCCGCGAGATCGAGAAGGCGGCCAAGCAGGCCGCGAAGCAGCTGCGCGAGGTCGAGGCGAAGGCGTCCGCCGAGCTCACCGACGTCCGCGCCTCCGTGGAGCGCCTGCAGACCGAACTCGCCGAGGCGCTCACGGCCGCCAAGGCCGCTGCGGCGAAGAAGGCCACCGCCACGCGCGCCGCGGTGAAGAAGGCCCCGGCCAAGAAGGCTGCCGCCACGAAGGCACCGGCCCGGAAGGCGCCCGTGAAGACGGCCACCGCCGCGAAGACCCCGGCGACGGGCACGATCCAGGGCACCCCGGCGAGGAAGGCCCCGGCCAAGCGCACGTCCTCGACCGGCACCAGTCGGGCCACGACCTCGCGGCGTCCGGCGGCGAAGAAGGCCACCGGGTCCACCCCCGCGAAGGCGACTCCGCCGGTCACCCCGCAGAGTCCGGCCGAGGCCTCCACGCCCGTCGAGGGCTGATCGGTCTCAGGCGGAGGCGTAGCGCTTCGCGGCGCGCGCCTTCGCCTTCGCCGCCTCGACCTCGCGGTCCAGCGGGGGAGCGGTCGTCGTCAGGTGCTCCAGCAGGTGCTGGGTCGCATGAGCGATCTCGTGGACGGCCTCGTCGAACGCGGCCTGGTTGGTCTGGGACGGCTTGGTGGTCCCGGCGATCTTGCGCACGTACTGCAGGGCGGCGTCGTGCACCTCACTGCTGGTCGCGGCGGGTTCGAAATTGTGGAGTCTGCGAATGTTCCTGCACATGCCCCGACTTTCGCTCGTGGGGCGACATCACCGCAAGAGTCAGACCTGGTTTCGGTGCACCTTCCACTGGGCCGCCTGCGCGACCGGCTTGATGACCATGAGGTCGATGTCGACGTGCTTCGGCCGGGTGGCGACCCAGCAGATCGCGTCGGCGATGTCCTCGGCCAGGAGCGGCTCGTCGACGCCGGCGTAGACCGCCTCGGCGCGCGCCCGGTCGCCGTCGAAGCGGGTCAGGCCGAACTCGTCGGTCTTGACCATGCCCGGGGCGATCTCGCTGACCCGCACCGGTTGTCCGTTGAGTTCGAGCCGCAGCGTCTCCGACACGGCGGCGAGCGCGTGCTTGGCGGCCGTGTAGCCGCCACCGCCCTCGTAGGTCACCCGGCCGGCGGTCGAGCCGACGTTGATGATGGCGCCGGCGCCCGACGCGACGAGCGCGGGGACGAGGGCCTTGGTGACGGCGACCGTGCCGATCACGTTGGTCTCGTACATCCACCGCCAGGCGTTGAGGTCGGCCTCGGCGACCGGTTCCATCCCGCGCGCTCCGCCGGCGTTGTTGACCAGCACGTCGAGCCGGTCGCCCACGGTGTCGGCGAGTCGCCTGACGTCCTCGGGGATCGTGATGTCGCAGCGCACGGCGGTGCCGCCGATCTCGTCGGCGAGGCGTTCGATGCGGTCCGCGCGACGGGCGGCGGCGATGACGGTGAATCCGGCCGCGGCGAGGGCGCGGGCGGTGGCCTCGCCGATCCCGCTGGAGGCTCCGGTGACGACTGCGGTGGGCATGGGACCAGCGTGCCATGATGGGAAACATGTCTGCTCGAGGGATCCGTCGCATCGCGATGCTCTCGGCGCACACCTCGCCGTTGGACCAGCCCGGCACGGGTGACGCCGGCGGCATGAACGTCTACGTGCTCGAGTTGTCGCGCCGATTGGCCGCGCTCGGCATCGAGGTCGAGGTCTTCACCCGCGCGACGTCGCGCCACCTGCCACCGGTCGTCGAGGCCGAGTCGGGGATCCGCGTCCACCACGTCGCGGCCGGACCGTTCGAGGGCCTGCAGAAGGACGACATGCCCAGCCAGATGTGCTCGTTCGTGCGCGACGTGTTGCGGGTCGAGGCGTCACACGAACCGGGCTACTTCGACCTCGTGCACTCGCACTACTGGCTGTCCGGGCAGGTCGGCACGGTGCTGGGCGAGCGCTGGGGCGTGCCGCTCGTGCACTCGATGCACACGATGGCCAAGGTCAAGAACGCGGCGTTGGCCGACGGCGACCGTCCCGAGCCGATCGGCCGCGTGGCCGGCGAGGAGGAGATCGTGCGCCTCGCCGATCGCCTGATCGCGAACACCGACGAGGAACGCCGCGAACTGATCGACCTCTACGACGCCGACCCGCGCGCGGTCGAGGTCGTCCATCCCGGCGTCGACCTCGACGTCTTCGGCGACCGCGCGCCCGACGACGAACCACCGCTGATCGTGTTCGCCGGTCGCATCCAGCCGCTCAAGGCGCCCGACATCGTGCTGCGTGCGTCGGCCCTCGTCGACGTGCCGCACCGGGTCGCCGTGATCGGCGGGGCGTCGGGCAGCGGCCTGGACCGGCCCACCGAACTCGTCGACCTGGCCGCCGAGTTGGGCATCGCCGACCGCGTCGACTTCGTGCCCACGGTGACGCAGGCCGAGCTCGCCGACTGGTACTCGCGGGCCGCCGTCGTGTGCGTGCCGTCGTTCAACGAGTCGTTCGGGCTCGTCGCGATCGAGGCCCAGGCGTGTGGCACCCCCGTCGTCGCCGCCGCGGTGGGCGGACTGACCACGGCCGTGGCCGACGGCGTCTCCGGAACCCTCGTCGAGGGGCACGACCCGGCCGATTACGCCGACGCGCTCACGCGCTACCTCGTCGATCGTCCGCTGCGCTCCGCGACCGGTGCCAAGGCGATCCGCCATGCCGAGTCGTTCGGGTGGGACGCGACGGCCGAACGGACCCTCGGCGTCTACGAGGACGCCCTGCGCGATCATGCCGCCCGCCAGGAGGTCGCCGGATGAGCGCCGTGCACGAGGTCGTCGCGGACACCCTGGCCGACTCCGGACTCGACTACGTCCGGCACGGCGACGACGTGTTCGAGGTCGAACTCCCGGGCGAGCGCAAGCTCAAGACCACCTGCCGGCTCGAGATCGGCAGGCACGCGCTGAGCCTGCACGCCTTCGTCGTCCGCAACCCCGACGAGAACCACGAGACCGTCTACCGCTGGTTGCTCGAACGCAACCTCAAGCTGTTCGGCGTCGCGTTCGCCGTCGACTCCGCCGGCGACATCTATCTCGACGGCCGGATCCCGCTCGACGCCGTCACGCCCGAGGAGCTGGACCGCTTGCTCGGGTCGGTGCTGACGTACGCGGACGAGTCGTTCAACCCGATCCTCGAGATGGGGTTCGCGTCGTCCATCCGCAAGGAGTGGAGCTGGCGCGAGTCGCGGGGCGAGCCGACGCACAACCTCGAGGCGTTCCGCCACCTGCGCCCCACCGACTGACCGGACGACGTCGACCACCGCGTAGCGTGGTGGCCGTGAAGGCCATCGTTTTCGCCGACGTCGTGGACGCCTGGTCCTACATCGGTGCCGTCCGGTTCGAGCGCGCTGCAGCCCTGTTCTCCATCCTCACCGGCGAGGCCGTCGAGATCTCCTACCGCGCGGCGACGTTCAGTCATCTGGCGCTGGCCGAGGACGCGTTCGCCGCCGCTCGGATCAGCGGCATCGACCTGAACGTCGACGAGGTCGTCGAGGCCGACTCGACCGATGCGTGGCGGCTGCTGACGTGGGCGGAGGCCGAGGGTGCCGAGACGCAGCGCGACCTGCTGAACCAGCTGTGGCGGGCGCACTTCCTCGAGGGAGCCGACATCGGGGACCCGTTCGTGCTCGCGAGTCGGGCCGCGCTGGTCGGTCTCGACCTCGAGAGCGCGGAGGCCCTGCTCGCGAGCACGGAGTTCGTCGCCGAGGTCGAGTCCCAGCGCGAGACGGCCGCGTCCGTCGGCGCACGCACCGCGCCGTTCGTCGTGGTGGACGCACTGCACACGATCGCCGGGATGCACTCGCAGGACGACTACCTGCAGGCCCTGCACTCGATCGCCCGCTGACCCTGGTTTCGCCGCGCCTCGGTGGCACTAGGCTGCACGCATGAGCACCTTGGTCCTGTTGCGTCATGGTCAGAGCGAGTGGAATGCCACGAACCAGTTCACGGGGTGGGTCGACGTCGATCTCACCGCGCAGGGGGTGGCCGAGGCGGAGCGTGCGCCCGAGCTGCTGACCGCCGCGGGCATCCTGCCGGACGTCCTGCACACCTCACTGTTGCGTCGCGCGATCCGTACCGCCCAGATCGCGCTCGACGGCATCGACCGGCACTGGATCCCCGTCAAGCGGTCCTGGCGTCTCAACGAGCGGCATTACGGCGCGCTGCAGGGCAAGGACAAGAAGGCCACGCTGGAGGAGTTCGGCGAGGAGCAGTTCATGGAGTGGCGCCGTTCGTACGCCACTCCGCCGCCGCCGCTGGACGACTCGTCCGAGTACAGCCAGTCCGGCGACGTCCGGTACGCCGACCTGCCGAGCGAACTGCTGCCGCGCACGGAGTGCCTCGCCGACGTCGTCGACCGCATGCTGCCTTACTGGTACGACGAGATCGTGCCGGACCTGCGAGCGGGCAAGACGGTGCTCGTTACGGCGCACGGCAACTCGTTGCGCGCCCTGGTCAAGCACCTCGACGACATGGACGAGGACGCGATCGTCAGCCTGAACATCCCGACCGGCATCCCGCTCGTCTACGAATTGGACGAGGACATGCGCCCCACGGTCCGCGGTGGCCAATACCTCGACCCCGACGCCGCCGCCGAGGCGATCGCCGCGGTCGCCAACCAGGGTCGCTAAGCGCGGTTCCCGTCTGCGCGTACTCGGGTCGGTGGTCTCGATACACCGCTCGTTCCTCGCGGTACTCGACCGGCGGGTGGTGTCGGTGGTCGTTCGACCGGCGGGTGGTGTCGGTGGTCG
>CAYXFT010000092.1:0-10660 GCA_964464335.1 uncultured Aeromicrobium sp.
GACGACCGGCCCCAGGACCCGAGCGGCGCCGCCGAGCAGCAGCGCGGTGTAGGCGAAGAAGGTCAGGTTCGTGCTGTAGTCGCTGGGCACGACCGAACCCTGCTTGAGGGCGTAGAAGATGCCGCCGACACCGCCGATGACACCACCGAGGATGAGCGCCTGCATCTTGTACAGGAACACGTTCTTGCCCAGCGAACGCACGGCGTCCTCGTCCTCGCGGATCGAGCGCAGCACGCGGCCCCACGGGCTGCGCATGAGCGCCCACGTGAGGAGGCAGAACAGGGCGACCAGGGACCAGCCGACCGTCATGGCCCACAGGTCGTTGCGCCCCCACGAGGCGAACCCGAGGTCCAGTCCGCCGGTGTAGGGGTTCATGGAGTTCCAAGTGTCGCTGAACCCGTTGAGGCCGTTCGAGCCGCCGAAGACCTTCTTGGTCTCGACGGCACCAAACACCAGGCGCAGGATCTCGGCCGCCGCGATCGTGACGATGGCCAGATAGTCCGCCCGCAGGCGCAGCGTGGGCACGCCCAGCACGAGCGCCAACACGATGGAGGCGACGATGCCGGCGGCGATGCCGAGCCACAGCGGCATGTCTCCGCGCACCATCGTGACCGCCAGACCGTAGGCGCCGACCGCCATGAAGCCGGCCTGACCGAAGTTCAGCAGGCCGGTGTAGCCGAAGTGGATGTTGAGGCCGATCGCGGCGATCGCGAAGACGATCGCCTGCGGGCCGAGCGCGTTCGAGAACGCGGCGTCGATGATCTGTCCGAAGTCCATGGGATCAACCAATCCTCTCCGCGCGACCCAGAATGCCCTGCGGTCTGATGAGCAGGATCAGGATCAGCACGATGAGCGCGCCGACCTCCTTGATCGAGCTCGGGACGCCGAGCAGGGGGCCGACTTCGGTGATGACGCCGATGATGAGTGAGCCGAGAACCGAACCCCAGATCGTGCCCAGGCCGCCGAGCGTCGTGGCGGCGAACACCATGAGCAGCAATTGGTAGCCCATCATGAAGTTGATCTGGCTGTTGACGGCCAGCAGGACGCCGGCCAGGGCCGAGAGCGCCGTACCGAGGATCCAGACCGAAGAGATGACGCCGTCGACCCGCATGCCGGACGAGGCCGACAGCGCCGGGTTGTCCGAGACCGCTCGCATCGCCTTGCCGAGTCGGGTACGAGCCAAGGCCGTGGTGACGATCGCGATCGCGCCGATCGCGATGCCGAAGATCCAGATCTCCTTCGGGGCCAGGTCGAACAGACCGAAGTCGATCCCGCGCTGGGACGTGTAGTCGGAGAGGGATCTGGTGCTGCTGCTGAAGAAGTACTGGTACAGGTTGCGCAGGAACAGACCGAAGCCGATCGAGACGATCATCATCGCGATAAGGCCCGTGCTGCGGTGCCGCAGCGGACGCCACAGGGCTCGATCCTGCCCCCAGCCGAACAGCGCACCGGCCAGGACCGCGAGGATGCCTGCGGCCCAGACCGG
The DNA here is from genome assembly GCA_964464335.1 of uncultured Aeromicrobium sp. Taxonomy (GTDB): domain Bacteria; phylum Actinomycetota; class Actinomycetes; order Propionibacteriales; family Nocardioidaceae; genus Aeromicrobium. Next base: position 1,487 of record CAYXFT010000092.1, read on the forward strand.
CATGCCGACCACCGCATTGAAGAAGTAGGCGATGATCGCGCCGAACGTGATCAGTTCGCCGTGGGCGAAGTTCGTCAGGCCGGTGGTGCCGAAGATCAGCGACAGTCCCAGGGACGCCAACGCGATGATCAGGCCGTACTTCAGGCCCGAGACGAGACTGTCGACGAGGCGCTCGGAGAACGGCGTCTTGACGATCACCTTGCCGTTGAGCGGGAAGGCGACGTTCAGACCGGAGTCGAGATTCACGTTCACGTCGAGGGTCTTCTTGCCCGTCAACTGGACGCCGTCGGGGAGGGTCGCCTCGTCGATCACGACCTCGTACTCGCCGCGGCCGGGGATCGCGATCGCCGCGACGCCCTGTTCGTTGGTCGTGGCCGAGCCGATCTCGGTGCCGCCGTCGTCCTTCACGACGACGCCCACACCGGGTACCGGCGGCGGGTTGGGGCCGGCCTTGCCGCCCTGCTGGTCGAGCAGGCGTACGCGGATCGCGGGGCCGGTGACCGGTGCGTCACTGGCCGGCGCGGTGGCGCTGGGGCTGGGTGAGGGGGACGTGGTCTCGGCCGAGGCGGGACTCGCGAAGAACACGAGTCCTGCACAGAGTGCCGTGAGCAGCGCCGCTGTTCGCAGTCGCACACCATCTCCTGTCGCTGGGCGCGCACCGGGTACGGCGCGCCAGTTTCGATCCTGTTGAGCATAGCCATCCTGACGTTTCCGCGCCGTTCTCTCGGCGTTCTCGCGAGTAACAGTTCGGTTTCGGTTTGACGCACCGCCGGGGCATTCCCACCCGGTCGGTCGTGGGCGTAGTCTTACCGGGTTCGTCCGTCCCCCAACCCCCCACGGAGGTGCCACGTCGATGGCGTTGCGTCATCCGGTCGAGATCCGCGATGCCGTCCTCGAGGACGCGCCGGCGCTCATCGAGTTGTGGGCCTCGTCCGCCTCGGCCGCGGGCGACGAGGGCTCCGAGACGTACACCCAGCAGTCCCTGTGGCGCCGGCCGACGGTCGAGGAGGCGCAGGAGTCGATCGAGTTCAACTTCGCGGCGCATGGTCGGCGATTGTTCGTCGCCTTCGTCGGCGGTGAGCTCGTCGCGGCCGCCGCAGCCGACGTGACGACCCTGACCCCGATCAGCATGAACAAGGTGCTGCTCGTGTCCGACCTGCAGGTCTCGCCGGAGTACCGCCGCCGATCGATCGCCTCCAGCCTGCTCGCGGTCCTCGCGGCGTACGCCGAGGAGCGCGGCTGCGAACTCGTGCTGGCGTCGATCCCGGCGCACGCGAAGGAACCGAACCGGTACCTGACCAAGCTGGGCTTCAACCAGATCGCGGTGCTGCGGGCGATCCCGATCGGCAAGCTCAACGCCCGGTTGGCGACCAAGGCCTCGGGCTCGCGCGAGACCGGCCGGCTGCTCGCCGTACGCCGCACCCTGCGGCGGCGCTACGCCGTCGGCAACTGACGACGGGCGGCGCTCTGGCTGTCGGTGCGGGCCACTAGGGTCGAAGGCGTGGACCGACTCCTGCTGATCGACGGTCACTCGGTGGCCTATCGCGCGTTTTTCGCCCTCCCCGTCGAGAACTTCTCGACGACCACCGGACAGAGCACGAACGCCGTCTTCGGCTTCACCTCGATGCTCATCAACGTCCTGCGCGACGAGCGGCCCACCCACGTGTGCGTGGCGTTCGACCTCTCGCGCCGGTCGTTCCGCACCGAGGAGTACCCCGAGTACAAAGCAAACCGCTCGAAGTCCCCAGAGGAGTTCTCCGGCCAGGTCGAACTGGTCAAGGAGGTCCTCGACGCGCTCGGTGTCCGCCACGTCGACAAGGCCGGGTACGAGGCCGACGACATCATCGCGACGCTCTCCACCCGCGCGGAGGCCGCGGGCATGGAGGTGCTCGTCTGCAGCGGCGACCGGGACTCCCTCCAACTCGTGACCGAGCAGGTCACCGTGCTCTACCCCCGCAAGGGCGTTTCGGACCTGGCCCGGATGACGCCCGCCGCGGTCGAGGAGAAGTACGGCGTGCTGCCGGAGTTCTATCCCGACATCGCCGCGCTCGTCGGCGAGACCAGCGACAACCTGCCCGGAGTGCCGGGCGTCGGCCCGAAGACGGCCGCGAAGTGGATCAACGGCTACGGCAGCCTCGCCGCACTCATCGACCAGGTCGACAAGGTGCCGGGCAAGGCGGGCGAATCACTGCGCGAGCACCTCGACGGCGTCCTGCGCAACCGCCGGCTGAACGCGCTGGTGCGCGACCTCGACCTGCCGCTCGGTCCGGCCGATCTCGAACTCGACACCGCGTTCGACCGCGCGCGAGTCCACACGGTGTTCGACGCGCTGGAGTTCACGGTTCTGCGCGAGCGACTGTTCGGCATCTTCACCGACACGACCGAGGAGGTCGAGGCAGACTCGGGCTTCGATCTGGACGGTCGGGTGCTCGCCCCCGGCGAGGTCGCCGGGTGGCTGGCCGAACATGCGACGGTGCCGGTCGGGGTCCACGTCCAGGGGTCCTGGGGCCGGGGCTCCGGCGATGCGATCGCGATCGCAGTGGCGACGGACTCGACCGCGGCCTGGCTCGACGTCGAACAACTCGACCCCGCGGACGACGCGGCCCTCGCGGACTGGCTCGGCAATCCCGACCGGGGCAAGGTCCTGCACGATGCGAAGGGACCCATGCTCGCCCTGGCCGCGCGCGGGTGGACGCTTCGCGGGCTCGCCGCCGACACCGCGTTGTCGGCCTATCTCGTCCGCCCCGACCAGCGTACGTACGACCTGGCGGACCTGTCGGTCCGGTACCTCAAGCGTGAGTTGCGCGACGACGCGGGGGCCGACGGGCAACTCTCGCTCGACACCGACGACGACGCCGAGATCGCCATGCTGCGGGCGCGAGCGACGCTCGACCTGGCCGCCGCGCTGGCCGAGGAGGTCGACCGGGCCGGTGGAACCCGGCTGTTGGCCGACGTCGAACTGCCGCTCGTCTCGACGCTGGCCCGGATGGAGCAGGCCGGGATCGCCGTGGACGACGACGCCCTGCTGGGGCTGGAGTCCGAGTTCGCGGCCCGCGCCCTGGAGGCACAGGCGTCCGCCTACGCCTCGATCGAGCGCGAAGTGAACCTCGGCTCGCCCAAGCAGTTGCAGGAGGTGTTGTTCGATCAGTTGGCGATGCCCAAGACCAAGCGCACCAAGACGGGCTACACGACCGACGCCGAGGCGCTGCAACAGCTCTACGCCAAGACGGGGCATCCCTTCCTGGAGCATCTGCTGGCGCATCGTGACGTGACGAAGCTGCGCCAGACTGTCGAGACGCTACGGCGATCGATCTCCGACGACGGCCGTATCCACACGACCTATGCGCAGACGATCGCGGCGACGGGTCGGCTCAGCTCGAACGACCCGAACCTGCAGAACATCCCGATCCGGACGGCGTCGGGCCGCCGGATCCGTGAGGCCTTCCGGGTCGGCGAGCAGGCCGAGGTCCTGCTGACCGCCGACTACAGCCAGATCGAGATGCGGATCATGGCCCACCTGTCGGAGGACGCCGACCTGATCGCGGCCTTCAACTCCGGCGAGGACTTCCACACCGCGATGGCCGCGAAGGTGTTCGATCGCGACCCGGACGACATCGACACCGAGTTGCGGGCGCGGATCAAGGCGATGAACTACGGCTTGGCGTACGGGCTCTCGGCCTACGGGTTGAGCCAGCAGTTGAGCATCTCCACCGGTGAGGCACAGGGCCTCATGGACGACTACTTCGAACAGTTCGGTGGCGTGCGCGATTACCTGCGCGGGCTTGTCGACGAGGCGCGTCAGACCGGTTTCACCGAGACGATCATGGGTCGACGCCGCTACCTTCCCGATCTGCAGAGCGACAATCGGCAGCGACGCGAGATGGCCGAGCGGATGGCACTCAACGCGCCGATCCAGGGCTCGGCCGCCGACATCATCAAGGTCGCGATGCTCAACGTCGAACGGGCGATCACCGCGGCGCAGTTGTCCTCACGGATGCTGTTGCAGGTGCACGACGAACTCGTGCTCGAGGTCGCGCCGGGCGAACTCGACGAGCTGTCGGCGCTGGTCCGCGAGCAGATGGCCGCAGCCGCCGACCTCTCGGTGCCACTGGACGTGTCGGTCGGCGTCGGCCACACCTGGCACGACGCCGGCCACTAGACCACCTCGGCGCGCTCCTCGACGACTGGCTTGCGCAGCATCGGCCACACCAGCAGCAGGACCGCCACGACGGCGGCGGTCACTCCCATCGTCGCCACCAGCCCGGTGATCGGAATGGACCAGTTCCAGGCGACGAAGAACACGACCCCCGTGGCCACCCACAACAGCACTGCTGCTCCGGTCTCGCGGCGGGCGAGGGCGTCGAACACGAGCAGGTAGACGATCGCGAGGAAGGTGCCCGAGACGGCGAACAGCCACAGGTTGTCGGAGATCTCGGCGTACTGGCTGCCGCCGACGAGGATCAATGTCAGTTGCGGCAGCAGCGCGGCGCCGGCCACGACACACAGTCCGAGCGCGCCGACCAGGGCGGCCGCACGGATCCGGGTGCGGTGCGAGGAGTCCCGCGCCAGGCTCGGGAAGAACACGACGCTGACGAACTGCGGCAGGAAGAGCGTCGACTTGGTCAGGATGAGACCCGAGGCGTACAGGCCGCTCTGGTGCTCGTCGAAGGCACCGCGGGCGAGCAGGGCGTCCACGTTGCTGAACGCGAAGTAGGCCAGCAGGGTCGTGGCCGAGACGATCGTCTCGACGACGAGTGGCCGACGGCTGTGGACGTCGCCGGTACCCGGCGCCCGAAGCAGATCGGCACCCACGAGGACCGGCAACCACGCGCCGACGGCGAGCCCGGCCATGGCGCTGGTGGCCGACGGATCGATCAACAGGCCACCGACGCCGCCGAGCAATCGGCCGAAGCCGTTGGCCACGAAGATCGTGGACAGCTTGCGCCAGCGGGCAGTGCCCTGGGCGACCCCCATGAGGGCGCCGGTGAGCGTCAGGGGGACGAGCATCGCGCCGCAGAAGGCGACCGCCCAACGCGAGTCCAGATGGAATGCCGGCGTGAGCACGAACGTCGTGGCCGCGGCGGCGAGGCCCGCGATGACCGCGATCGCGAGCGAGACTCGTGAGGCGGTGTGGATGATGGCGAGCGCGTGGTGCGGGTCGACCGAGATGCGTCGAGCGATCGCGGCCTGCAGCGCCAAGGCCACGACGTTGGCGATCAGAATGAGGCTGAGCAACGCCGTGAGAGCGCCGAATTCCGCCGGCACCATCATCCGGGCGGCCACCAGACTGAACCCGTAGGTCAGGACGTTCATGACCATCATCGCCACGGCGACGACCGACATGCTCGTCAGTGCCTTCTGGTGTCCACGCACCCACGGCACAATAGTCGGGAACGCGACACGATGACGGAGGGGCCGCCCATGAGCGCACGGCAGGCGCTCGGCGTACCCGGCCGCGCCGGCGACCTGGCGTTGTGGCTGTGGATCGTCGTCCTGGCCCTGTTCGTCCTCGGTCCGGTGCTCGCCCCCGGTTTCGTCCTGAGCTACGACATGGTCTGGGTGCCCCACCTCGAGATGCTGCGCGCGGACGTGTGGGGACTCGGCTCGGGAGTGCCTCGGGCGGTCCCGTCCGACGCCGTCGTCGCCGTGCTGGGACTGGTGCTCCCGCAGCAATTCGTCCAGAAGGCCCTGCTGCTGACGGCGCTGATCGTCGCGGGACGAGGCGGCGCAGCCCTCGCCCGTGATCTGGGTACGCCCGCCCGCTGGGCCGCGGCGACCCTCATGGTCTGGAACCCGTTCGTGGCGGAGCGGCTCGGGCTGGGGCACTGGCCGCTGTTGCTGGCGTACGGGGCGACCCCGTGGCTCGTGCTGGCCGTCCGGGACCGCCGCATCGCCCGCGCCACCCTGCTGCTGGCGGTGACCGCGCTGACCCCGGTCTCGGGCGTGATGGGAGTCGTGATCGCGCTCGTGGTCGGTCGGTCCCGCGACGCCTGGCGCTGGGCGCTGCTCGGCCTCGCGGTCAATGCGCCGTGGATCGTCGCGGCGATGTCCTCACCGGCTGGTCTCGGCAGCGACCCGGCCGGCGTGGAGGTGTTCACGGTCCGCGGCGCGGGCTCGACCCCGGCATGGCTCGAACTCACGGCACTGGGCGGAGTGTGGAACGGCGACGTCGTGCCGCCGTCGCGCGAGACGGTGGTCGCGACCGTCCTGACGGTGTTGTTCCTCGCCGTCGTCGTGGCCGGGCTCGTGCAGGGGTGGCGTCGTGACCGTCGCGAGGTCGGCCCGCTCGTCGTGATGTGGGTCGTCGGGTGCGCCGTCGCGCTGGCCGGCGTTCTCGTGCCCGGTCTTCTGGAGCAACTCGTCGACCACGTGCCCGGTGCCGGTCTCGTGCGCGACGGGTCCCGCTGGGTCGTGCTGATGGTGCCGGCCACCGTGGTCGGCTTCGCCCGGTTCGTCGCCATGGTGGCGGCGAATCCCCGACATGCCACGGCCGGCTGGCTGGTGGCCCTGGCGATGCCGATCGCCCTCGTCCCCGACCTCGGCTGGGGACTGGCCGGCCGACTCGACGCCGTGCACTACCCACCGGAGTGGGCGGAGGTCTCGACAGTGCTGTCGGCACAGGACGGGCCCGGAGATCTGCTGTCCCTGCCGTTCTCGGCGTTCCGCGCGCCGTCGTGGAACCAGGATCGTCCGGTCCTGGACCCGGCGGGTCGCTACTTCGACCGGGTCACCGTCACGAACGACACGCTGCAGGTCGGCGACGTCGAGGTGGCGGGGGAGGACCCCCGGGCCGCGCGGATCGGCCGAGCCCTGCTCGCGGACGACTGGACCGAGGTGGCCGACGCCGGCGTGGGCTTCGTCGTGCTCGACACGTCGGCACCCGGCGCGACCGAGGCGATGGCACAGGCCGAGGACCTGCCGATCGTGGCGACCGCGGGAACCTTGCGGCTCTACGAGGTGCCGGGTGCGGCGGACATCCAGCCCCGGACGGCCCGGATCGTGGCGGTCGTGACCGCGTGGTTGTCTCTGGCGGCGACGATCGCGATCGCGACCCTGGCGATCCTGCGGCGGCGGCGCCACGACCCGGTCTGAATGCGCGTCAGGCCACACCGAGAGCGAAGGTGATCAGCCACAGACCTGCCAACGCCATCAGGACCGGATCGCGCAGGACGACGTCCTCAGGCTCGCCGGCCGCCCCGCGATCGATGTCGGACCCGTAGCGCAACATCGCGATGACGAACGGAACGATGCTGATGGTCTGCCACCGGACGCCGGTCGGCGGCGCGATCTCGAACGCCCACAAGCAGTACGCGGTGATCGTCACGCCGGCCGCAGTGCCCCAGACAAACCGCAGGAACGAGTCGGAGTAGAGCTCCAGCGTCCGGCGGGTCAGGGCGTCGGGGCCGAGCGTGTGCAACTCCGAATAGCGCTTGCCGGCGACCATGTAGAGCGAGCCGAAGGCTGCCACGATCAGGAACCACTGGGACAGCGGGATACCGGCGGCGACGCCACCGGCGATCGCCCGCAGCAGGAACCCGCCCGACACGACAGCGAGGTCGAGCACGGGCTGGTGCTTGAGCCCGAGCACGTACGCAAGCTGGAGGGCGAGGTAGACCGCGACCACGATCGCGAGCTCGGACGTGACGGCATACGCGCCGATCATCGACGCGGCGGCGAGCACGACGCCGAGGGCGACCGCCACCCCCGCGGAGAGTTCGCCGGACGCCACGGGTCGTCGGTGCTTCGTCGGGTGATGCCGATCGGCCTCGGCGTCGACCACGTCGTTGAACAAGTAGATCGAGGCGGAGGCCAGCACCATGACGCCGGCCGCGGCGAGCACCCGGACGAGGACGCCGGTCTCGGTCAGCGACCCGGCGGCCAGAGGCGCTGCGAAGACGAGGAGATTCTTCATCCACTGGCGGGGACGGGTCGCGCGGAGCGCGGCGTGAGCCGTCGAGGCGGTGGACATGGTGGCCTCAGCGTATCGGCGGCCCGCGACGCGTCGAGCAAGAAACGCGAACGGGGGTGAACTCATCACGAGTCGGCTATACTCGTGAGTAGTAGCCACCCTGAGAGGACACACTGTGGGAAGCATCACTGCGGGCATTTTGGCGTTCGTCGTCGGCACGACTCTTGCGGTGGGCACCGCCGTCGGCGTCGTCCAGTCGCAGTCGAGCGCCGGCTCCGACCCGGTCGACACCTCCAACGTGAGCTACGGCAACCGCTGATCCAGACGTTCGACTGAGGGGGCGCCCACCGGGCGCCCCCTCAGTCATGTCCTCGTGACGTCTCGCGGGGACTACCGGTGCGCGTGACGCGGCACCACGAACCCGTTGACCTCGAGCAGCGTGGCGAAGTGTGCGGTCGCATTCTCCCAGCTGAACTGGTGCGACATCACGAGCGCGCCGGCGCCCAGCCGCTCGCGCTCGGCATCATCCTCGATCAGGGTGCGGATCGCGGCGGTGAACTCGGCGGGGGAGTCGACCAGGACGCCGGACGTCCCGTCGTCGACCGACTCGCGCGGGCCGCCGGCCGAGCGGTACGCCACGGTGGGCGTGGAGTGGGTGCCGGCTTCGCCGATCACGATGCCCCAGCCCTCCTTGAGCGACGGCAGTGCCATCACCCAGGCGGCCGCGAGCAGTTCGTGCTTGGCCTGCTCGTCCACGAAGCCGTGGAAGTTCACCCGCCCCGTCAGGCACTTGGCGGCCGTGTAGGAGACCAGGTCGTCGTGCCACCAGCCGTCGCCCACGACGTCGAGTCGGAGGTCGGGATGATCCGGCAGCAGGGCGTCGAGGGCGTCGATGGCGTGTTCGACCTGCTTGTGCGGGACCAGGCGCCCCACGACGACGATCCGCGGTGACGACGAGCGGCCTCCCGCGACGGGCGGTGCCGGGTCGCTGCCGTTGTGCACGATCGCGATGCGTTCGCGCGCGACGCCCAGCGCGACGAGTTCGTCGCGCGTGGCCGTCGAGACCGTGACGTACTGGCAGTGGCGGTAGAGCAGCGGCGAGACTCGACTCTCGATCCACCAGCCGATCCTTCCGACGAGGCCGGGATAGACCACGGGCCACTGCTCGCGATGGACGTGATGCACGAGCAGGACGACGGGACGACGCGTCACGAGGCGGGTGAAGAACGGCACGACGCCCATGGACAATCCGTTGATGCCGCCGT
>CAYXFT010000093.1:0-918 GCA_964464335.1 uncultured Aeromicrobium sp.
TCGAGAACAAGCGCGTCACGAAGTCGATCGCATCGGCGCAGGGCCTGGTCGAGTCGCAGAACTTCGAGACCCGCAAGAACATCCTCAAGTACGACGACGTGATGAGCGCCCAGCGCGAGGTCGTCTACAGCCAGCGCCGTCGGGTGCTCGAGGGCGAGGACCTCGAGCCGCGCGTGCGCCAGATGATCGAGGACGTCACGGGCGCCTATGTCGACGCCGCGACCGAGGGCTATCCCACCACGTGGGAGCTGGACAAGCTGTGGACCGCGCTGGGCACCCTGTACCCGGTCAGCCGTCCCGCCGACGAGATCGTCGAGGAGGCGGGCGGTCTGGAGCGACTGGACGCCGGCACCCTGCGCGCGACTCTCGTCGCCGACGCCCTTGCGGCGTACGACGCCCGCGAGGCCGAGCTCGGCGCGCCCGTCGCGCGCGAGCTGGAGCGGCGGGTCGTGATGAGTGTGCTGGACCGCAAGTGGCGTGAGCACCTCTACGAGATGGACTACCTGCGCGAGGGCATCGGCCTGCGTGCGTACAGCCAGCGCGATCCGCTGATCGAGTACCAGCGCGAGGGCTACGACCTGTTCAACGCCATGATGGAAGGCATCTCGGAGGAGTCGGTCGGCTTCCTGTTCAACCTCAACGTCGAGGTCGAGGTCGAGGGCGAGGGCGAAGAGCCGCAGGTGATGGCCAAGGGCCTGGAGCCGGACACGACGCCCAAGCAGCTGTCCTACTCGGCTCCCGCCGAGGACGGCTCGGCGATGGCCGTCGACGAATCCTATGTCGACGACGACGAGCTCGAACCGGGCGAGGCGGCCCGCCAGGCCAAGGCGAAGGACGCGGCCCGCAAGAAGGCCAAGGCCCAGCGTCAGTCCCGCAAGCGCAACCGCTGACCCCGATCATGGTCGAGTAGCACAGCCG
>CAYXFT010000093.1:1018-10311 GCA_964464335.1 uncultured Aeromicrobium sp.
CTCTCCGCTGGTCGAGTAGCAGCAGCCGCTCTCCGCTGGTCGAGTAGCAGCAGCCGCTCTCCGCTGGTCGAGTAGCAGCAGCCCCTCTCCGTTGGTCGAGTAGCACGCGAGCGCAGCGAGCGGCGTATCGAGACCACCGGGCACGGTCCGGTGGACCTGGGCGCCATCGCCTCACCGGGTTTCGAGGCTTCGGGCGCTGAGCGCCCTCGCACCTCAACCTCCTCGACCGATCGGGCGCTGAGCGCCCTCATGGTCTCGGATCACGCCCATTCGGCGGCGGTGCAACGCCAGCTCGTCCTGCCGTCGCCGTCGGTGCTCTGCTGCAGCCGGATCGCGATGGCGTGCGACCGGCCGTGCAGGACCATGCGCGCCGCCACCTCGGCGGCGTGCTCGCCCACCATCACGACGTGCACCGACACGACGCGGGGGCTGCGCCGTGGTGTGCCCGCGCCGTACCGCTCGCCCACGTAACGGCCGAGCTGGTCGTACACGTCCCGGCTGAGCCAGGGGCCGAGCTGTCGGACCGGGCGGACCCCTGCGATGGCCTCGGCGAGCGCCTGCGCGAACCGCGCGCATCGATGGCGCAGTTCACCGGTGTCACCGCGTTCCACCGGCACCGGCAGCAGGGGGACTCTCGCCGGGAACGGCAGTGGCACCTGGCGTGAGTCGAAGGGCGTGGTCGCGAGGGCGGTGGCGGTGATCATGGTGCTCCTGTGGTGGGACGAGTTCCTGGCCGGGCTGCAGCAGATCGGGGTCGACACCGATGTGGTCGCGGTTCGCGACGAACCACCGCGCAACGTGGCGGGCGACGGTCGTGTCGTCGGCGTCGGGGAGGCGCTCGCGGACGATCGACCACAGGCAGTCCCCGGGCCGCACGACGTGGACGGGCGGACGGTCCGCGTGGACGGGCGGGGCGGCGGCCACCGGGGTGACGGGCCGATCCGGGAGTCGCAACCCGCCCAGGGCGCCGGCACCGCTCTCGGCCGCCCGGGCAGGTACGACGGTCGCGGCGCACGTGCCGGCGACGAGCATGCCGCGCAGGACGGGCGGCCCGAATCTGGCCGCGAGGCCCCGGTCGAAGAGCGCCACCGCGAGCGTGAGCAGGCACCAGCCGATCCAGCAGGCGCAGGCGACCGCGACGCAGGCCAGCAGGGCGGAGTCGAGACTCGTGTGCGACAGGTCCGGCATGATCCCCCGATCACGACAACTTATGTGGCTTTCGACATCGTTTGGCATCGTTTGACGATGTCTGGTGTCGTGCCGAGTAGGAAATCGGATCGCGGCCCGTTCGTCAACACGGCAGGGCCCGGGCTGTGCACAACCAGCAGTCAGCCCCTAGCGTGTGCGCATGCGCTGGGACCGACTGTTCGCCGACATCGAGGGCTCCGCGATCGATGCGCAGGCCGACCAGCGCGACTCACTGGCCGACGACCTGCGCGACGAACAGTGGGGAACGCTCGGCTGGCTGGACCTGCTCGGCGGTGACGAGGTCCGCCTCCAGATCGCCGGACTGGGCGAGGTGGTCGGCCGAGTCGTGGGCTGTGGCGACCTGGTGCTCGTGGACGATGCGAGTGGCTGGCTGGCCGTGGTCCCCGAGGCGGTCACGGGCGTCGGATCGGTCGACGGACGGGCGGCGCCGGCGCCGGTGTTCCGCAGGACCCGGCGTCAGTTCGCGCGAGCGTTGCGCGACGAGGGGACCGCGGTACGGGTCGTGCGTCGCGACGGCAGCGTGGTGGAAGGTGCGATCACGGCCGCCGGCGGTGACTTCGTCCAGCTCTCGAGCGGTATGAGTCGCGTCACTCTTCCGTGGTCGTGGATCGCGGCGCTGCTGCCGACCGCTCCGGGCTGACCGACTGCCGGTCGCGGGCCGCTCGGGCGTACTGACGCTCGATGTAGGCCTCGAGTTGGTCGGCCTCGATCCGCCAGTCACCCCGGCCACCGACCTGGATTCCCAACAATTCGCCCGAGTTGAGCAGTTGCCGGACGACCGTGGCGCTGATCTGCAGCGTCTCGGCGACGTCCGCGACGGTCAGGAACCGGAAGTCGGGGGCCATGCGCGCCATTGTCACACGCAGGACCGACCGGGCAGGGGCCATGGCGCCCGAACTGTGGACGAACGGTGGCGCCGGGGACCGACCAGCCCATATGACTTCTCCATGCGAGTCACGGGGGGTGACGCGATGCGGCCTGCGCCGGCCCGTCGCGTCGGCGGGTCCAGATGGCGTCAACCACGACTGTTGGCAGGGGTGGCGCTCGTACTGACCTCGGCGCTGCTGGGCGGCTGGCTGCTCACGACAGCACGCGACGCGACCGACTACTGGGTGGTCGCCGATGACGTGCGGGCCGGCCAGCGGATCGACGCCGGCGACCTCGCCGTCGTCGCCGGTCGCGTCGAGGCGCCGGCGGCCGGCGCGCTCGTCGAGGCGGCCGACGGGATGCCGGCCGGGGTCTGGAGCCGCGACCTCGCCACCGGTGCACTGGTGACGAAGGACGCGATCGCCGAGTCTGCCGATCACGGACGTCAACTACCCCTCGCCCTCGAGACGGGAGCGTTGCCGGCCGACCTCGCGGCAGGCCACGTGGTCGACGTCTGGTCCAGCCCCGGCGCCGAGGGCGACGCCGAACGCTCCACGCGGCGGATCCTCACGGCCGTTCCCGTCGTCGCGGTGTCGCGGCCGGACGGCACGGGCTCGCGCACGGTGGTCGTCGACACCGGGGGAGCGGGACCGGTCGCGTCGGTGGTGGCGGCGTCGACGGCGAGCCGGCTCACCGTGGTGCGGGTGCCATGACGGCGACCGGGCCGCTGCGCGTCGCCGTCGCGGCGTGCGGGGCGTACTGGGAGGCTGCGGCGCTCGCCGAGATCGAGGCCGCGTCCGCGGTGGTGCTCGTCCGTCGCTGCGTCGACGTCGCCGACCTGCTCGCGACCGCGGAGACGCACCGGGTCGACGTGGCCCTGGTCGCGATCGACACTCCCGGTCTGGACGTGGGCGTCGTCGATCGCCTCGCGGTCCTGGGCGTCGGCTGCTGTGCCGTCGAGGCCGATGGCAGCCATCTGGGCATCGAGCGCACCGCACGGCTGGGCACGCTCGCCGCCGTGGGGGTCGCGCCGGTCGCGCCGCGTCGCAGTCACGGCGGCGGACGACTGGTCGCGGTGTGGGGGCCCACGGGGGCGCCTGGCCGCAGCACCCTCGCCGTCTCGATCGCGGCCTCCGCCGCGGCATCCGGACACCCGACGGCACTGGTCGACGCCGACCTCCACGGCGGCGTCGTGGGTCAGCTCCTCGGCGTCCTCGACGAGGTCAGTGGAATCATGGCCACCTGCCGTGACGTCAATCGCGGGCGGCGCGACACCGCCGACGCCCATCTGCTCGCCGTGAGCCCGCGGTTGCACGTCCTCACCGGGCTGCCGCGATCGGACATGTGGCACCACGTACGGGCCGACGCGCTCGGCATCGTGCTCGGCCAGTTGCGCGAGACCCACGACCTCGTCGTCGTGGACTGCGGGTTCGGTGTCGAGCACGGGACGGGCGCGGGGCCGTGGCGCGACCACGTCACGCGCAAGGTGTTGGAGATCGCTGACGACGTCGTGGCCGTCGGCCGGGTCGACCCGGTCGGCCTCGCGCGCCTCGTGCGGTCCGTGGCCGACGCCGGGCCGTGGAGCCGCCCGCCGCGGCTGGTCCTGAACGGCTTCCGCGCCGGTCTGGGCTGGAGCGAACGCGAGGTGGCGGCGACGGTGCGCGAACTGACCGGCATCACGCCGTGGGCGTTCCTGCCACACGACGTCCCGGGGCACGACGCGGCGATCATGGCCGGCCGGCCGATGCGCGAGGTCGCCCCGACCTCCGGCTACGTCTCGCGGGTGGACCGACTGGTGGCCGACCTCGCGATCACGCCGACTCCTTCTCGTCCCGCCGGCGGCGCCCGACGATCACGTACAGCCGCAGCAGGCCGCCGATGACCAGCAGGTCGACCGCGATCTGCACGGAGACCCACACGCGTGTCAGTGCGGTCAGTGCGGTGATGTCACCGAAGCCGACCGTCGCGAACGTCGACGTGGTGAAGTACCAGGCGTCGATCCGCGACAACGGCTCGCTGAAGGCGCTCGGATCGCGCGTGGACATCACGAGGTACGAGTACGCGAACACGGCGATCAGCACCGGGACGGTGACCATGATGGAGGAGATCGCCACCACGATCGGCTTCTCGGCGCGGGTGACGTGCCACAGACACCACGCCATGACGACCAAGAACACGAGCAGCCCGGCCAACAGCACGCCAGAGGCGAACCAGCGCACCTGCGGTTCCAGAGGCGCGAAGCCGTACAGCGTCAGCACCACGGGCACCGGCAGCACGAAGGACGCGACGGTACGGATCATGGCCGAGATCCTAGCCGTCCTCGAGGCGGCACGCCGGTGCCACGGCGAGCCGTCGGCGTGGTGGACTGGTGGTAGTTTCTGGCTACCCGTGCCACGGGTCGCAGAAAGGTGATCATGCAGCGACTCAGCCCACTCGACGCGATGTTCCTGCACCGCGACCAACCCGAGACGCCGCGCCAGATCGCCTCACTGGCGATCCTGAAGCCCGGCGAGCGTCCGTTGGACTACGACCGGCTGATCCAGGTCATCAACGACCGCATCGACCTCGTGCCGCGCTACCGCCAGGTTCCCCGTCGGATCCCCGGCGGCATCGGGATGCCCGTGTGGGTCGACGACGACCATTTCGACCTCTCGCTGCACGTGCGGCGCTCGGCACTGCCGCGTCCCGGCGGCCGCGACGCCCTGCACGACCTCGTCGGACGGCTCATCGCCCGTCGCCTCGACCACGAGCGCCCGTTGTGGGAGCTGTACCTCATCGAGGGCCTCAAGGGCGGCGAGCTGGCACTGCTGTTCAAGTCCCACCAGTCGCTCGTCGACGGCTCGCACACCGTCGACCTCGCCCAGGTGTTGCTGGAGGAGACCCAGCAGGAACGCACCATCCCGCACGACGAGTGGACCCCGCGTCCGGCTCCCGGCGCCGTCGAACTGCTCTCGGGGTCGGTGAGGTCGCAGTTGAGCCATCCGGCCGAACTGCTGTGGACCAGCGAGTACCAACTGAGTCGCGTCACCTCGCACCTGCCGTCGCTCGCGCCCGATCCGGCCGCGCACGGACCCCTCACGACCACGCTGTCGCGCCATCGGCGATTCACGAGCGTCAGCGCGCCCCTGGCCAGCTTCCGCCGCGTCCGCGACGAGCACGGGGGCACGGTCAACGACGTGATCCTGGCCGCGATCGCCGGCGGCATCCGCGGATGGATGCTGACCCGGGCCGAACCGGTGACGGCCAAGACCAGCTTCCGCGCGATGGTGCCGATGTCGGTCACCCGCGACGGCACGGCCGACGGCGGACTGCCGACGTCGCTCGGGCCACTCGTGCGAGGGCTCATGCTGACCCTGCCAGTCGGCGAGGCGAACGCCGTCGTGCGGCTGCACCAGGTGTCCTACGCCCTGCGCGGACACCGTGAGACCGGGTCGGCGATCGCCGCGAACAAGATGGCCAACCTGCCCGGCTTCGCCACCTCAACCTTCCACGCCGTCGGTGCGCGCGTCGCCGAGGACGAGACCAGTCGGCCGTACCACCTGACGATCACGAACGTGCCCGGACCGCAGGACCCGGTCTACATGGCCGGTCAGCAACTCAAGGAGATCTACCCGGCGATCCCGCTGTCGGGACGACGGTCGCTCGCGATCGGGGTGACGTCCTACGACGGCCACGTGTACTTCGGCATCGTCGCCGACCGCGAGGCCGTTCCCGATGCGGACGTGCTCGGCCAGTGCATCCTGGAGGCGCTCGACGAACTGACCGAGACCATCGAGTCGTCGCGATCGCGGGCCCCGCGCGGACGGAAGCGTCCCCGATGACCCGGGTCTACGCCCCGGCCGGCATCGACGTCCTGCGCGCTCTCGCCGACGGTCAGACGGTCACGATGGATGCCTTCGTCGCCGCCTCCCAGGACGAGGAGGACGAGTACGACGCCCTGCTCGCCGCAGCGGAGGACGGCCCTGTCGTGGTGACCGCCGAGGTGGCCGACCCCGATGCGCCGATCCGACCGCAGGACGTCGAGGCACTGCACCTCGATGCCGACGGCAGCGGTGACCTGGCCTGGTACGCACCCCAGGAACTCGACGCCGTCATCGCGCTCCTGGAGTGACCATCCGGTGGTCGAGTGCCCTGCGAGGAACGAGCAGGTGTATCGAGACCACGGGCGGCTGACGGGTGCCGCCACCGGACCGGGTTTCGAGGCTTCGGGCGCTGAGCGCCCGCGGACCTCAACCTCCTCGAGCGATCGGCCGCTGAGCGGCCTCATGCCCTCGGATCAGAACTTGGTCTTGCCGTACTCGACCTCGTCGGCCAACGACGCCGAGATCGCCTTGGCGACCTCGGGCTCGATGCGACGACCGATCAGCGGGATGGAGACCTTGACGTCGCCGTCGACCGACATCACCGCGCCCTCGCCGCTCGGCGCGATCGCCGACGTGCCCTGCATCCGCGCGGGCTGGCCGTGGATGTCGACCGTGATGTCGGCGGTACGCGCGCCGGTCGCGTCGGCCGGGCCCCACTTCTCGACCTGGGTCACGGTCACCGAGTCGCCCGTCAACTTCTTGATGAAGTCGGGCATGTCCGACGTCATCGTGCGGACGATCTTGATGACGGTGCGGCCGCCCTCGTCGGTGATGTCGACCGTGTAGTCGGTGGCGCCCTGACGCTCGCACGACTCCTCGCGGAACGACTGGTCGCTGACCAGGGCGAAGACCTGATCGGGAGTCGCGGGGTACTCGTAGCTCTCGGTCAGCTTCATGCGTTCTCCTCGGGGGCGGTCTCGATCGTGGGGGTGGGGGCGGGCGTTCCGGAGCCGATGCCCTTGAGTTCGGCGAGGCGGGCCTCGACCTCGAGTTGGCCGGCGTCGGCCTCCAACTCGGCGAACTGCGACTCGAGGCTGGCGCCGGCGAGCTCCTGCTGGCCCTGGACCTGCGCCTCCATGCGACGCACCTTGTCCTCGTAGCGGCCGAGCTCGCTGGTCGGGTCGAGGATGTCGATCGACGCGATCGCGTCGTTGACCTGGCCCTGGGCCTCGGCGCTCTTGTGGCGGGCGATCAGTTCGTCGCGCTTGGACTGCAGTTCGGACAGCTTGCCCTTCATGCCGACCAGACCGGTCTTGAGCTTCTCGACGACCTCGGACTGCTGGGCGATCATCGGAGCGGCCGCCTTGGCCTCGTTCTCGGCGGAGATCTGCTTGCCGAGTGCCATCTTGGCCAGCTGGTCGAAGCGATCCGCCTCGGGCGCCTGTCCGTTCGACCGCAACTGGTCGGCCTTCTGCGAGGCGGCGAGCGCCTTGGCGCCCCACTCCTTCGCGGAGGCGACGTCCTCGGCATGGTCGGCCTCGGCGAGCCGCAGGTTGCCGATCGTCTGGGCGACCGCCCGCTCCGCCTCGGCGATCGAGTCGGTGTAGTCGCGCACCATCTGGTCGAGCATCTTCTGCGGATCCTCGGCCTTGTCGATCAGGGCGTTGACGTTCGCCCTGGTCAACTGGGCGATCCGCCCGAGGATGGACTGTTTCTGTGCCATGGAACTTCCTCTGTGTCGGGTGCGAGGGGGTCTGGGGTCATCGAACCACCCCGGACCTCGCGGCTTCGATCATGGTCCACGCGGGAGAGGGGCCGCAACCGGTGCCAGGGCGGGGTGCCGCGCTCATTGCCGTGCCGGGTCAACCGGAGAAGGTCAGCCGGAACGTCGTGTCGCCCGGGCGGCTCTCCACCGAGGCGCTGCCGCCGTGGGCGGTCATGATCGCCTTGACCAGGGACATGCCCAGGCCGGCGCCGCCGGAGGCCCGCGTGCGCGACGAGTCCCCGCGGATGAATCGCTCCCAGATGACCGGCATCAGGTCCGGCGCGATGCCGGGCCCGTCGTCGTGGACCTCGATCCGCACCGGGTCCGTCAGCACGCGGGCGGTGACGGTCGTGCCCTCGGGCGTGTGTCGTCCCGCGTTCGTCAGCAGGTTCGTGACGGCCTGGTGGATGCGCAGTTCGTCGCCGACGACGGTGACGGCCTCGCCGGGCACGTCGATGCGCCAGCGGCGCGACGGATCGACGACCCGTGAGTCGGCGACCGTCTCGACGACCAGGTGCGTGAGGTCGACCTCCTCGCGCGTCAGCGGACGCCCGGAGTCGAGTCGCGCCAGCAGGAGCATGTCCTCGACGAGGGTGGACATGCGGTGGGCCTCGGACTCGACCTTCGCCAAGGACTCGCCCGGATCGGCGCCGGTGCGCCGGGTCAGCTCGGCGTAACCCCTGATCGTGGTGATCGGCGTGCGCAGTTCGTGGGAGGCGTCGGCCAGGAACTGGCGCACCTGCTGCTCGCTCTCGTGTCGTGCGTTCAGCGCCTGCTCGACGTGACCGAGCATCTGGTTCAACGCCTCGCCGACCTGGCCGACCTCGTTGTTCGGATCGCTCAGTTCCTCGGGAACCCGCGGGGTCGAGCCGACCGCGCCGGTGGCCAGCGGCATGGCGGCGACCTCGTGCGCGGTCGCGGCGACCTCGCGCAGTGGCCGCAGTTGTCGCCGCACGATCTCGCGGGCGACGATCGCGGCGATCGCGATGCCGAGGAGCGACAGCAACAACTCCCACCAGATCAGGCTCGTGATGGTGTCGTCGACGTCCTGGGTGGGTAGTCCGAACACGACGCGGTCGCCGGAACTGTTCGTGGTGGCCGCGACCCGGTAGGAGCCGAGGTCGGGCAGGTCGACCGTCTGCGGATCGGCGCCGACCTCGATCTCCTCGAGCTCGTGTCGGGCAGCGGCTCCCAGCTCGGTGACGTCACCGTCCTGGGTGATCTGGACGCCCACGCTGCACGCCTCGCCGAAGACGGCCGTGACGCTGCCGGCGTTCTGGCCCGGAGGCAGGGTCGGCAGTTCACCGCACTGCGTGGTGAGGCCGTTCGAGCCGCCCGGGCGCGGGCCCTCGACCCGCTGGGAGCGTTCGACGGCGTGGTGGAGGTTTTCGTCCAACTGTCCCGTGAGGTACGAGCGCATGATCACGGTGGCCGTGAAGGCGACCAGCAGGCTGACCACCGTCACGAGCGCGACCGAGGCTGCGATGAGCCGGCCGGTGAGGGTCGGGGGGCGCATCAGCCGACCGCCGGCTCCGCCGCCTTGATGACGTAGCCCGCGCCGCGCTTCGTGTGGATCATGGGGGAGCGGCCGGCATCGATCTTCTTGCGCAGGTAGGAGATGTAGAGCTCGACGATGTTGTCGTTGCCGC
>CAYXFT010000094.1:0-5152 GCA_964464335.1 uncultured Aeromicrobium sp.
TGCTCGGCGTACTTCGACAGCGGGAAGAAGTAGTTCTCCTCGGTGACGTGTTCGAGGCGCGAACCGTCGAGGGTCGAGACCGTGAACCCCTCGTCGTCACCCTCGCCGTCGGCGACGTACTCGTCGGCGACGAACTCCTCCGAGCCGACGGAGTACCAGCCCGAGAACGCGCCCCGGTAGACCTCGCCACGATCGTTGAGGTCCTGCCAGAACGCCTGCGCACCCACCTCGTGACGCTGCTCGGTGGTGCGGATGAAGTCGTCGTTCGCGACGCCGATCGTGCGCAGCATCGGCAGCCACTCGTTCTCGACGAGACGGTCGACCCACGCCTGCGGATCGACACCGTTGGCCTCGGCCTTGCGCAGGACCTTCTGGCCGTGCTCGTCGACGCCCGTGAGGTACCAGACGCGTTCGCCACGCTGGCGGTGCCAGCGGGTGAGGACGTCGCCGATCGTCGTGGTGTAGCCGTGCCCGATGTGGGGCGCGTCGTTCACGTAGTAGATCGGCGTGGTGACGTAGAAGGTCGAATCCGGCACGCTCCCGAGTCTAGTTGTCGCCCCGGACGCGATGTCGGGCCGTCACAGTACGGTCGGCGGATGGACCTCTTCATCGCCCCCGACGGCGACGCGCGCTGCGGCTGGGCCGGCGGCACCGAGCAGTATCTGGCCTACCACGACACCGAATGGGGATTCCCCGTCGACGACGACGTCCGACTGTTCGAGAAGGTGTGCCTCGAGGGCTTCCAGTCGGGCCTGTCGTGGCGGACGATCCTGGAGAAGCGCGAGAACTTCCGGCGCGCGTTCGCGGGTTTCGACTTCCACGAGGTCGCCGCGTTCGGACCGGCCGACGTCGAGCGGTTGCTCGGCGACGCCGGCATCGTGCGTCATCGCGGCAAGATCGAGGCTTCGATCACCAACGCCGCCCGCGCGATCGAACTGGAGGCCGAGGCGGGCTCGCTCGCCGCGTACTTCTGGTCCTTCGAGCCGGACCCGGCCGAGGTCGACCCGCCGCAGTCGCTCACCACGTCGCCCACCTCGGTGGCCCTATCCAAGGACCTCAAGAAGCGCGGCTGGCGGTTCGTCGGACCCACGACGGCGTTCGCGTTCATGCAGGCGATGGGTCTGGTCAACGACCATGCGCCCGGCTGCATCGTGCGCGACCGTGTGACCGACGCCCGTGCCGCCTTCGCGGTGCCCACCCGCCGTTAGCCCCGCTCCTGGTGGAAGGTGGACGCATGAGGATCGAAACCCTGGCAGTCACGGTCGACGGTCCACACGCCGTTCTGCTCGCTCCGACCTCCGCGACGATCGAGTCCGGCGCCGTCACGATCGTCGACGGACCGCCCGGCACGGGACACACCGCCTTCAGCCTGCTGCTCGCCGGCCGACTTCGGCCCAGCTCGGGCACGGTGCTCGTCGACGGCGAGTCCGACGGCCAGCGGCTGCGCCGCGAGGTGGCCGTCGTCGACGTGCCCGACGTGTCCGAACCCGATGACGTCGTGCCGCTCTCGACCTCCATCGGCGAGGAGCTCGCGATGGCGGGTCTGCCCGCGGGCCGTCGGCACGTGCGGGCGTGGCTCGAGGGCCACGGCGCCGAGCAGTGGCGCCACGCCCGCGTCGAGGACGTGCCACCCGACGTGCGGATCTCGGTCCTGGCCGACGCCGCCGCGCGGCGGCCCGGGGTCGGCGCCGTGGTGCTCTGCTGCCCCGACCGTTACGGCGCGAGCCCCGAGGCAGCACTGGGCATCGCGCACGACCTCGCCGACGAGGGCCTGGCGGTGTGCCTGCAGCTGACGACGAACACCCTGCGCGCGGTCGGCGACGCGCACGTGACCCTCCGGAGGTCCTGATGACCGCGTTGCGCCTGGCCCTCAGTGAATTCCGGCGGCTCACCGCCGGCCGCCTGCCCCGGCTCGCCGTGCTGGCGGTCGTGCTGATCCCGACGATGTACGCCTCGCTGTACCTGTGGGCGAACCACGACCCCTACGGCCGTCTCGCGAAGGTCCCCGCGGCGCTCGTCGTCGAGGACGTCCCGGCCCAGAGCGAGAACAGCGGCGAGATCGATGCCGGCCGCGAGGTGGCCGACGACCTGATCGACGACGGCTCGTTCCTGTGGCAGGAGGTGTCCGCCGAGGAGGCCCAGCGCGGGGTCGAGGACGGCGACTACCTGTTCGCGCTCACGATCCCCGAGGGCTTCTCGGCCGCCCTCGCCTCGACCGCGGACTTCGATCCCGCGAAGGGCCAGCTGACGCTGACCACGAACGAGGCCAACAACTACCTGTCGGCCACGATCGCCGAGCAGGTGTTGTCCAAGGTCAGCTCCTCGATCTCCGAGAACGTCAGCGAACGCGCGGCCTCGTCGTTCCTGCTGGGTTTCTCGACCCTGCACGACCAGCTCAAGAAGGCCGGCGCAGGGGCCACCGAGTTGGCCGACGGCCTCGCCGATACCTCGACCGGCGCGAAGCAGCTGGCCGACGGCGCCGCCACGCTCGCCGCGGGCCAGGCCGACCTCCTCACCGGCCAGCGGCAGCTCGACTCCGGCATCGGCAATGCCCAGTCGGGGGCGGCGAAGCTCGCCGACGGCGCCGACCAGGTGGCCGACGGCACGGCCCAGTTGGCGAAGACCGGCGACGAGGTCGCCACCGCCGCCCAGACCGCCAACGACAACCTCGACGACGTCCGGGCCGAGATCTCCGACCGGCTCGACGACGCCGGGCTGACGCCGGCCCAGAAGAAGCAGGTGCTGGCCGCGCTGGACGATCTGCGCGAGCCACTCGACGACCTCAACGACCGGGTGCAGGACACCTCCGACAAGATCGACCAACTCGACGACGGCGCGGGACAGGTCGCCGACGGACTCGGCACGCTGAACTCCGGGCTCACCACCGCGAAGGCCGGCAGCGCGCGGCTCGTGACGGGTCAGGAGCAGGCGAAGGCGGGGGCCGACCGGCTGTCCTCCGGCGCCGCCGACCTGTCCGACGGTCTCGTCGATGCGCGGCAGGGGGCCGAGCAGTTGGCGAAGGGCCTGAACGACGGGCTGAGCTCGATCCCCGACCTCTCGTCCGACCAGCGCGACCAGGCCGCCGCCGCGATCGCCTCGCCCATCCGCACCGAGGACGTCGCGCAGGCCTCCGCCGACAGTTACGGCGCCGGACTGGCCCCGTTCTTCCTCGCGATCGGTGCGTGGGTCGGCGGCTACGTGATGTTCCTGCTCGTACGGCCGCTGTCGAACCGGGCGATCGCCGCCCGCCAGTCGCCGCTGCGCACCGCGCTCGGCGGCTGGTTGACCCCGGCCCTGCTGGCGGCGGTGCAGGTCTTGGTGATGCTCGCGGTCGTGATGTCGGTGGTCGGCATCGACGTGCTGCGTTCGACCCAGGTGGCGCTGTTCCTGCTGCTGGTCGCGGCGGCCTTCGTGGCGATCGTGCACTGTTTGAATGCGTGGCTCGGGCCGGTCGGACAGTTGCTGGGTCTGGTCCTGCTGGTGCTCCAACTGGCCAGCGCGGGTGGCACCTTCCCGTGGCAGACCTTGCCCGCGGCCCTGCAGTCGGCGCACCACGTGCTGCCGATGACGTACGCGGTCGACGGCATCCGGCACCTCATGTACGGCGCCTCGCTGCAGGGCCTGCCCAAGGACATCGCCGTGTTGACGGCGTACGTCGTCGTCGGCCTCGCCCTGACCTGCGCGGCGGCCTACCGCCGCCGCATCTGGCGGGTCTCGCAGATCAAGCCCGAGATCGCGTTGTAGCGGGTGCAGGTTTCCCACGAGACCGTCGGAAACACGCTTCGCGCACACGTAGTTACGTGTGCGAAGTGCAGGCTTCGAGCGGTCTCGTGGGAAACCTGTGACTCAGCGTGCCCGCAGGCGCGGGGCGAGGTCGCGCTCGAACAGTTCGAGGAACCGCAGCTGGTCGTGGCCGGGCCCGTGGAACACGAGGTGGTTGAAGCCCCAGTCGACGTACTGACCGATCTGCTCGGCGACCTCGTCGGGATCCGCGCCGACGATCCAGCGCTTCGCGATCGTCTCGATCGGCAGGGCGTCCGCGGCGGCCTCCATCTCGACCGGGTCGGTGATCGAGTGCTTCTGCTCGGCCGACAGCGACAGCGGCGACCAGAACCTCGTGTTCTCCAGGGCGGCTTCCGGGTCCGTGTCGTACGAGAGTTTGATCTCGATCATCCGGTCACCGGAGCCGGGCTCCTTGCCGGCGGCCTGCTCGCCCTCGGCGAATGCCGGCAGCAACTTGTCGACGTACAGCTCCGGACCCTTGCCCGAGGTGCAGATCGACCCGTCCCCCGCGCGGCCTGCGTACTTGGCCACGACCGGACCGCCCGCGGCGATGTAGACCGGGATCGGCTCGTCCGGACGGTCGTAGATCGACGCACCGTGGGTGGAGTAGTAGTCGCCCTCGAACGACACCCGGTCCGACGTCCACAGCTCGCGCATGAGCCGCACCGACTCGCGCAGGCGTGCGAACCGCTCCTTGAACTCGGGCCAGTCCTGCTCACCGGCGCCGCGGAAACCCGTCGCGATCTCGTTCAGCGCCTCGCCCGTCCCGACGCCGAGCATGATGCGCCCCGGGTACAGGCAGCCCATGGTCGCGAACGCCTGCGCGATCACGGCCGGGTTGTACCGGAACGTCGGTGTCATGACGGAGGTGCCGATCAGCACCTCGGAGGTGCGCTCGCCCACCGCGGTCATCCACGCCAGTGAGAACGGCGCGTGTCCGCCCTCGTGCCGCCACGGCTGGAAGTGGTCCGAGACCGTCACCGACTCCATCCCGTGCTGCTCGGCCGCGACCGCGAACTCGACCAGGTCGCGTGGACCGAACTGCTCGGCGGACGCCTTGTACCCCAACTTCAACGGCTGCGTCATCGTTTCTCCTTCGTGGAATGGGCGGCAGCATAGACCACCTTGCGTGAGATCCCGGTGCGTCGCGCGACGTCGGCGATCGCGTCCTTGCGGCTGAGCCCTTCGGCGGTGGCCTCGTCGACCAGTCCGGCCAGATCGGTCTCGTCCAGGTCGGCGGCGGTCACGGGCTCGGCCCCTTCGACCACGATCGTGATCTCGCCCCGGACCCGCTCGCCGTCCCCGGCCCAGGCCGCGAGCTCGGCCAGCGTGCCGCGGGCGACCTCCTCGTGCGTCTTGGTCAGCTCGC
>CAYXFT010000094.1:5162-10278 GCA_964464335.1 uncultured Aeromicrobium sp.
GGGCCGTCGCCATCGCGGCGAGCGTCGGCGCGGTCCGGTGCGGCGATTCGAAGAACACCATCGTGCGCGGCTCGGCGGCCAGCGCGGCGAAGGTCCGGGCCCGCTCGCCGGGCTTGCGCGGCGGAAAGCCCTCGAAGCAGAACCGGTCGACCGGCAGGCCCGAGACGGCGAGCGCCGTCAGCACGGCCGAAGGGCCGGGGATCGCGGTCACCGGCAGGTCCTCGGC
This sequence comes from uncultured Aeromicrobium sp., assembly GCA_964464335.1. GTDB lineage: Bacteria > Actinomycetota > Actinomycetes > Propionibacteriales > Nocardioidaceae > Aeromicrobium. The sequence goes on from CAYXFT010000094.1 coordinate 5,389, forward strand.
GACCGCCGCGGCGACGATCCGGTAACCCGGATCGGAGACGCTGGGCATGCCCGCGTCGGTCACGAGCACCACGGTGCGGTCCTCGCGCAGATCCCGCATGAGGTCGTCCGTGCGCTGCTGCTCGTTGCCTTCGAAGTAGGACACGACGCGCGCCGTCACCTCGATGCCGAGGTCCGACGCGAGGCGGCGGAGGCGGCGGGTGTCCTCGGCCGCCACGACGTCGGCGTCGACGAGTGCCGACGCCAGCCGCCCGGACGCATCGGACACCTGCCCGATCGGCGTGGCAGCGAGGATCAGCACCCCTCGATCCTGCCACGCCCGCCCGGGCCCGGATCGGTGCCCGTGTAACTCGTAGTTGACTTACCGTCCCGCCCCGTTGACGAGGTGGCTAGGGTGGCCGGGTGACTCTGCTGGACAGGATCAGCCTCAGGGCTTGGGGTTGGATCGGACCGATCGCGATTGCGCTGCTGGCGTTCGTACTGAGGGTGTGGAGGGTGGGCAGCCCGAACGCCCTCACGTTCGACGAGACGTACTACGCCAAGGACGCGTGGGGACTCATCCACTGGGGCTACGCCCGCGACGCCGTCGACGACGCCAACGCGCGCATCATCGCCGGCGACCTCGACGTCTTCACCAAGGACCCGACGTGGATCGTCCACCCGGACGGCGGCAAGTGGCTGATCGGGATCGGCGAGGCCATCTACGGGCTCACGCCGCTGGGCTGGCGCTTCGCGGCCGTGGTCGTCGGGTCGCTGACGGTGCTCGTGCTGGCCCGTCTCGTCCTGCGTCTCACCGGATCGATCGCGCTGGGCTGCATCGGCGGCCTGCTGCTGACCCTCGACGGCCTGCACCTCACGATGTCGCGCATCGCCCTGCTCGACGTCTTCCTGACCTTCTGGCTGGTGTGCGCCGTCGCGTGCCTGGCGGCCGACCGGGACTGGCTCACCGAGAAGCTCGCCATCAACGGCAGCTTCCGGGCGTGGCGGCCGTGGCAGCTGGCCGCGGGCCTGTGCTTCGGCATGGCGTGTGCCACCAAGTGGAGCGGCGTGTTCGTGCTCGCCGCGTTCGGCGTCACGATCGTCGGCTGGGAACTGTGGGCGCGGTACCGTGCCTACGGGCTCGGCACGTGGCGCACGGCCGTCGGCAGTGTCTTCGCGGTCGGCCTCCCGGCGTTCTTCTGGCTCGTCGTGGTGTGCCTCGTGGTCTACCTGATCACGTGGACGGGCTGGCTGATCAACCACCAGACGTTCGAGGCCCGATTCGGGCACGGCTACGGCGAGGGCAACCCGCCGTGGGGCGACTACGTCAACAACCCGACCGGCGGCCCCTTCGGCGGCATCATCGACGCCTTCCGGTCGCTGTGGCACTTCCACGGCATGACGTGGCGCTTCCACACCGGCGACTACATGGCGACCAAGACGCACCCCTACCAGTCCGACGCGATCGGCTGGCTGATCCAGTGGCGGCCCACGAACGTCGCTTCGAACTTCGACATGCCGGCATCGCAGTGCGGCGCCCCCGAGGGCTCCAAGTGCGTCAGCCAAGTGCTGACGGTCGGCAATCCCGCCGTCTGGTGGGTCGGCACGCTCGGCCTGTTCACGGCTCTGATCGCCTGGATCCGCAAGCCCACGTGGCGCTGGAGCCTGCCGCTGGTCGCGGTCGGTGCGACCTGGGTCCCGTGGTTCTTCTCCGGCGGCCGGCCGATCTTCACCTTCTACGCGGTGACGATCCTGCCGTTCATCATCGTGGCGCTGTGCCTGGTGATGAACGCCTGTCGTCGCCGCCTGCCCGCACGGGTGTGGTGGATCGCCGTCGGCCTCTACCTGGCCCTCGTCGTCATGCTGTTCGTCTACTTCTGGCCGATCTGGACGAACTCGGTCATCAGCTACGACGCCTGGCACCAGCGGATGTGGTTCGACCGCTGGATCTGAGACGATCCGGGCTAGCGCGACATGACAGGTCGTGGAGGCGAGGATCGAGACGATGGCCCAACCCGACGGCGAGTCGACCCGGGTCGACGACACCGAACTGCTCGGGCGTGCCCGACGCGGTGACACCTGGGCGTTCCGCGACCTGTTCGACCGGCACATCGACGCCGTGTACTGGCAGGCCTACGGTGTCGTACGCGACCGGGCCGAGGCCGAGGACGTCGCCCAGGACACGTTCGTCACCGCATGGCGCCGGCTGGCCGATCTGACGATCGTCGACCGCTCGATCCTGCCGTGGCTGCTGGTCACGGCACGATTCACGGCCCTGAACGCCGGTCGCAAGCGGGCCCGGCTCAACTCCGTGCCGCTCGATCACGAACCGACGGACCTGCACCACGGACCGGAGCAGCAGGTCGACGCCGGCGAGGTCGCGGCCGCCATCGGCGCCGCGCTCGACCGGCTCTCCCCCACCGACCGTCGCCTCTTCGACCTGTGCGTCGACGGCGACCTCACGTACGAGCAGGCCGCGGCCGAGTTGGGTGTCACCCACGGCGCGGTGCGCAATCGCGTCTCGCGTCTGCGATCCAGGCTGCGCGGCGATCTGCACGAGGAGGCGAACTGACATGACCGAATCTCGACAGCCGGCGCTCGAACCGGAGCGCGTCGCGCGCATGCGGACGCACGTCATGGACACGATCCGCGAGGACGAAGGGACCGCTGCCGTCGCCCGGGCGCGACGCCGCTCCCGGTGGGCGATGGGCGGCGCGGCTGCCGCCGCCGTCATCGTGATCGGCGCGATCGCGGTCAACGGCAGCCCGGGAATGACCGGGGGCGGCGACAGTGCCGTCTCGAGCGCCGGCGACGCCGGCGGATCGTCCGGCGACGCCGCCCTGAGTGAGTCGGCGGGCCGAGAGGCACCGGACGAAGGGTCGAGCGAGCCGTTCACCGCCACCGTGATCACGACCGGATCGATCGCCCTGGAGGTCGAGGACACCCAGTCCGCGGTCGACGCGATCGGGACGTGGGCGGTCGACCACGGCGGCCGCATCGACTCCGAGAGCGTCTCGGACGAAGGCGGTGCGACCCGCGCGGACGTCACCGTGCGGGTCCCCGGCGACCAGGTCGGCACACTGCGCACGGAGTTGAACGATCTGGGCAGCATCGTCTCGGTCGACGTGCAGCGTGCGGACGTCGCGACGCAGGTGGCCGACGTCGAGGCGCGCATCGGCTCCTTGGAAGCGTCGATCGACCGGCTGCGCGCGATCATCGCGGACTCCGGCACGACGAAGGACCTGCTGGACGCGGAAACCCAGCTGTCCCAACGTCAGGCCGAACTGGAGTCGCTGCAGGCCCAACGGCGCGTGCTGCACGACCAGACCTCGCTCGCGACCATCTCGGTCTCGGTCACCGAACGCGAAGCCGCGAACGCGGTGGAGCCGTCCGGGTTCATCGGCGGGCTGACCACGGGCTGGAACGCCCTCGTGGCCACGGCGAACGTCGCGGTCACGGCCGCCGGTGTCCTCACGCCGTGGCTGCTGCCGTTGGCCCTGCTCGGCTTCGGCGCCCTCGGTCTGCGCCGCCTCGCCCACCGCTGACCCCCACCGCTGACCCCCACCGCTGACCCGCCCACCGCGAGTGGCGCAAAAGGCACGCCAGTGGCGGCGAGTGGCGTGAGTCTTGCGCCACTCGGCGACCGCTTTGCGCCACTCGCCGGCGGTCGAGAGGCCAACTTGTGGCAACGTGACTCCCGACACGCAGGGCGAGGGCCGCCCGCACGACGGAGGTGCACGATGAAGCTCGGACTCGGACTCGGGTACTGGGGCAAGGGACAGCCGCCGGGGCAGGCAGCCCAGGTCGCCCTCGCCGAGGAACTCGGCTACGACTCGGTGTGGACCGCGGAGGCCTACGGATCCGACGCCCTCACGCCGCTGGCCTGGCTGGGCGCATCGACGACCCGCCTCAAGTTGGGTACGGCGATCATCCAGATGTCGGCGCGCACGCCCACCGCGACCGCGATGGCCGCCATGACGCTCGACCACCTCTCGGGCGGGCGCGTCATGCTCGGCATCGGCGTCTCGGGACCTCAGGTCGTCGAGGGTTGGTACGGCCAGCCGTATCCGCGGCCGCTGGCCCGCACCCGCGAGTACGTCGACATCCTGCGGCAGACCACGACGCGTCAGGTCGTGACGCACGAGGGCGCCCAATTCCAGATCCCCTACGTCGACAAGTACGGCCTGCCGTCCACCGGGCTGGGCAAGCCGCTGAAGTCGACGCTGCACCCGGCGCGGCCCGAGGTGCCGATCCTGCTGGCCGCCGAGGGCCCTAAGAACATCGCACTGGCCGCCGAGATCGCCGACGGCTGGCTGCCGTTCCTGTACTCGCCGCACGACCGCGAGTTCGCCGACGCCGCCCTCGCCGAGGGCTTCGCGAAGCGGTCCGACGAGCGCAGCCCGCGCGACCAGTTCGAGGTCGTGTGCCCCATCCAGGTCCTCGTCGGCGACGACCTCGAGGCTCTCGCGGACTTCGTGCGCCCGTGGATCGCGCTGTACATCGGCGGCATGGGCGCCAAGGGTGCGAACTTCCACTTCGACGCGGTGGCCCGACTCGGCTACGAGGAGGTCTGTACGAAGATCCAGGACCTGTATCTGGCCGGCCGCAAGGACGAGGCGATCGCCGCGGTACCCCTCGACCTCGTCGAGAAGCTGTGCCTGATCGGCCCGAAGGAGAAGATCCGCGACGATCTCGCCGCGTGGCACGAGTCCCCCGTCACCACCCTCACGGTCACCGGCGACGAGGCCACCTTGCGGCTCATGGCCGAGTTGGTGCTGTGAGGGCTGGAAGTTTCCCCGGTTAAGTCGGTTCTCTGGCACTTCCTGAGGATTGCAACCCGTGTTCAGTGACAGGAAACCCACTTAGAGATTCCGCGGATAGGCGCGCGTCGCTGACGTGGAGCAGGCACAAA
>CAYXFT010000095.1:0-10269 GCA_964464335.1 uncultured Aeromicrobium sp.
ACCACCACCCACCACCGGCGTAGGGCCGAGGCGGTGGCGGTGCGAGGTGGGGGTTCGCGCGAGGCGTCAGTGGCAGGGGAAGCCGAGCAGGTGACGTCCGTCGTGGACCCACTCGTGAATCGCGTTGCCCGCGGGAATCGACACGCCGCCCTGGTCGGAGGTGACCAGGAACAGCACGACGAGGGCGAACAGACCGAAGAACAGCGCCCACGGGACGATGGTTCCGAGCGGAATGGTGGGGACCGCGCCGTGATCGGCGGCGGGAGAAACGACCTGGCTCATGTGTTGCCTCCTGGGGATGAGTGCGTCCCTGATAGATGGGCGATCTCGACTCCGGGTCTGGCTTCGCTCCGCGGGGCGGGGCGTCACAGTAGCGCGACTGCGCCGGAATCACACCGGCTTCCTCGGTCGAGTTCGACGTCAGACTAACAGAGCACCGGGATGGTCCCACCGGTGCACCGCGCCATTGTCCGGGACGCCGATCTCGCGCCCTGCGAGCAGGCCCGCGGCGGCGACGATGACGTCCCCGTGGGTGACCAGGATGGTCGGTCCGGTGATGCTGCGCAGGACGTGGACGAGGCGCTCTCGCACGGACTCCGCGGACTCCGCGAGGCCCCGTTCCACGAGCAGTTCCTCGGCCTCGGGCTCGAGGGTCAGACCGAGGGCGAGTTCATCGGCGGTCTGCCGGGCGCGCACGGCGGTGGACGTGAGCAGCCGCGTCGCACCGCAGCCGGCGAGCCGGTGCGCCGTCGCCCGCGCCTGGCGGACGCCGAGGTCGGTGAGCGGCGGCGAGGCCTCACGGCCCTGCATCAGACCGGCGGCGTTCCACGTCGACTGTCCGTGCCGCACCCACCACGTGGGAATGCTCACGCCAGGGCCTCGCCGACGACGTCGCCGATCACGGTCACGGCCGGGGACCCGATCTCGGCGGCCTTGGCGAGATCGGCCAGCGTCGCGAGGTCGCCGACCACCGTCCGCTGCGTGGGCAGGGCTCCGTCCGCGACGATGGCCGCCGGGGTCTGCGGATCGCGACCGGCGTCGACGAGCGCCGCGCAGATCGAGGCGAGGTTCCGCACGCCCATCAGGACCACGATCGTGGTGCCCGCGCGGGCCAGCGCGACGTAGTCGATCGTGGACTCCGGATGGCCCGGCGGCACGTGGCCAGAGACGACCGAGAAACCTTGGGTGAGACCGCGATGGGTGACCGGGATGCCCGCGTGGGCCGGCACGGCGATCGACGAACTGACGCCGGGGATCACCCGGACGGCGACGCCGGCCGCGGCACAGGCGCGGACCTCCTCGCCGCCGCGACCGAACACGAATCCGTCGCCGCCCTTGAACCGGACGACCCGGCGACCGGCGGCCGCATGGGTGACCAGCAGGTCGTTGATCCGGTCCTGAGAGGTCTGGCGACCACCGGGGACCTTGGCGACGTCGATCACCTCGACGTCCGGCCGGAGCCCGGCCAGCACGGCCAGCGGCGCCAACCGGTCGGTGACGACGACGTCGGCCTCACGCAGTGCCGCCAGTCCGGCCACCGTCAGCAGGCCAGGATCGCCCGGGCCGCCGCCGACGAGCACGACCTCGCCCTGCTCGGGGCGGGTCGGCGTCTCGACGGTCGCGGGCCGGTTCAGGACGGTGTCCGCAGCGGTGAGGTCGGCGAGCGTCGCGTGCCGGGCGTGCCAGGTCACGAGCTCCCGGTCCACGAGGTCCTCGAGCGAGGCACAGACCTCGGGGGTGATCACGTCGACCACCGCGCCGTCGGCGAGCAGGCCGTGGGTCGTCGCGGCAGCCGTGGCGTCGCCCCACGTGAGGAGGACCCGGCGGCCTCGTGCGGTCATCGGTCGCTCCCGGTGATCTCGGCGAGCGCGTCCACCAGCGGTCCCACGGTCTCGGGCCGCCGCACCGCGATGCGGATCCAGCCGTCGTCCAGCCCGGGGAACGTGTCGGCGCGGCGCACCGCGAAGCCCTGTGCGCGCAGGGCCGCATGCGTGCCGTCGGGCACGGCCACCAGGACGAAGGGAGCCATCCCCGGCACGGCCCGCAGACCGATCTTGTCGAGTGCCGCGACGAGTTCGACCGCCGAGGCCGACTGTTCCTCGGCTCGGCAGCGGGCTTCCTCGTCACCGCCGCGGAGGATGGCCGTGACGGCCGCGAGGGCAGCCGCCGAGACGCTCCATGTGGGTTGCTGGGCGCGCAGTTCGGCGATCACCCCGGCCGGTGCGAGCACGTACCCGGCGCGCACCCCGGGGATGGCCCAGAGCTTGGTGAGACTGCGCACGACTGCGACGCCCCCGCGACTGCCGTCGGCGAGGGACTGGGGCTCCCCCGGCACGGCGTCCATGAACGCCTCGTCGACCACGACGAGGCGACCCGGGCGGGCCAGCGAGCCGATCGCGTCGCCGCGGTGCAGCACGCCCGTCGGGTTCGTCGGGTTGCCGATGACGACGAGGTCCGCGTCGTCGGGCACGAGCGCCGGATCGAACCGGAAGTCCGTGTCGGCCTCCAGCACGAGTCGCGGGACGGTGCAGCCCGCCGCGGCCAGCGCGACGTCCGGCTCGGTGAACTGCGGGTGCACCACCACCGCGTGCCGCCACGACCGGGCGCGGGCGATCACGGTGAACGCCTCGGCCGCACCGGCGGTCAACAGCACCTCGTCGGTGCTGCGGGCATGGTGGTGGGCCACGAGTGCGGCGGCGTCGGCCGGGTCGGGGTAGCGACCGACCTCCTCCACTCCGGCGCGCAGGGCGTCGACCAGCCAGTCCGGTGGGCCGTCCTCGTGGACGTTGACTGCGAAGTCGACGAGGTCGTCGCCGATCTCGACGTCGCCGTGATGGCGGAGCGGGTCGACCAGGGGTGGGGTGACCGCGCGCGCCGCGGTCGCGGGCGGCGACGAGGACGCACCTGCGCCCCGGGCGAATCGCCCGGCCGCAGCCGCCAGTCGGACGGCGTGGTCGGGGTGCCCGGCCCAGTGCACATGGAGGTAGGACGCGACGAGCGCACCGGACGCGAAGCCGTCCTCGACGCCCTCCCCCCAGGACCATGCGGCGGGCCCGGCCACCGGGGTCACCCGGGTCCGGTGGAACTCGTGGCCCGTGACGCGTGCACCGTCGGGTGCGAGCAGGTGTTCGCGCGCGGCCGCGCCGGAGCGGTAGCCGAGCGTCAGCCGCGGGGTCATCCGGGCGTCCGCGGCCAGGACCCCGGCCATCGGTCGGCCGTCGAGGCTGCGGCACAGGTAGAGCAGACCGGCGCACTCCGCGACCGTGGGCATCCCGCCCAGCACCGCCGCCCGGATCTCGTCGCGCAACCGGTGGTTCGCGGCGAGGTCGCTCGCATGGACCTCCGGGAAACCTCCACCGAGGTACAGCGCGGCCGTTCCCGCCGGCAGCGCGTCGTCGGAGAGAGGGTCGAACTCCGCCACCTCGCAGCCGGCCGCCCGGAGCAGTTCGACGTGTTCGGCGTACCGGAACGTGAAGGCCCGGCCGCCGGCGACCGCGACGACCGGGGCACCGTCGACGGGTGCACCGACCTCCGCAACGGGGTCCCACGCGTCCACCTCCAGGGCCGGGGCGGTGCGGGCGATCTCGAGCACGGCATCGAGGTCGACGCCGTGCTCGACGAGTTCGGCGAGGGTCTCGAGTGTCCGGGCGGCCTCGTCGCGCTCGGCGGCGGGGACCAGCCCGAGGTGGCGCGAGGGCACGTGCAGACGGCTGTCGCGTCCCAACTCCCCCACGACCGGCAGGCCACTCGCGGCCAGCGCGGCGCGGATCTCCGCGGACTGTCGGGGCGAGGCGACCCGGTTGAGGATCACCGCGGCGACCCGGACCTGCGGGTCGAACCGGGCGACGCCCTCGACCATCGCCGCGATCGTGCGCGAGGCGTGCGAGACGTCCACGACCATCACGACCGGACTGTCGGTGAGCCGCGCGACGTGGGCGGTCGAGGCGAACCCCTCGGTGCCGAGTTGCCCGTCGTGCAGGCCCATCACCCCCTCGATCACTGCGACGTCCCCGCCGGCCGCGCCGTGTGCGAGCAGGGGCGCGACGTGGTGCTCGCCGACCAGGAACGGATCGAGGTTCCGGCCCGGCCGCCCGGTCGCGAGGGCGTGGTAGCCGGGATCGATGTAGTCAGGACCGACCTTGTGGCCGGTGACGCTGACACCACGACGGGTGAGGGCGGCCATGATCCCGGTCGACACCGTGGTCTTGCCATGCCCGGACGCCGGAGCCGCGAGCACGAGGCGCGGGATCGTCACCATTCGATGCCTCGCTGACCCTTCTGGCCGCGTTCGAAGGGATGACGCACCTGGACCATCTCGGTCACGAGGTCGGCGGCGTCGAGCAGGCGCTGGTCGGCACGCCGCCCGGTGATCACGACGTACTGGCGCCCGGGACGGTTCACGAGCGTCTCGACGACGTCGTCGACGTCGATCCAGCCCCACGCCATCGGATAGGTGAACTCGTCGAGGACGTAGAGGTCGTGGCGCTCCTGCGCGATCCGGCGCTTGACCTCGGCCCACCCCTCGGCGGCGTCCCGGGCGTGGTCCTCGGCGTCGCCGGCCTTGCGCGACCACGACCAGCCCGAGCCCATCTTGTTCCACTCGACCGGTCCGCCCTCGCCGGTCTGCTCGTGCAGTTCGCCGAGCCGTTCGAGCACGGTCTGTTCGCCGATGCGCCACTTGGCGGACTTCACGAACTGGAACACCCCGACGTCCCAGCCCTGGTTCCACGCGCGGATGGCGAGGCCGAAGGCCGCGGTCGACTTCCCCTTGCCGTTGCCGGTGTGCACCATCAGCAGCGGTTGATTGCGTCGCTGGCGCGTCGTGAGCCCGTCGTCGGGGACCGCCAGAGGCTGACCCTGCGGCATCAGGCCACGCCCTGGGCGATCGCCGTGAGGGCATCGGCGCTGACGTCGGCCAAGGACAGGTGCTCGGCCCCGAGGATCCCCGCGATCGTGCGGGCGAGACCGAGTGAGAACCGGCCCGTCTCGCAGTCGACGACGACCGTGGCGACGTGGCTCTCGGCGAGCATCGTCGCGGCGCGCTGCGACCTGGCGACCGCCTCGGCTCCGCTGGTGGCCCGCCCGTCGGTGACGAGCACCAGCAGCGGCCGCCGCCGCGGATCGCGAAGGCGCTCGACCCGCACGACCTCGGCGCAGGTCACGAGGGCCTCGGCGAGCGGCGTCCGGCCGCCGGCGGGCAGGTCGCGCAGACGCTTCGCGGCGATCTCGACCGAGCCGGTCGGCGGCAGCACGAGCTCGGCACCACTGCCGCGGAACGTGATCAGACCGACCTTGTCCCGCCGTTGGTACGCATCCAGCAGCAGGGACATGATCGCGGTCTTGACCGCCTCCATCCGGCGGCGTGCGGCCATCGAACCGGAGGCGTCGACGCAGAACAGCACCAGGTTGCTCTCGTGGCCCTCGCGGACGGCGCGGCGCAGGTCGTCGGGATGCAGCGCCAACGGGCCCTCGACCCGGCCGCGACCGGCCTGCTGCGGCGCGGCGGCGCGGATCGTCTCGACGAGGTGGATCGACCCCTCGGTGGCGCCGTGCGGCGCCGCGCCGATCCGCCGCCCGCGATCGGTGACGGCCCGCGACCGGCGCCCGGCGGTGCCGACCCCCACGCCCTGGGCTCGCAGGACCTTCGTCCGGTAGGTCTCGCCGACGGCGGCCGTGACGGCCGGCGATTCGCTCGGTCCACCCGGCGTCTGGTCCGGTGTCTGGTCGGGTGCGTCCGTGGTCGAGGGCGGTGGCGGTCCCCCCTCCGGGCCGCCCTCCGGGCCGCCGTCGCCGCCATCTCCGCCCGGGTCGTCGTCGGGCCCGTCGGGCTCCTCGTCCGGCGGCAGCAGGTCGTCGAGCTGGTCCTCGTCCATGCCCGGCGCATCGAACGGGTTGCGGCGACGCCGGTGCGGCAGGGCGAGCCGGGCCGCGACCCGCAGGTCCTCGGTGGTGATCTCGGAACGGCCCTCCCACGCAGCGTGGGCGACGGCGGTGCGGGCCATCACGATGTCGGCCCTCAGCCCGTCGACCCCGAAGGCCGCGCAGATCTCGGCGATCCGCAGGAGGGTCTCGTCGTCGAGGTCGACCTTCGCGAGCACGTCCCGCGCCGACACGACCCGCTCCCGCAGGTCGGCCTCGTCCGCGGCGAACCGGGCCACGAAGGCGTCGGGATCGGCGTCGTACGCAATGCGCCGGCGCACGACCTCGGCGCGCGCGGCGGGTTCGGTCGGCGCGGTGACGTCGACGGCGAGACCGAACCGGTCCAGCAACTGCGGCCGCAGCTCGCCCTCCTCGGGGTTCATCGTCCCGATCAGCACGAAGCGCGCCGCGTGCTCGACCGAGACGCCGTCCCGTTCCACGCTGGCGCGACCCGTGGCCGCCGCGTCGAGCAGCACGTCGACGAGGTGGTCGTGCAACAGGTTGACCTCGTCGACGTAGAGGATCCCGCGATGGGCGCGGGCGAGCAGACCGGGTTCGTAGCGGGCGACACCGTCGCCGAGCACACGTTGCAGGTCCAGCGAGCCGAGCACGCGATCCTCGGTCGCCCCGACCGGCAGCTCGACGAGTCGCACGGGGCGCTCGACGATCGGTGCCGGCCCGTACGGGGCGTCGGGCGACAGCGGGCTCGGGTCCGCGGGATCCACGGAGAACCGGTCGCCCTCGCGCACCTCGATCGGCGGCAGCACCGCGGCGAGCGCACGGACGGCGGTCGACTTCGCGGTGCCCTTCTCGCCGCGGACGAGGACACCGCCGATCTCGGGTGAGACGGCGACCAGGACGAGGGCAAGCGTCATGTCGTCAGCAGAGACGACAGCACTGAAGGGGTACTGCTGTGGCATTCGGGGCTCCCGCGCTCTGTGCCAACTGGAGACGGTCGCGATCGCGAGCGTCCTCAGGCACCGAGGCCGGTCTTCGGACTTACCGGCATGTTCACCGGATCACCGCAGCGGGCCCTGTACTGGATTCTCACCAGTTTCCCGATTCTCCCCAGAACGTCGTCCTCAGAACGCCGTTCCCGCGGGGCACCTCGGGCCTGACCCGAGCAGTCTACGCACGGACCGGAGCGACTACGGTGTCGGCCATGTCACGGATCCGGGTCCTCGGTGTCGGCGCCGACGGGTGGGAGTCGATGTCTCCCGCGCTGCGCGAGGAGGTCTTCGCGGCCGACGTGCTCCTCGGCGGTGAACGGCATCTGGCCATGGTTCCCGGGGTCGACGGGCAGCGGCGTGAGCCGTGGCCGACACCCCTGCGCGAGGGCCTCGTGAGCCTGCTCGACGCGCTCGACGGCTCGGTCGTGGTGCTCGCCTCGGGTGATCCGTTCGTCGCCGGGATCGCCACGACGATCGCCGATCTGCTGGGTCCCGATGCGGTGAGCGTCGAGCCCGCCGTCTCGTCCGTGGCCCTCGCCGGTGCTCGTCTGGGCTGGTCCGCCGAGACCGTGACCGTCGTGCGCGACCCGCGGACGCTTCCCCGGCTCCTCGCGCCGCGTCGTCGGCTCCTGGTCCTCTCGGCGGACGAGACGACGCCGGGGCAGGTCGCCGACCGACTCGTCGAACTCGAGTACGGCGCCAGCCGATTGACGGTCCTGGCGAATCTGGGTGCGCCTGCGGAGACCCGCCTGGAGGCGACCGCCGCCGCATGGCGTGAAACCTCGCCGCGCCTGAACGTCCTGGCCGTCGAGTGCGACGGTCCGCCACGGCCGACGGCACCCGGCCTGCCCGACGACCTGTTCGAGCACGACGGCCAACTGACCAAGCGCGACGTCCGGGCCTCCGCGCTGGCGCGGCTGGCTCCGTTCCCCGGCGGCGTGCTGTGGGACGTCGGCGCGGGCGCCGGGTCGGTCGGCATCGAATGGATGCTGGCGTCCGGCACCGGGACGACGTGGGCGATCGAGCGCGACCCCATCCGCGCCGACCGCATCGAGGCGAACGCGCTGCGGCTCGGCGTCCCGGGGATCCGGGTGGTGCGCGGCGGTGCGCCGGAGGTGCTCGAGTTCCCCGCACTGCCGGTGCCCGATGCCGTGTTCCTGGGCGGTGGGATCGGGCCGGTCTCGATCGCCGCCGCGTGGTCGGCGCTGCGGCCCGGAGGTGTCCTGGTGGCGCACGCGGTCGCCCGCGAGACCGTGCGGCTGGTCGAGGACGCGCAGGCGGACCTCGGCGGCGACCTGACTCGTCTTTCGGTCGAGCACGTCGACCTGCTCGGTGCGTTCTCGGGCTGGAAGCCGGCTCGGTCGATCACCCAGTGGACCGTCCGGAAGGCCCTGACATGACCGTGCACTTCGTGGGCGCCGGACCCGGTGCCGCCGACCTGTTGACCCTGCGCGCGGCCACCCTGCTCGGTGCCGCCGACCTCGTGCTCTACCCGGGCACCTACCTCGACGCGGCGGTCCTGTCGCACTGCCGTCCCGAGGTCCGTCTGGTCGACACCCAGGACCTCGACCTGGACCGGATCACGGCCGAACTGGTCGACGCACACGCCGCGGGGCTCACGGCGGTGCGGCTGACGTCCGGCGACCCGTCGGTCTATTCGGCACTGCACGAGCAGGCGCGCCGACTGGATGCGCACGGCGTGCCGTGGGACGTCTGCCCCGGCGTCCCCGCCTACGCGGCGGCCGCCGCCCTGCTCGGCGCCGAACTGACGGTTCCCGAGGTCGCGCAGTCCGTCGTCCTCACCCGCACGCAGGCCCGCTCCACGGCCATGCCTGACGGGGAGGAACTCGCGGCCTTCGCCGCCACCGGCGCGACCCTCGTGCTGCACCTGGCGATCACCCGCATCCGCGAGCTGGCCACCGAACTGGCCTCGTCCTACGGCCCAGCGTGCCCGGTCGCGGTCGTCTTCCACGCGAGCCAGCCCGATCAGGTGGTCCTGCGCGGCACCCTCGACGACATCGCCGACGCCGTCGAGTCGGCCGCGCTGCGCCACGGTGCCGTCGTCCTCGTCGGCCCCGCCCTCGCCGAGGACGTCCGCGGCGCCGAGTCCTACCTCTACGACCCGTTCCGAGACCGCTCCCTCAAGCGCGGCTGACGCTGGGGCGGTGACCTACACCTAGCCACCACCGCGGCGACGTCGGCCGCGGGTCACTCGACGAAGCGGGGCGTCCAGACCCTGCCGGCCGGGGTGACGCGCGTCGAGGACGCTCCCACCAGCACGAGGCACTTCATGTCGATCGACTCCGGGTCGAGGTCGCCCAGGGTCGTGACGGTCAGCGACTCCTCGGAGCGCCCGACATCACGGCCGACGACGACGACGGTGGTCGGGTCGCGGTGGTCGAGCAGGACCTCGCGCATCCGTCCGACCTGGTCGGGCCGCGCGGCGGAACGCGGGTTGTAGACGGCCAGCACCAGATCGGCGCCGGCGATCGCGCGCAGGCGGGCCTCGACGACGTCCCACGGCTTGAGCCGGTCGGAGAGGCTCAGCACGGCGAAGTCCGCGCCGATCGGCGCACCGGCGCGGGCCGCCACCGCCTGCACGGCCGACAGCCCGGGGACGACCTCGACGTGAACATCGGCGTAGACCGGATCCGCGGCGGCCTCGAAGACGGCCGACGCCATCCCGAAGATCCCGGCGTCACCACCGGAGACGACCGCGACGCGGTGCCCGGCCTTCGCGAGGTCGAGGGCGAACCGGGCCCGCTCGACCTCGACGGTGTTGCCCGAGGCGTGGCGTTCGAGGCCTTCGCGCTGGGGCACCCGGTTCACGTAGGGCGCGTAGCCGACGACGTGATCCACCGAGTCGAGGACGGCGGCGGCCTCGGGAGTGAGCCAGTGCTCGGGTCCGGGGCCGAGCCCGAGGACGTGGACGGTCGCAGCAGCGGCGGCCGGCTCCGCGGCGCTGCGCGTCTCGTCGTACCGGCGCCGGTGCGGATGGGTGTCGCCCGGGACGATGATCAGCGAGAAGTACGGCACGCTGTCCGGGTCGACCTCGGCGACTGGCAGGTGCCGCTCGGAGCCCATCGACGCCCGCTCGACGTAGATCGCGCCGTCGAGCCGGCCCGCCTCGCGCAGCGCGGCGACGACGTCCGGGAACGTCCGTCCGAGCTTCATGATGATCGCGCCGTCGGTGTCGGCGAGCCGCCGTGCGAGTTCGGCACGCGGCAGGGTCCCGGGCAGGACCGTGAGGACGTCGCTCTGGCGCACCAGCGGGGTGCGGGTCGTCGCCGTACCGGCCGCGAACGCCGGGACGCCGGGCACGATCTCGGTCGGATGGCGCAGGCTCAACCGGTCGTGGACGTACATCGACGAGCCGTAGAACAACGGATCGCCCTCGGCG
>CAYXFT010000096.1:0-10178 GCA_964464335.1 uncultured Aeromicrobium sp.
GCCGACGCCGAGCTGCGGGCGAAGGCCGACCGGGTCGACACCGACGTGCCGCTCGAGCAGTCGTTCGCCGACGCGGACCTGCTGATCACCGACGTCTCCGCGGTGACCCTGAACTGGTTGCCGTCCGGCAAGCCCGTGCTGGTGTGCCGGCCCCGCATCGCCGTTCCCCCGTCGCGCCTCATGGACACCGTGCCACTGCTGGACGAGGGCGACGACGTCGCGGCGGCCGTCGCCGAGCAGCTCGGCACCGACCCGACGGCGGTCGCCCGGCGCGAGTTGGTCGAGTACTACCTCGGCGACACGACGCCCGGCGTCGCGACGGCTCGATTCCTGCAGGCGTGCACGGACGCGATCGACCTGCGCGACACCGCGTGGGAGGCGCAGCGCGCCCGCGGCGCCACCGGCCCCTGAGCCACCCCGCCCGGCCTAGAATCGGCGCATGCACCGGATCTACACCATGCCCGTCTCCTCGGTCTATCCGCACTACATCGTGAAGGCGGAGAAGAAGGGCCGCACGAAGGCCGAGGTGGACGAGGTCTTCGCGTGGCTCACCGGCTTCGACGCCGACGCCCTGCAGAAGCACCTCGACGCGGAGACGACGTTCGAGGACTTCTTCGCCGAGGCCGAACTGAACCCGAACGTCTCGCTCATCACGGGTGTCGTGTGCGGCGTGCGGATCGAGAACATCGAGGATCCGCTCATGAAGAAGGTCCGTTACCTCGACAAGCTGATCGACGAGTTGGCCAAGGGCAAGCCGATGGAGAAGATCCTGCGCGCCTGATCTGCCGCGCCTGATCACTCAGCCCGGCGCCCATCGGGGTCGCGACCGGCCCGGGTCATCCCCTCACCCGCCACGAGGGATCGGGAGGGGTGTCCGTCAGCGGCCCGAACTCCTTGTCGGCGGTCGCGCGGAACACCTGGACCAGGCCGACGAGGTGGTGGAGCAGTTGCCCCACCGACACGCCTTCACAGGGGGTCTCGCGGCCGAGGTGCTCGTCCTCGATGCCCTTGACGGTCGCCAGCAGGGCGTCGCCGGCTGACTCCAGATCGACAGTGCTCATCTCCCGAGTGTCGCCGCGAATCGCCCGGCGCGGAACCCTCGTCACTGGAGGAACGAGCGATCATGGGTGGTGGACATGCACCGCCGCGAACGGAGGTACCCCGGTGACGGACGAGATGCGCGAGCGCCTCGACGCCGAACGACAGCGGACCGAGGTGCTGCTCACCGGGCTGACGCGGGACTTCGACGCGATCGTGGAGGCCTCGATGGACTCCAACGCCGACGACGAGCACGACCCGGACGGCTCCACCGTGGCCTTCGACCGCTCGCAGGTCGACGCGATGCTCCAGCAGACGCGGCACCACCTGGGTGAGATCGATGCCGCCCTCGAGCGCGTCACCGCGGGGACCTACGGCACCTGCGAGTCGTGCGGCCGATCGATCTCCGCGGCACGGCTTGAGGCCCGGCCGGTCGCGCGTCAGTGCATCGACTGCGCCTGATCCCGACCCTGACCCTGGTCCTCGCCGAGCGCAGCCATCACGTCGAGCAGTTCCTCCTGCAGGCGCGGCCCCAGCTCGCCCCAGCCCTTCGCGTAGCCGTAGAGGTCGCGCAAGGACTCCGTCGAGCGCTGGCCGTCGAGGATGTCGATGTCGTCGGCGGTCATCCAGCCCGGGGTGCACGACACCCACGGCCTCCGAGACCTTGAGCAGGTCGCGGCGCAGCGCCAGCACGTAGTTGGCGAGCCGGACCTTCTTCGACGTCGGATCGAGTCCGCGGGTGTAGCGCGGGTTCTGGGTGGCGACGCCCACCGGGCAATGGTCGGTATGGCACTTCTGGGCCTGGATGCAGCCGATCGACAACATCGCCTCGCGCCCGACGTTGACCATGTCGGCACCGAGCGCGAACGCCACCAGGGCATTCTCGGTGAGGCCCAGTTTCCCCGCGCCGATGAACGTCAGATCGTCGGTGAGTCCGGCGGCGGCGAACCGCTCGTAGACCTTGGTGAAGGCGATCCGGAAGGGGTAGGCCACCGAGTCGGCGAAGATCATCGGAGCCGCGCCCGTGCCGCCCTCGCCGCCGTCGATGTTGACGAAGTCCACGCCACGCGTCCGCGAGCCCATGAGGTCGATCAGTTCGTCCCAGAAGTCCAGGTTGCCCACCGCCGACTTGATACCCACCGGGAGTCTCGTGGCGTCGGCCACCGTCTCGACGAAGTCGAGCATCGAATCCACGTCGTCGAAGGCCGAGTGCCGGCTCGGCGAGGAACAGTCGACACCCTCGGCGATGCCGCGGATCTCCGCGATCCTCCGGTCGACCTTGGCCCCCGGGAGCATGCCGCCGAGCCCCGGCTTGGCACCCTGCGAGAGCTTGATCTCGATGGCGCGCACGGGCGCCGACTGCACGAGGTCGACGAGGCGGCCGAGGTCGAATCGCCCCTGCTCGTCACGACAGCCGAAGTAGGCGGTGCCGATCTGGAAGACGAGATCACCGCCCTGACGGTGAGCCGGGGCGATCGATCCCTCCCCCGTGTTCTGCAGGCACCCGGCGATCGCGGCCCCGGCGTTGAGCGCCTCGATGGCCGGGGCGGAAAGAGCACCGAAGCTCATCCCCGAGATGTTGACGACCGAGGCGGGGCGGAAGGCGAGCCGCCGGCCGCGCGGCCCGCCGAGCACCTTCGCGGACGGCAGCGGCATCCCCTCGCTGCCGTGCGGGGCGGTGGTGGCGCCGGGGCCGGAGAAGGTGCGGTGCTTGACGATCGGATAGCCGACCACGTGCTCGACGTCGTTGTCGGTGCCGAAGCCGAAGTAGTTGTTCTCACCCTTGGCACTGGCGTAGACCCAGCGCCGCTGGTCGCGCGAGAAGGGGCGCTCCTCGTCGTTGCCGGTGACGATGTACTGGCGCAGTTCGGGCCCGACGGTCTCGACCCAGTAGCGGACGTGTCCGATGACGGGGAAGTTGCGCAGGATCGCGTGCTTCTTCTGGGTGAGGTCGTAGGCGACGACGCCGCCCAGCGCCGCGGCCGTCACCCCCGCGAGGCCGGCGCCGGCTCGTGCGACTGGTTCCATCCTTCAGGTCTCACCCCGCGCGTTGCCGGTGTCGACTCGACCGTCAGCCGGTGGCCTGCAGCCGCAGCCCTTCGAGCAGCAGGTCGAGGCCTGAACGGAACTGGTCGGCGTCGTCGTGGACCGCGAACTCGTCGGCGATGTGGTGCAGGAACGGGAACCGCTCGGAGTCCAGTGCCCGCCACTGGTCGGCCTGCTCACGCAGGTAGCCGTCCCGCTCGACCGACCCGTCGATCATCTCCTGCGTGGGCGTCTGGCCGAGGTCGGCGGCGACCCCGATGACGTACCCCAGCACGGCCGAGACCGCGTGGAACGTCTGGCGCGGTGACAACTCGAGCCGCATGACGTGCTCGCCCATGCGCTCGTACATCGCCAGGGCGTTGGGTTGGACCTCGGCGTTGCGCAGGAAGTAGGACGCCAGCCACGGCCGGTCGGCGATCGCGTCGAAGAGCGCCACGGCGGTGGAGCGCAGGTCGTCGATCGGGTCGGCGGCACCGGTGAAGCCCTCGGTCGCGGCGAGCACCTCGCCGACCACGAGGTCGGTGGCCCGGTCGAGCAGTTCGTCCTTGTTGCCGACGTACCAGTAGATGCTGGCCACGCCGCCGCCGAGGCGTGCGGCCAGGGCGCGGAACGTCAGCGCCGACTCCCCCGCCTCGTCCAGCAGGGCCACGGCCTCGCCGATGACGGCCTCCATCGAGTGCGAGGCGCGCCGTCGAGGTCCGGTGGCGGCAGTGCGTCCTGAGGTCGGCATGTGTCTATCCCATCACATTCACCTGGTGGGGTTTGCCTCGGATCGAACAACGTTCTATCGTATGGAACAGCGTTCGATACCCGAACGTCGTTCGATCGAAGGTGACCCCATGACTGCTACCACGGCCCCGAGCCGCACCTATCCCTCGCTCAAGGCCGCATGGATCCCGATGTTCGCGCTCTGCCTGGCCTTCTTCGTCGAGATGGTCGACAACACCCTGCTGATGATCGCCCTGCCGACGATCGGCCGTGACCTCGGCAGCGGCACGACCGCGCTGCAGTGGGTCACCGGCATCTACTCCCTGACCTTCGGCGGACTCCTGCTGACCGCCGGCTCGGCCGCCGACCGACTGGGACGCCGTCGCGTCCTGCTGGTCGGGCTGGCCGCGTTCGGCCTGATCAGCCTGCTGGTCGTCGCCGTCTCCACCGCAGGCGAACTGATCGCCCTGCGCGCCGCACTCGGCCTCGCCGCCGCGGCCATGGCGCCCATCACCAATTCGCTGGTGTTCCGACTGTTCGACGACGACACCCTGCGCATGCGCGCCATGACCGTCATGATCATCGTCGGCATGAGCGGCTTCATCCTCGGCCCGCTGCTCGGCGGCACCGCCCTCGCGCACGTCAGCTGGGAATGGCTGCTGGTCGTCAACGCACCCATCGCCCTCATCGCGTGGATCGGCGTGCGGCTCGGCGTCCCGGCCGACCGTCCCGAAGACCTCACGCACGACCGTCTCGACCTGCCCGGCGCGATCCTCAGCATCGCCACGATCGGTCTCGCCTGCTACGCGCTGACCAGCGGCGTCGAGCACGGCTGGGGCTCGGCCGTCACGTGGGGCTGCGTGGCCGGAGCCGTCCTCGCGCTCGCCACGTTCATCTGGCACGAGCGTCGCACCACCGACCCCATGCTCGACCTCACGGTCTTCCGCAGCGGCACCGTGCGCGGCGCCGCGCTGGCCCAGATCGGCACCTCGATCGCGATGGCCGGCGTGATGTTCGGCCTGATCATGCACTTCCAGTACGCGTACGGCTGGAGCCCCGTGCGCGCCGGGCTGGCCAACCTGCCGCTGATCATCACGATGATCGCCGCGACCCCCATCTCGGAGTCCCTCGCCAAGCGCTACGGCCACCGCATCGCGTGCCTCGTCGGGGCGGGCTTCCTCGCCGGCTCGCTGGCAGGACTGGCGTGGGCCGTCGACCAGGGCTACCCCGCGATCGCGTTCTTCATGGTGACGTTCACGATCGGCCTGCGCACCGTCATGACGATCTGTGCCGTCGCCCTGGTCGACGCGATGCCCGAGAACCGGACCTCGATCGCGGCAGCCCTCAACGACACGGCCCAGGAGGTCGGCACCAGCGTCGGCACGGCGATCGTCGGCACGTTCATCGCGGTCCTCGTGACGACGACGCTGCCCGCCGGCGTGTGGAGCAGCGACCTGGTGGCGTCGTTCTTCCACGGCGAGCGCATCACCTATGCGGTGCTGGCCGTGATCGTCGGGCTGGTCGCGGGCTGGGGCGCCCTGACGCTGACCGACTCGCACTCCACCGAGGAGCACCCCGCCTGACTGCCCGGGCACCGTCGGCCCCGGCGTCGCCGTCGCCGTCGCCGTCGCCGTCGCCGTCGCCGTCACCAACTTTTGGAACGGGATTCACGCCGCGCGGTCCAAGCCGCGTGAATCCCGTTCCAAAAGTTGGCGACTCGGGCGGACGTGGGACCCGGAGCCGCGGTCGCGCCGGGTGGGTCGTCAGTCCTCGTCCACGGGTTCGCCGGTCGGATCGTCCTGCCTGACGTCGAGGTGGGCGCCGCCCACGGGCGCGTCGGGCCAGCCGACGAGGTTCCAGCCGGTGCGCGGGTCACCCTCGAGCTCGACCAGGCCGGTGTTCGGCAGGGGCGTGCGCTCGATGAAGTCGACGTCAATGCCCTTCACGCGGGCGCTGGACCAGACGCGGATCGCGGCACCGTGGGACACGGCCAGGACCGTCTCGGCACCCAGCGCGGCGATCTGCGCGACGGCGTCGTCGTAGCGCTCCAGGAACTCGGTGCCGTCCTCGCCGCCGGGCATCCGCGCCGCCAGGTTCCCGTGCGCCCACGCGAACGACGTGTGCAGGTAGGTCATGTGCGCATCGTGGTCGCCGGCCATCTCGAGGTCGCCCGCGCTGATCTCGCGCAGCCCGGCGAGGGTGAAGAGGTCGAGGGATCGGGTGGTCGCCAGGGGCGTCGCCGTCAATGTCGTGCGCTGCAGGTTCGACACGAACGCAGCGTCGACGGCCTGCCCGTGGAGGGCATCGGGGACGGCATCGGCCTGTCGGAATCCCAGCGCGGTCAGCTCGGCGCCGGGCACGGCGGTGTCGAGCAGGCCGCCGACGTTGGACGGGGTCTGGCCATGACGCAGGAGAAGAAGTCGCACCCGTCCAGCCTTTCACGGCGGCTGCGGACCAGCCGCCGGCAGGCCGCCGCGCACTAGGCTCGCGAGCGTGAGCACGAGTTCCTCTGCCGGGTTCGCCGCGGTTGTCGGCGGGCTCGCCGGCGCGGCGCTGGCGTCGCGACGCGGTGGCCGGGCGGTGGTGGCCGGCGCGGTCGCCGGGGCCGCCGGACTCGCCGCGTCCGAGACGGTCGCCCGGTCCCGCAAGCAGAAGGACGAGGTCCCGGCGCTGTGGCAGCGGATCGCCGTGAGTGCGGCGCTCGCCGCCCCCTTGGGCTGGGCGGCGGAGCGGGCGGGCGCCGGCCCACGGGCGATCAGCACGATCACCGGAGCGGCGATCGGCGCGCTGGGTCTGCGACCTCAGAAGGTGGCGATGGGCCCGGTCGTGGGTGCCGGGGTCGGTCAGGTCATGCAGCGCACCGGCGCCTCCGGGGCGCTGGCGGCGGCCGCGACGGTGGTGGCCCAGCGCAGCCTGTCGGCGTTGGTCTTCCGCGACCCGCAGGTGAGTCTGCTCGCCGAGCGCGCCCGCACTGCCGACCTGCCCTTCGTGGTCCCCCGGCCGTCGCGGTCGAGGTTCGTGGGCACCGCGTACGTCCGGGCGCTCGCCGACGAGCTCGGCGGTCAGTACACCGCCGACCACCCGGACACGGGCATCGTCGCGTCGCTCGACGCCCTGGCCGGACCGAGGTTCGACCCAGGGCAGGTCGACCCGCTGGTGCGTGAGTTCTACGAGCACACCACCCGGTTCGCGCTCGACATCGTCCCGCGGTGGCGGGCCTGGATCCGCCCGGGCTACCTGCTCTACCGCACGGTGGTCGCGCGCCCGCTCGGTCAGGCCAGCATGCCGATGAACCAACGCGAGGCCCAGCGCGGCATCCGCAGCCGCATCGACACGATCTCCGGCGTGGACGGCACGGTGTCGGTGCGTGGCTGGATCCGGTCGTTCGCCGACGACGACGAGCCGATCATGCTCGGGATCTACACGACCTACGCGCATGACGGCGCGGGCTACGTCAGCGTCGGGTTCCCGCTCCCCGAGGGCAGCTTCACCGCCACGCTTCGGCCGAGGTCACGACCCGACGGCGGCCTGACGCTCACCAGCCGGGTCGATGACGGCCAGGCCGGGCACTACCTCTCCTACGTCGACACGGCCGCCGACGAACTGACCACCTTGGCGGTCCCGGGCTTCGACGAGGAGCTGGACGTCTTCGTCCGCGACGGCGTCCTGCGCGCCGAGCACGCGTTCCGCGTGTTCGGGTTCGGCTTCCTCGTCCTGGACTACCGGATCACGCGCAAGCCTGACGGCGCTGACCGGCTACCGACCGGCTGAGTCCGCTTCGTGCGCCATGCGACGGAGTGTGGTCAGCACGGGCTCGTAGAGCAGGGTGCCGATGACGAGCTTCTCGGCGGCGACGATCGGATCGGTCTCGGCGGTGACCCGCGGGACCTCGACGGCCGCCACCGCCGCGGCGGCCGCGGCGTAGGCGTCGAGGACCTCGTCGGTCGCCGGGAAGTCGAGTTCGTCGAGGGTGTCGAGCGCGGCCGCGAGGGTCTGGCGGTGCGGGCTCTCGGGCTCGAGGTCCCAGCCGTGCCGGGCGAGCAGCGCCTCCACCTGCTGCCGCGAGGCCTCGGACGGCTGGTCGGTCACGGGTGCGGAGAGGTGCCACTGGGCGACCCCACGGGCCTCGTGGCGTGATCCGGAGGTGTCGAGCGCGGCGACCACGTCGCGGACCTCGTCGAGCGCCAGCCCGGCCACGTCGGTGAGGGCGCGGACGAGGCGCAGTCGCCGCAGGTGCGACTCGTCGTAGCGTGCCCACGTGGCGCCCTCGGTCGCGCCGGGCGGCACGAGCCCCGCCCGCAGGTAGTACTTGATCGTCGCGGTGGGCAACCCGCTGCGGGCGGCGAGTTCGGCGAGGCGCATGACGACATCTTGACAGATGGGATAGTCAGGGTCTCCAATAAATGGGATAGTCCCACTATCCGATCACGGGAGTTCCCCATGGAAACCCTGCTCTCCGACGCGTCACGTCAACTCGCCGGCATCCTGTTCCTCGCGCTCGTGACGGTCGAGACGGGCGGCCTCTACATGGTCAAGATCGTCACGGGTCGCGAGCGGGTCACGCCGTTCCAGGAGAAGTTCGCCCGCGCAGGGCACGCGCACTCCGGAGTGCTGCTGGTGCTCGCTCTGGTCTGCCAACCGTTCGTCGACACGACCGAGCTCACGGGCATCTGGGAGTGGCTGGCGCGCACCGGGGTCGCGGTGTCCGCGCTGCTCATGCCGGGCGGCTTCTTCTTCGCGTCGATGGGCCGCGACCGCACCGAGCCGAACCGATTCATCCTCATGGTCTTCGCCGGGGCGCTGCTGCTGGCGGCCAGCCTCGCGACCCTCGGCATCGGGCTGCTCCTGGCGTGAGCCCTGCCGTGGGGGCCTCGCGGACTAGGCCGAGGCCGTACGGATGCGGACCTCGCGCTCCATCCGCTTCTCGTGACGCTCGCGCCCCTTGATCGCCTCGCGCTCGCGACTCTTCGGCGGCGCCTTCGTCACGAGGTCGTCCAGCAGCCGGCGCGTCGCCAGCGCGATCTCGTCGATCGCCCGCTCGAACGCCTCGGTGTTCGCCTGCGACGGCCGGGTCGACCCGCTCACCTTCCGCACGAACTGCAGCGCCGCCTCGCGCACTTCCTCATCGGTGGTTGCGGGCTCGAAGTTGTGGAGCACCCTGATGTTTCGGCACATGTGGCGACTGTAACTCCGGTCGGCCGCACGTGACGGTTTCGCGATATTCGCACGCTCGTCGTGCCACGCTCTTGCGATGACGCACGGCCCGAGACCCCCTGCTGGCTGGTATCGCGACTCGGGCGGCGAGATGCGCTACTGGGACGGCACGGCGTGGACCGAGCACACGGCGAGCAACTATCGACATGCCCCGCCCGAGAGTTCGACCGGAGCGAGGGTCGGCAAGCGGTGGACTCGTCGATGGCAGGTCTGGTTGGTCGCGGGGTGTGTGGCCTTCTTCGGGATCGGCGCGATCGGCAATGCGGCCACGCCCGACCCAGCTGACGACGCGGCGAAGCCGACCCGAGCGACCGAACCTGCCCAGGAGGTTGACCAGACCTCGCCCAGCGCCACACCGAGCCCCACGCCGGCCGCGAAACCGACGAGCAAACCCGTGGTCCTCCTGTTCATCACGGACCAGAAGGACGGTGACTCGTGGGTGGCGTCAGACGGCAAGGAGTACCGCCTGGGGCTCGTGAATGCGCCGGAGTGGAACGACCAGTGCGGTCCTGAGGCGACAGCGTTCACGCGCAAGTTCCTCAGCGGCGGATTCACCGTCGATGCGTACACGGTGGATGACTACGGTCGCGCGGTCGCCGAGGTACGTGACAAGGACGGCAGGTCGCTCAACGTCAAGCTCGCGAAGAGTGGTCTCGGCGACGACCGTTACCTCGAGCAGTTCCGGCATGAGAACCCTGACTTGGGCCGCCGACTCGACCGCGCCTTCGCATCGGCATCGCAACCGGCCTGCCGGAAAGCCGCCGAGCCTGTCCCTCTTGTCACGAAGCCCCGCAAGACCGAAGCGCCTGCGAGCAACTGCATGACCGGGTACTCCCCCTGCCTGCCGATCGTCGCCGACCTGGACTGAGGCGAGATCGGCCATCCGGTCGCGGTGACGGGCAATGACCCGTACCGACTGGACCGTGACGGCGACGGGATCGGATGCGACTAGGCCATGCGCGACCATAGGACGACTCCCTTGTAGCCGTCGTCCAGCCAAAGTAGGTCCAAATGAACGGCGTGAATTCCAGGCCGAGTCCGCGGACAGTCTGTCCGGGATTCAGTTCTGTCAGGGTTCCTCGTAGCCAAGTCTTGAAGCCACCGCGTGCTCTAAAGTGGCTCTTCACGATCGAGGGTGTAGTTGCGGCCTGAAGCCGCCGGTCTCGAGCAGC
>CAYXFT010000097.1:0-10072 GCA_964464335.1 uncultured Aeromicrobium sp.
GCCCTTCCAGCTGAAGTCCTCGACCTTGCCGACGCCGAGCTTCTCGAACTCCTCCTCCTCGAGGTCTTCCATCTTCTCGAGGTCGAGGGGCTCACCGGCGACGTAGAGCGGGACGAGCGCGCCGAGGGCGGTGCCGCCGTCGGCCTCGCGCTTGAAGTAGATGTTGAACCACGCGGTGAAGCGGTGCCACGCGACGCCCATGGTCAGGTTCTTGCCGATGACCATCAGCCAGATCGTGGCCGACAGCACCTTGACCAGCGCGATCAGCGTGATCGCGATCTCGAGACCGTGCACGGACAGTCCCGACCACAGCGTTGAACCGATCCATGCGGTCGTGGGGAAGTGGAACGTGGTCGCGTGGGGGTCGCCCTCCAAGGACAGCAGCTGGTACTCGGCACCGCGGATCAGCAGGCCCGCCGCGCACTCGAGCGCCACCATCGCCTCGACGAAGTACGCCTGGCCGAAGCGCGAGCCGAAGAAGCGGCTGGAGCGGCCCTTGTCGCGCGGGTGGTTGCGCTGGCGGACGACGATCAGCACGGCGATGCCGATCAGACCGAGCCACGCGATGATTTCGGTGACCCATTCGAAGAGGAAGAAGTGGCCGATGATCGGCAGCACCAGGTGCGGGTTCCAGACCTGCAGGTAGGCCGTGGCGACCGCCGAGCTGAGGATCAGGAAGCTGAAGAACACCGCCCAGTGCATGATGCCGATCCAGTGCCACTGGAGCATGCGGGTGTGGCCCAGCGTCTCCTTGAGCATGTTCGCGGTGCGACGCTTCGGATCGTCGGTGCGGCCGTAGGCGGGCGTTCCGGACCGGATGACGCCGAGCATGCGCTTGATGCCGGGTGCCAGGTAGTACGCCGCCATCGCCGTGGACACGAGCGTGATCACGCCGGCGATGATGTTGATCGGGTGCATGCAGATCCTCTCGCGGTCGAGCGATAGTGCTGACCCTAATGCGGTCGGACCACGTCCACTCGGTAAGGCAATCCAAAGATGCCCTGATGTTACCCGTGAGTAGACACGCGCGATGACACGGGCACGAGGAGGATCGCCGCAAGCGGGAAGACGGCGACCAGTGCGAAGGCCCAGCCGTAGCCCGCCTGCGCGACCGTCGCGCCCAGCAGGGGAGGAACTGCGGCGGCCGTCAGGTACTGGCCCGTGTTCTGGATTCCGAAGGCGCGGCCGGCCCAGCCCGGCCCGGCGATCTCTGCCACCGCGGTGAACGCCAGACCGTTGTCGGCCACCGTGATCATGGTCGCCAGCACCATGACCACGATGGCGACCGGCGACCCGTCGATCGTGGCGAGGATGAGCATCACCAGGCTCGCCGCGATCGCGACCGTACGCAGGGGGCCGAGCCGGTCGCCGACCCGGTCCGACCACCAGCCGGCACCGATCCGGCCGACGGCGCCCAGCACCTGCGAGACGGCATAGAGGGCGCCGGCCGCACCCGCCGACCAGCCGTGCACGTCGATGAGCCACAGCAGCATGAGGGTCCAGACTGCGTACTGGGGGATGACGAGCAGTGCCGACGCCGCGTGGATGCGTACGAGCCGCCGGTCGGCCAGATACGGGTTCGCGTCCGCATCGCCCGACGCGCCGCCGTGACGCGGCGGGTCGACCACGAGCAGTCCGACGAACGCGAGGGCGAACACCGACACGCCGACGCCCAGGGCGACGGTCGACGCGACGCCGTGCGACTCGACCCAGGCGGGGACGACGAGTGCGGCCAGTCCGACGCCGAGCGGGAGTCCGGTCTGGCGGACGCCCATGGCCAGGCCGCGCCGGTGCGCCGGGAACCAGCCGACGACGAGGCGCCCGCTCGCGGTGTTGGTGCTCGCGGCCGAGACGCCGCACAGCAGGAAGCCGAGTGCGAGCCAGCCGGTGTCGTCGGCGCGCGCCGCGGCCAAGGCGATGGTCGTCCCGGCGACGAGGGTGAGCAGGCCGGCCGTCAGCGCGATGCGCTCGCCGACGCGATCGACGATCGCGCCCCACGCCACGAGCGTCAGCAGGGTTCCGACGGTCGGCGCCGCCGCGAGGGCGCCGCTGCGCACCAGCGAGAGTCCTTCGGACAGGTGCAGGTGGGGAATGAGCAGCAGGGGCGTGCTGACCACGGCCGTGGCCGCGACCTGCGCGACCATCGCGGCGGTCAGCATCAGCCATGGCTTCGGTCGGCGGGTCACCCCGTCAGTCTGCTCCTGAGACGACCAAATACCGAGACGAATATCCGAATATTGAGATCTGTCTCGTTTCGATGCGTCAGCCCAGCGCGCCGAGGTGCGCGAGCGCCTGCTGCAGCAGGACGCCGCGACCGCCCTCCATCTCGTCGAGGATCGAAGGACTCAGTGCTTCCCGGGGAGCCAGCCACGTGAGTTCGAGGGCGTCCTGTCGCGGATCGCACTCGCCCGTGACGGCGACGATGTAGGCCAGTGCGACGGCGTGCTGACGCTCGTCGTACAGCGGCGTGATGCCCGGCAGCGGGAAGTACTCGGCGACCGTGAACGGCACGATGTCGGCCGGCAGTTGCGGGAAGGCGGTGGGCCCCAGATCCTTCTCCAGGTTGCGCATGAGCGCCGTGCGGATCGGCTCGCCGTGCAGGACCCTGCCGGACACGAACGACCGCGTCAGGGAGCCGGTCGTCGGTGAACCGCGCAGCAGCAGGCCGACCTGCTCGACCTGGCCGAGGCTGTCCAGTCGGACGGGGATCGCCTCGACGTAGAGGATCGGGACACGGGAGCGGGTCTCCTCCAGCTGGAACTCCGAGAGCCAGCCGGGATTCGGGTCGGGGGTGCGCACGGAGGGCATGGGCCCATTGTGGTGGAACGGTGGTCGTCCGTCCCGCAACCGCGGACGCGTGGTGGCGCGCGCGGCCCGGGCGCCGGGTGAAGTTGGGGTTGTCACTCCGAGTTACTGCGCTTAGTGTGAAGTGGTTCGCGTCACAGCCCGGGGTCTTGGGGACCGCAACGGGCTTCGTCTCAGGGGGAATGCATCCGTGTACATGTCTCGGAATCGTCCAGTCCGTCGAGTGGTCGCCGTCGGCGTCGCCACCACGATCGCCGCGGGCGGCATCGTCGGATGGCTCGGGCTGTCCAGCGCGAGTGCCGCCGACGTCGAGTTGAGCAAGTCACTGGACTACACATGTCAGGTCTTCGCCGGCAACCTCAACCTGCGCAACCACACGGTGGGTGTCAAGGCGACCACCTCGGTGCCGGAGGCGGTGACGCCGGGCGAGGTGATCCCGGAGACGCCGATCGCGATCACCCTCACGATGCCCGAGACCCTGCGCAGTTCCACGGTCGACATCCTCGGTGGCGTCTCGGCCAGCGGTGGGTCGACGAACTCGTACGTCTCGTTGACCTCGGGTGGTCAGACGAAGAACGTCACGATCCCGAGCCTCGCGGCTCCCGACACGCCGATTCCCCAGGCGGCGGGGGAGAAGTGGCTGATTCCGGCGACCGGCGAGACCCCGGCGATCACGACGCCCGATGACGCCGTCGACACCGTTCAACTCGGCCTGCCGGCTGCGTTCTTCATCAACGCGACCCTGAAGACCGACGGCGAGCCGATTCCGTCGACGCTCGACTGCAAGGCTCCGGCCGGTGCCGACCTGACGTTGGGCAGCATCACCGTCACGGTGCCGACGACGGAGCCGACGACCGAACCGACGACCGAACCGACGACCGAACCGACGACCGAACCGACGACCGAACCGACCACGGAACCGACCACGGAACCGACCACGGAACCGACGACGGAACCGACGACCGAGCCGACGACCGAACCGACGACCGAACCGACGACGGAACCGACGACGGAGCCGACGACCGAGCCGACCGACCCGCCTGCCGGGCCGATCGACCTGGACAAGAGCCTGCCGTACGTGTGCCAGGTGACGGCTGGCGACCTGAACCTGCGCAATCACAACGTCGGCGTCCGGGCGCAGACGACGGTGCCCGGTTCCGTGAGCCCCGGCCAAGTGATTCCGGCGACGCCGATCGCGATCACCCTGACGATGCCCGAGACCTTGCGGTCCGCGACGGTCGACATCCTCGGAGGAAAGTCCGCCGAGGGGTCGTCGACCGACTCCTACGTCTCGCTGGCGACGGGTGGTCAGACGAAGAACGTCCCGATCCCCAGCCTGGCGGCAGGTGACACGCCCATTCCGCAGGCCGCGGGCGGGGAGTGGCTGATCCCCGCCACCGGATCGACACCGGCGATCACGACCCCTGACTTCGCGGTCGACACGGTCGTGCTGGGCATGCCGTCCCACTTCACGATCAAGGCCACCATCCACACGGACGGCGACGACATCCCGTCCGCGCTGGACTGCAACGGCCCGGACGACCTCGCGCTCGGCAGCATTCCCGTGACGGACACCCCGTCGACGGAGCCGACCACGGTACCCACGTCGGAGCCGACGACGGAGCCTACCTCGGAGCCGACGACGGAGCCCACCTCGGAGCCGACGACGGAGCCCACCTCGGAGCCGACGACGGAGCCCACCTCGGAGCCCACCTCGGAGCCCGGCCTCGTGGACATCCGCGTCCCTGATTCCGTGCAGGCCGGCGGCAGCTTCACGGTGCGGTTCCCCCAGGGCTGGGCCGGCCAGGAGGTCGACCTGACCCTGCGTTCCGACCCGGTGGATCTGGGGACGAAGACGATCTCCGCGGGCAACACGCTCACGGCGACGATCCCTGCGGACACGCCCGCGGGGACGCACACCCTGGAGGTCAGCCAGAACGGCGAGACGGTGGCGACGGCCGAGATCGAGGTCACGGCCGCCGACTCCGACGCGGACACGAGCGACACCGACACGACCAGCTCGGACGAGGTGCTCGCCTCCACGGGAGGCCCGACCGTGATCGCCGGTGCCCTCGGCCTGCTGGCACTGATCGCCGGTGGCGCGTTGCTGATCGTCCGTCGCAGGACCCAGCAGTGAGGTGAACCGCCGCTCCTGATCAGGGCGACCGACGTGGGGACGGACCGCAAGGCCCGTCCCCACGTCGCGTCCGGAGCGGGTGTCGGTAGGCTGGAGTCACACGACAGGGGAGCGCCATGCAGAGGGCGCTGAGAGTGCGGAACAGCCGCAGACCCTTGAACCTGCTCCGGTTAGCACCGGCGAAGGGAGTCACCATGACATCTGCCATTTCCTCGTCCAGCCGTTACCGCACGATCGACCTCGTGACGATCGCGATGCTCGGCGTCGCGTTCGGCGTCGTCTTCTGGGGGTGGGGCAAGTTCTACGAGGTCGTCGACCTCGGCGCGGCCGTCGGCTTCAAACCGGCCGCGGCCCTGCTCGGCGGCATGTGGCTGATCGCCGGCATCGTCGGCGGTCTCATCGTCCGCCGACCCGGGGCGGCCTTCGCCACCGAGTTCATCGCGGCGCTCGTCTCGCTGCTCGTGCTCGGCGGGACCTCCTGGGGCAGCGCCGTGCTGATCTCGGGCGTCGTCCAGGGCCTGGGCGCCGAGCTGATCTTCGCGCTGTTCCTCTACCGCCGGTTCGACCTGCCGACGGCCATGCTGGCCGGCGCCCTGTCGGGCGTCCTCGAGGCGCTCTACGAGTGGAAGTACTACTTCGCCGACTGGGACATGACGTGGAAGGTGGTCCACCTGGTGTTCCTCACGACCTCCGGCGTCGTGATCGCGGGCATCGGAGGCTGGCTCCTCGTGCGTGCGCTCGCCCGGGCCGGAGCGCTCGACTCGTTCCCCGCCGGCCGTTCGTGACCGCGTGACGGTCGCGTTCGGGGAGTACTCCTGGACGCCGCTGCACGCCCGGCGCCCGGTGCTCGATCGGCTCGACCTGCGGATCGAGGCCGGCGAACGGATCCTGCTGGTCGGGCCGAGCGGCAGCGGCAAGTCCACGACCCTGCACGCGATCGCCGGGGCGCTGGGCGCGACGTTGGTCGGGGACGCCTCGGGCTCGGTCGAGGTCGTGGGGCGGATCGCGATGGTCACGCAGAACCCGTCGTCCTCGATCGTCGCCGACCGGGTGGGCCGCGACGTCGCGTTCGGCCCGGAGAACCTGGGTCTGCCCCGCGACGAGATCTGGCGCCGGGTCGACGCGGCGCTCGACGCGGTCGACCTGCATCAGGGGCGCGACCGGTTCACGAGCGCCCTGTCCGGTGGCGAGCGGCATCGGCTCGCCCTCGCGGGGGCGCTGGCGACCGAGCCCGACGTGCTGTTGCTCGACGAGCCGACGTCGATGCTCGACGCCGACCTCGCCACCGCCGTCCGCGACGCGGTGCTGCGCGTGGTCGGCGATCGCACCCTCGTGGTCGTCGAGCACCGCTTCGAGGCGTGGCTCGAACACGTCGACCGCGTCGTCGTGCTCGACGCGGGCCGCATCGTCTTCGACGGCTCGGTGTCGGCCTTCGCCGGCGCGGCCGTTCCCGAGGCGCTGTGGATGCCGGGGCGGCCCGTGCCGGACCCCGTGTCGGTGCCCGAGGACCTCGTGAGGCCGCTCGAGCCCGTCGTCGTCACGGCGTCGGACGTCGCGGTCGACCAAGTCACGCGGACGTTGCGGGGGACCGAACGGACGCATGCCCTGGTGGGGCTGGACGTCGAACTCGCCTCAGCGACCACCACCGCCTTCGTCGGCCGCAGCGGCGCCGGCAAGTCCACGGCCCTGCTCGCGCTGGGCGGACTCGTCGTGCCGCTCCGAGGTCGCGTCGTGGGGCCGGCCGAGATCGGCTGGTGCCCGCAGGACCCGGAGCTCGGGTTCGTGGCGACGTCGGCGCGACGGGAGCTGGAGGCCACGCCGCACGCGCTGCACCGGTCCGTGGACGTCGAGGCGCTGCTGGAGGCGGTCGGTCTGTCCGGTCGCGGCGACGACCACCCCTATCGGCTGTCGGGCGGCGAGCAGCGCCGACTCGCCCTCGCGGCGGCCGTGGCCCACCGGCCGGGTCTGCTGCTGGCCGACGAGCCCACGGTCGGCCAGGATCGCGACACGTGGGCGGTCGTGGCCGGGTGGTTGGGGTCGGCGGCGCGTGCCGGTGCCACGGTGGCCGTCGCCACCCATGACGCAGACCTGCCACGCGACCGGGACGTCGTCCTCGACCGGGGCCGGGTCCGGCCATGACCGGGCTCGTACGGCACCTGAACCCTCTCGTCCTGCTCGCGGTGGGCCTTGCCGCGGCGCTCGGCTCACCGGCGATCCGCACCCTGCCGATCGCGCTGGCCTCGATCAGCGTGTACGTCCTCGCCGTGGTGCTGACCGTGCCGTCGTGGCGTTACCCGCTGTTCTGCTTGGCGCTCGTGGTCCTGCCGGTCGCCAGCGTGATGTGGTCGACCTGGCTGCTCGGCGGTCGCGACCTCGAGGTCGCCGTGGTCGCCGGCCTGCGCACCTTCGTGCTCGCCTGGCCTGGCGCCGTGGCGGTGGGCTACGTGGACGTCGCACGACTGGGTGACTACCTCGGTCAGACGTTGCGGCTCCCGGCGCGGTTCGCCGCGGCGCTCTCGGCGGCCCTGCAACGCGTGGGCGGTGCCTGGCGCACGTGGCACGACCTCGAACGGACCCGGCGTGCGCGCGCCCTGCCCCGACGGCCGTGGGCGATGGCGTTCGCGCTGCTGGTCCACACGATCCGCGATGCGACCCGCACCTCGATCGCGATGGACGCCCGTGGGTTCGCTGCGGCGCACCGTCGCACGTGGGCCGAGCCGGCGACCTGGAGTCGCCTCGACGTCGCGTCCCTCGTCGCGGCGGTGGCCATGGGCCTGTTGCCGCTGGTCCTCCGATCAATCGGGTGGTAGGACCCCCAACAGCGGGTTACAGTGTCTTGCATCACAATGCAACTACAGGTTACAGTCGTCGACATTGTCCATCAGGGTGTTGGGGCACCCGGACTTTTGCCGGTGAATCTGCTTCGAGGGGAGAGCTGAATGCGCACGAGCGCTGTCGCAGTACGTCGAGGACTTCGTCTGGTGGTCGCCGCGGGGGTGGTGGCCGCAGGTGCGGCGCACGTCGGGCTGGCGCCCGCCGCGAGCGCAGCCGAGGCCAGCGTCGAGCGCGTCGGCTACACGTGCAAGGCCACCAACGCGGTCATCAACCAGTCGTTGCAGGGCCCGCAGCAGTTCTACGTCACCGCGAAGACATCGCTGCCCGAGCAGCTCTCCGCGGGCGACACCGTGCCGTCGACCGATGCGACGCTGACGCTCTTCCTGCCGCCCAAACTGGTCAACCGACTGCTGGACCCGATGCTCGTCGAGCAGGTCAAGGGCTCGGCCACGTCGGACGTGCTCCTGCAGGCGGTCGACACGAACGGTGACCTGGTCAAGGAGCAGACCGAGGCGGTCGAGAACCTCCAGGTCGACGACTGGGTCAACCTCGTGAAGGACTCCGAGGTCGCGATCGAGGCCAAGGGCACGGTCGGCTCGGTCCCGGTTCCCGACACGGCCAACGGCGACGGACTCATCTACGTCCAGATGCCCAAGACGTTCGTCCTGCACTCGCAGATGAACCCGCCCGTGCTCGGGTCGATCTCCGAGGCCGACCTCAACTGCACCCGCGACGAGGACACCGCCGCCGCTCGCGTGATCGGCACGATCGCCATCGGCGCGGGATGCACGCAGGAGCAGTGCCCCCTGCCGGCCCAGACCGGCGGCGGCGATGGCGGCGGCGACGGTGGGGGCGATCCCGGTGACGGCACCGATCCCGAGGTGATCGACCCGGTCACGCCCGAGGCGACCAACGGGGTCGACAACGACTACGACTACGGCGTCAGCGACTCCTCGTCCACCTCCGACGGCACCGAGACCGCCAGCACCACCACCGAACTGCCCGCCACCGGCTCGCCACTGGGCCCGGTCGTGCTCAGCGCCTTCGGCGCAGCCGTCCTGGCCCGGATCGCGCTCGCCGTGCGGTCGCGCCGCAAAACCGGCGCCTGACCGCACATGACCGCGACGACTCGGCGCTGCGCCGGGTCGGACCCCCAGTGAAGGAGATCCGATGGGAGTCGAAGTACGCGTCGAGGGACTGTCCAAGGCGTTCGGCAGGCAGACGATCTGGAAGGACGTCTCGCTGACGTTGCCCTCGGGCCAGATCAGCGTGATGCTCGGCCCGTCGGGCACCGGCAAGTCGGTGTTCCTCAAGGCGCTCATCGGCCTGATCAAGCCCGACGAGGGACACATCTTCATCGAGGACACGGACATCGCGACGTGCAGCGAGCGCGATCTGTACGACATCCGCAAGCTGTTCGGCGTCCTGTTCCAGGACGGCGCGATGTTCGGCTCGATGTCGCTGTTCGACAACGTCGCGTTCCCGCTGCGCGAGCACACGCGCAAGAACGAGACCGAGATCCGGGACATCGTCATGGAGAAGATGTCGATGGTCGGACTCATCGGCGCCGAGCAGAAGCTGCCCGGTGAGATCTCCGGCGGCATGCGCAAGCGCGCCGGCCTCGCCCGCGCCCTCGTGCTCGAACCCGAGATCATCTTGTTCGACGAGCCGGACTCGGGTCTGGACCCGGTGCGCACGGCCTTCATCAACCAGCTCATCGTCGACCTCAACCAGCAGACCGAGGCCACCTTCCTGATCGTCACGCACGACATCGGCACGGCGCGCACGGTGCCGGACAACATCGGACTGCTCTACCACCGCCACCTGTCGATGTTCGGCCCGCGCGAGATGCTGCTGTCCAGCGAGGAGCCCGCCGTCCGCCAGTTCCTGAACGCCCAGACCGTCGGTCCGATCGGGATGAGCGAGGAGAAGGACGCCGACGAACTCGCGGCCGAGGACCACAGCGCCCTGCCGCCGCTGCCGCCGATCGCGATCCAGCTGCTGCCCTCCGACGGCCGGCCCCGCGCCACCCAGCCCGAACCCGGCGCCTGGTGTGCGGCCAACGGCGTCGTTCCGCCGCCGGGGTCCTTCCTCGGTGACGGCTCCGGATTCCACACCCCGGCCCCGGTGGCGGGCGGGGCCCTGTCGTGAGTGTCGTCAGCACGGTCGTCGGTCCCATCGCCACCGCCGGCAAACTCTTCGCGTTCGCGCTGGACGTGTTCTTCGCGTTGTTCCGGCGTCCGTTCCAGTTCCGCGAGTTCATCCAGCAGGCGTGGTTCATCGCCTCGGTCACGA
>CAYXFT010000098.1:0-9658 GCA_964464335.1 uncultured Aeromicrobium sp.
TCGAACTCGCACCACCTCGTCACGCACGCCACGAAGTCCGAGGACGGCTGGATCCTCAAGGGTGGCAAGACGTTCATCTCGGGCGTGGACGAGGCCAGCCACGTGCTCGTCGTGGGGCGCGTCTCCGACGGTCGGCGTGACAAGGACGGGACGGACAAGCTCAAGCCCGCGCTGTTCATGGTGCCGACGGACGCCGACGGCTTCACATGGCAGGAGATCGACATGGGGCTGACCAGCCCCGAGAAGCAGTTCACGCTGTTCTTCGACGACGTCCGGTTGCCTGCCGATGCCCTCGTCGGCAGCGAGGACGCCGGTCTCGAGCAGCTCTTCGCGGGCCTGAACCCTGAGCGCATCATGGCCTCCTCGATGGGCACCGGCACGGCCCGCTGGGCAATCAACAAGGCCGTCGCGTACGCGAAGCAGCGCGATGTGTGGGGTACGCCGATCGGCGCCCACCAGGCCATCGCGCACCCGCTCGCGCAGCTGCACATCGACGTCGAGATGGCGCGGCTGCTGACCCAGAAGGCCGCCGCGCTCTACGCCGCGGGCGACCTGATGGGCGCCGGTGAGGCCGCCAACATGGCGAAGGTCGCCGCCGGCGATGCGGCGGCGCGAGCCGTCGACACCGCGATCCAGACGCACGGTGGCAACGGGCTGGCCAACGAGTACGGTCTCGTGCAGGCGCTCGCGTCGTCGCGTCTGTCCAACATCGCGCCGGTCAGCAAGCAGATGGCACTCAACTTCGTGGCCCAGTTCTCGCTGGGTCTGCCGAAGTCGTACTAGGGGCGATCTCGATACACCGTCTCGCTGCGCTCGCCGGCACTCGATCACCGTCCAGCCGCGAGGACGTGGGTCGAGTGCCGCGAGGCGTGGGTCGAGTGCCGCGAGGACGTGGGTCGAGTGCCGCGAGGAACGAGCGGTGTATCGAGACCACGAGCGGTGTATCGAGACCAAGAGCGGGTGTATCGAGACCGCGAGCGGTTGTCCGGACCGCCTGAGCCAAGGAGAACCATGACCGAACTCGTCCACCTCGACGTCGCCGACGGCGTCGCGACGATCACGCTCGACAGCGAGCACAACCGGAATGCGCTCAGCCGCCAGCTGGTCACCGAACTCGGTGCGCGGCTGGCCGCGGCCGAGGCCGACGACGCCGCGCGGGTGATCGTGCTGCGTTCGGCGCACCGTGTCTTCTGCTCGGGCGCCGACCTGTCGGAGGCGGCCGAGGGCGGCATGGAACAGGGCGCCGTCGCCCTCGTCGACCTGCAGCGCCGGATCGCCTCCGGCGCGAAGCCGGTGGTCGTCGTCCTGGCCGGTCCGGTCCGTGCCGGCGGACTCGGCATCGTCGGGGCGGCCGACATCGTGCTGGCGGCCGAGTCGGTGACCTTCGCGCTCACCGAGGTCCGGCTCGCGCTCGCGCCCGCGGTCATCAGCCTGTCGCTGCTGGAGCGGCTGTCCCCCAGGGCTGCCTCCGAGGCCTTCCTGACCGGGCGCACGTTCGACGCGACGGAAGCCGTGGCGATGGGCCTGATCACGGCGGTCGCACCCGACGACGGCCTCGACGATGCGCTCGCCGACCTCCTCGGTGAACTCGCGCAGGGCTACCCGCAGGGCTTCGCCGAGACGAAGCGGCTGCTCAACGCCGACCTCGTCGAACGCATCGACCGACTCGGCGACGAGGTCGCCGCGGGCTCGGCCCGCCTCTTCGGCAGCGACCAGGCCCGCGAGGCGATGCTCGACTTCCTGTCCCGCAAGCGCTGAGGGTTCGCGAACTACCTGGCCGCGTTGACCGCGCCAGGCCTCCAGCCAATGACGACGGCGCCACCCCTCGGTGAGGGATGGCGCCGTCGCGGGTGCGTGTCGGCCTCAGCTGGCCGGCACCACCGTGGTGGGCAGTGTGTTGGTCGAGCAGTGGACGCGGGGTGAGATCAGGGCCGCGCGCTGGGTCGGCCCTTCCGAGTTGGCGTTGAGTTCGATGACCAGGAATCCCGTGGTCGGCTTCAGGGACCAGCGGCTTGACGGCGGAGCCTGGTTTCCGGTGACCATCTTCGCCCCCACTGAGGTCGGCTCGCCGGCCATGAACGACGTGGCCTGGTAGACGTACGCGACCCCGCTGCTGTCGATCGTGCCCTCCATGCCCACCGAGAGCGTCAGCGCATCACAGGTGTTGCCGGTCGAGATGAGAACGTCTCCGCTCCCGTCCGGCGTCGTCACGAGTGCGTTCTTGTACGCCCGACCGTCCACGGTCACGGTCGACCGCGTCAGATCCTCGACGAGGGCCGTCGCTGTCGGGTCGATCCAGCGCCACCCCGTCAGGGCCTTGGCGCTGCTGGTGCCGGCGCGGCGCACGTTCGACTTGGGTGCGACGACGCGGTACTGCTGCGCGCCGGCGGAGGAGACGGTGACGGCGGTGGTGTAGCGGGACTGCCTGGTCGTCGCGACCTTCTTGACGGTCTTCCAGCCACCGGCGCCGACCTTGCGCTGGACCAGCAGCTTCTTCCGGGCGGCCTTGGGACCGATGACCTTGCCCGAGACGGTGACGGTCTGGCCGATGTCGGCGTTGGTCTTCGAGAGGGAGACCGAGACCTTGTAGGCGGGCTGGGCCGCGTCCGCGGCGGCGGGTGCGAGGGTGACGACCAGCGCGGCCGTGGTGGCCACGGCGAGGGAGCGCAAGCGCATGAACTACTCCTTGATGGGGGGATTCGGAGTCTAGAGTCGCGCGGTGCGACGAACGCGCACCACGCGCCCCGTGTCTCCCAGGGGTCCCAGCGAATGGCTCACAGGGGTGATGGCTCGTGGCCACGTCGAGTCATGTCTGACCGCCATTACGGACGTGAAGGGTGTCACCATGCGTCGGCGGCCGGACGGTGCGGTCGAGGGTTCTAGAATGGGGAGTTCCGCACCAGCCGAAGTACCCGAAGGACACCGATGACCTCCCCCTCCCGCGACGACGCTGAGATCGAGCGCGAGCAGGCGTACGTCGACACGGTGTACGAGCGACTCGACGACTCCGCCAAGGTCGCGCAGTCGCTGCTGGCCGAGGGCATGGCCCGTGGCCACATCGGTCACGAGGGAGGCCTGGTCGAGCGCGACGCGATGGTCTACCAGGCGTCCCGACGACTCAGCGCCCTGAACGCCGCCCACGACGGCCTCGTGTTCGGTCGACTCGACCTCGCCGGTGGCGAGCCGCGCTACATCGGCCGCATCGGCGTGCGCGACGCCGACCGCGAGATCCTGCTGGTCGACTGGCGTGCGCCGGCCGCCGCGATCTTCTACCAGGCGACCGGCCAGGACCCGGCGGGCGTGGTCCGCCGTCGCGTGCTGCGCTGCCGCGGCGACCGGGTCGTCGGGGTCGAGGACGAGTTGCTCGACGCGGACAAGGCCCCCGAGGACATGGTCGTGGTCGGCGAGGGCGCCCTGCTGGCCAGCCTCAGCCGTGCCCGCGACAGCTCGATGCACTCGGTCGTCGCCACGATCCAGAAGGAGCAGGACGAGGCGATCCGCGCCCCCGCGCGCGGTGCCACGATCATCGGCGGTGGTCCCGGCACCGGCAAGACAGTCGTCGCCCTGCACCGCGCGGCCTTCCTGCTCTACACCGACCGGCGCCGCTTCGAGTCCGGCGGCGTCCTGGTCGTCGGCCCGTCGGGCGTCTTCATGAACTACATCGAGCGGGTGCTGCCCAGCCTCGGCGAGACCAGCGTGACGCTGCGGTCGATCGGCGAGGTCGTCGACGGCATCCGGGCGTCGCGGCACGCGTCGCCCGAGGTCGCCGCGCTCATCGGGTCGGGCCGCATGGCCACGCTGCTGTCGCGGCTCGTCCGCGCGCCCCGCCCCGGCGCCCCGTCGCGGCTCCAGATGTTCTACCGCGACGACCGGCTCATCCTCGAGGCGTCCGACCTCGCCCGCATCCGTCGACGCGTCCTGGGTCAGGGCCTGCCGAACGCGTTGCGCGCCAAGGTCCGCCGGGCCCTCGTCGAGGCACTGTGGGACCGCGCCACGGGCGACCGGGCGCTCGACCGCGGGCCTGAGACGTTCGCCGACGACCTCGACGGGGACGAGATCTTCGAGACCTTCCTCGACGCGTGGTGGCCCGAGCTCGACGCGGTCGAGGTGTGGAGCATGGTGCCGGCGCGACTCGGTGAACTGGGGTCCGACCTCTACACGTCGTTCGAGCAGCAGGTGATGCGCCGCGAGTGGCCGCAGGACCCGACGATCGAGGACGTGCCGATCATCGACGAACTGCGCCACCTCGTGGGCGAGGTGCCCGAGGGCGAGGGCGAGGACGACGACAACCCCAAGCAACTCATGAGCTTCGAGCGGCAGGCCCGCGAGGACCGCGCCGATCGCCTGCGCGCCACCTCCAGCATCGACGACGACGGCTTCGCGCACGTGCTCGTCGACGAGGCGCAGGATCTCTCACCGATGCAGTGGCGCATGCTCGGCCGTCGGGGTCGCACCGCCAGTTGGACGATCGTCGGCGACGAGGCGCAGTCCTCGTGGCCCGACCCGGCCGAGTCCGTCACCGCTCGGGGCGAGGCTCTCACCGGGATGGCCGTGCACCCGTTCCGACTGTCCACGAACTACCGCAACTCGGCCGAGATCTACGACCTCGCCGCCAAGGTGGCCGCCCGCGCGATCGACCGTCCCGACCTGGCCGAGGCAGTGCGTCGGACGGGGATCGAACCGCGCCACGAGGTCGTGCCTGCGGCCGACGTGCTCCGGTACGCCCACGACGAGGTGCGCGCGATGCTCGAGCAGGTCGAGGGCACCATCGCTGTCGTCGCGCCGCCGGACCGGCTCGCCGCGGTGGCGTCCGCCGTCCCCGCCGACGATCGCGTGCGCGTCCTCGACGCGCTGGACACCAAGGGTCTGGAGTTCGACGCGGTGCTGCTCGTCGACGCCGACGGGATCGTCTCGGAGTCCGCGGCCGGCTGGCGCACGCTCTACGTCGTCCTGACCCGTGCGACCCAGCGGCTCGTGACGCTCGGCGCCTCCCGGGCCTGGCTCGATCGGGTCACCGGGTGAGGAGAGTCCTCCCGGCGGCGCTCCTGCTGCTGGTCGGTGTGGTGGTGTCGCTCGTCGTCGCCGCGGCCACGTTCCTGGACACCGAGCGGGCCGTGACGATCGGCGCCCACAACGCCACCGCGTCGCCCACGTTCGACGGGTACGTCACGATCGTCTCGGGTCCGCTCCTGCCCGAACTGCGCATGCCGTCGGGAGCGCCGCTCGGTATCGGTGCCGAGGTCGTCCTGCGCGACAGCCCCGACACCGACCTCGAGCGGGTCCTCGCCCAAGACGCCGCGATCGCCAGCCAGCCCGACGGCGAGATCGCCGCGATGACCTCCGAGATCTCGCAGATGGCGCGCGATTCCCTGGTGCGCGGTGCCGCCGTGGGCGTCATCACGATGGTCGGCCTGGTCGTGGTCTGGACCGCGGTGGGCGCCCGTCGTCGGCGCGAGCTGCGCGAGGCGTGGCCGCCGTCGTCGCGCACCCTCGCGACCGGTGTCGCCCTCGCGGTGGTGTTCGTCGGGGCCGTCGTCGTCTACCTGCCCGACCCCAGCACGCATCGCGCCACTGCCTGGGTGCCGATCCGCGAGGAGTTCCCCGAGCTGCCCGCCGAGGCGACCCTCGCGAACGTGCAGATCTCCCGGGGCGCGGCCACCGCCACCAGCAAGGCGATCGTCGAGGGCGCGCTCAAGACCTACGAGGAGTCGCTCGCCTTCTACACGTCGCTGGCCGAGAAGACCGAGGGCATCGCGGTGCGCGCCCCGCAGGACGGCGAGACGACCGCTCTCGTGGTCACCGACCGTCACGACAACGTCGGCATGGACCCCGTCGCCAAGCAGGTCGCCGATGCCGCGCAGGCGTCCTTCGTGGTCGACCTCGGTGACGACACGTCCAACGGTGCCTCGTGGGAGGCCTTCAGCATCAAGTCGCTGCGGCAGACGTTCGCCGACCTGCCCATCGTCGCCGTCGCGGGCAACCACGACAACGGCACGACCGTGCTCAAGGAGATGGAGCGGCTCGACTTCATCGTGTTGGACGGCGAGCCGGTCGACGTCGAGGGTGTCCGGATCCTGGGTGCCAGCGACCCCCGCAGTTCGGGACTGACCGCGGGCTACAACGGCAACGAGGGCGACAACATCGCGGCCATCACCGAGCAGAGCACGCAACTGGCGGACGTCGCCTGCGACGACGGCGACGTCACCCTTCTTGCCACCCACAGTTCGGCGTCCGCCCGTCAGACCATCGCCGACGGCTGCGTCGACCTCGCGATCAGCGGCCACCTGCACCGTCAGGTCGGGCCCACCTCCACCGTGGGCGAGAACGGCACGACGACGTCGCTGTCGCTCGGCTCGACCGGCGGCGCCGTGTACGCCTTCGCGCTCGGGACGAAGTTGCGCCGCGACGCCCAGGTCGGGGTGCTGACCTTCGCCGACGGCAAGGCCGTCGGCCTGCAGATCGTCACCTTCCAGCCCGGCGGGGTCATCGCCCTCGGCGACTACACCCCGATCCCGGTCACCGGCAGCGAGTGAGGATCAGCTCGCGGTAGATCTCGGCGCAGCGCACGACGTCGTCGATCGCGACCGACTCGTGCTCGCTGTGGCCCTCGTGCGGGTCGCCCGGGCCGTACTGCACGGTGGGGATTCCGGCAGCCACGTACTGGCGCAGGTCCGAGCCGTACGGCGCTCCGGCCGTCGCGCCTGTGGTGATCGCGACCACCTGCCCCACGAACGGATCGGCGGTGTCGGTGGCGCCGGGCGCGAACCGGCCGCCGGTCCACGTGACGGCATGGGGAGCGACGGCGGCCTCCAGTTCCGCCTGCGCCCGGGCGAGCGACTCGCCGGGCCGCACGCCGTAGCGACCCTCCACGACCAACAGGTCGGGGACGGTGCTGGCCCAGTCGCCGGCACGGACGATCCCGACCGAGATCCCGAACGGGATCGGCAGGTGCGCGAACTCGGTCGGCGGCGCGGCATTCCGCCGGGCCTCCAGGTGGCGCAGCGCGGCGAGCAGGTCGGGCAGCGCGTCGATCGCGTTCCGGCCGGCCCAGCGGGTGGAGCCGTGGGTGGCCACCCCGGCGACCTC
The DNA here is from genome assembly GCA_964464335.1 of uncultured Aeromicrobium sp. Taxonomy (GTDB): domain Bacteria; phylum Actinomycetota; class Actinomycetes; order Propionibacteriales; family Nocardioidaceae; genus Aeromicrobium. Next base: position 7,087 of record CAYXFT010000098.1, read on the forward strand.
GATGCGGAAGGTCAGGCTGCCGGCGTTGGCGTTCACGACCTCGCCGCCCGTGGGTTCGGCGATCACGCAGGCGGCCCCGGAGTGTCCACGGCGCAGCGTGGCGAAGGCGCCGAGGCCACCGTCCTCCTCGCCGATCACCGAATGCACCGCGAAGCCCCGAGAGAGCGGGACGTCGCGCACGGACCGCGCCGCCGCGAGGATCGCCGCGACGCCGCTGAGCATGTCGCACGTGCCGCGACCGAACCACCGGCCGTCGCGCTCGGAGAGTCGGTTGGTGCTGCCGGGGACGACGTCGACGTGGCCGGCGAGGATCAGGGCCGGATCGTCGCCGCGGGTGCCGACACAACCCCACGCCTCGGTGCGGTCGACCTCCTCGCCGGGATACGCGGCATCGGCGCGGAGCGCCGGCAGGTCGAGCGGCCACCGGTCGACGGTCAGGCCCGCCTCGCCCAGCCGGGCGGCCATCCACCGCTGGACCTCGGCCTCGCCGGGCGTGCCGCCGACGGGCGCGAGTTCGACGAGCTGGCGCAGGTCCTCCCGCAACGACTCCGGGTCGATCACACCCGGACCCTATCCGCGCCACGGGTTCACCGTGGCGCCACCCGTGGATCTGCTGTGCATGCAGTCCACGAAGGTGTGTGGGCGTCGCTCGCGGAGTAGCGTCGATGAACGTGGCACGCCGATCCGACTTCCAGTTCCCGGCCGGCTCGAGCGTGCTGCACGTCGGCCCGCACAAGACCGGCACGACCTCGCTGCAGCGCGCGTTCCACGCGGGGCGCAACGCGGCGGCCGGGCAGGGTGTGCACTACGCAGGGCCGCACAGTCAACCGATGGACGAGGTCTTGGCGATGCTCGCCCGCGAGAACCCGCAGGAGCCCAGCGGAGCGCCCGACACCGACAAGGCGTGGCGGCAGCTGGTGAAGGAGGTTCAGGCGCATTCGGGCGAGCGCATCCTCGTCAGCAGCGAGTTTCTCGCCGACGCGCGCCCGGACGCGATGCGCGTCGCGATCGACGATCTCGGGAACGGTCGGCCGCACGTCCTCGTCACGCTGCGGTCGCTGCCGCGGATCATGCCGTCGCAGTGGCAGCAGTACGTCCAGAACGGCCTCAAGACCGGGTACGGGCGATGGCTGCGAGCCATGCTGCGTGACGCCGACGAGACGACGCTGACGCCCTCCTTCTGGTGGCGGCACCGTCATGACCTGCTGGTCCGACGGTGGTCCGATGCCGTCGGCGCCGACCGGGTCGTGGTCGTGGTCGTGGACGAGACCGACCGCGACCAGTTGTTGCGGGATGCGGAGGGGCTGTTCGCGCTTCGCGAGGGCACGCTGGCGACGCCCGAGGCCGAGAACCGGTCGCTGACCTGGGCCGAGATCGAGCTCGTGCGGCACTTCAACCGGCAGTTCGCCGCAGCCGACCTGCCGCCGTCGGTCTACCACCACGCGATGCGCTTCGGCGCGGTGCGGTACCTCCAGCAGCGCCAGCCGGCGCCGACGGAGGCTCGGCTGACCACCCCGGTGTGGGCGGCCGAGGCAGCGGCCGAGATGGGCGCGAGCATGGCCACCTCGATCGCCGCGTCGGGGGTGCGGGTGATCGGCGACCTCGACCAGCTCGCGGCGATGCCGACCTCCGGGCTGCACACGAAGGGTCATCGTTCGCCCGTGCGACTGACACCCGAGGTCGGCGCGACCGCCCTCATGGGCCTGGTTCACGCCAGTGCCTTGCCCGAGGTCGTGGGGCAGGGCCGGATTCCCGACGCGATGGTCGGTGCGCGCCGCGTGCCGACGAGCGGCTTCCTGCGGGCGTTCTGGCGTCGCACGTGGGACCGGCTCCGCGGCGCCCGTCACGCGGGGGCCGCACGCGACGCCTGACGCAGCGAGTACGCTGTCGCCATGTCGACGACCAGCTGGTGGCTCCTCCGCTGAGGAGGACTGTCGACGCACCCCACGCCCAGACCCCCACATTGGCGGTCTGGGCGTCGTTCGTCCGGACCGCGGGAAGAAGACCACGATGACGCAGCATGAGTACGGGGCGATCCTCGAGGAACTGCTCGGCCAGCCCGCGTTCGCCCTGATCCGCGGCCGGGAGGCCGACGTCGTCACGCTCGTCGGCGGTCCGCGGACCGACGTCGAGGCGCTCGCGCAGGTGCCGATGGGCGAGGGTGCCGGGCCCGCCTGGGACCACCTCGTGCTGGTGCCGTTCGCGCAGATCGCCGAGCGCGGTTTCGAGGTCCACGACGATGGCACCCCGCTGTCGGTCATCGAGGCCCGCCTGTGCACCGACGTGCCGCTGTCCGAGGTGATGGCGCTGCTGCCCGACGAGTCGATCGACCTCGCCGACCGGGGCGGCTTCGAGACCTCCGACACCGACTACGCGCAGGTCGTCCGGCAGATCATCGACGACGAGATCGGCCAGGGCGAGGGCGCCAACCTCGTGATCGGTCGCCGTTACACCGCGACCGTGGCGGACTGGGGCCACGCCAAGGCGCTCACGGTGTTCCGCCGCCTGCTCGAGCGCGAGCGGGGCGCGTTCTGGACCTTCTGCATCTTCACCGGCGACCGCTACCTGATCG
>CAYXFT010000099.1:0-9583 GCA_964464335.1 uncultured Aeromicrobium sp.
CCACGAGTTGAGGACTTCGCCGACGTTGTCGACCAGGTCGACCTTCTCGAGTAGTTCGTAGCCCTCGGCGTACGCCTGCATCATGGCGTACTCGATGCCGTTGTGGACCATCTTGCTGAAGTGGCCGGCGCCGACCTTGCCGGCGTGGACGAACCCGTTCTCGGCATCAGGTCGCAGCGCGTCGAACGCGGGCTGGACCTTCGCGATGTCCTCGGCGGAGCCGCCGGCCATCAGGGCATATCCGTTCTCCAGGCCCCAGACGCCGCCGCTGACGCCGCAGTCGACGTAGCCGATGTTCTTCTCGGCGAGCTGCGCGGCGTGGATCTCGTCGTCGGTCCATCGTGAGTTGCCGCCGTCGACGACGACGTCGCCCTCGGACAGCAGCTCCTTGAGTTCGTCCACGGTGCTGTGCGTGGGCGCGCCGTGCGGGACCATCACCCACACGACCTTCGGTGACGGCAGTTGCTCGACCAGCTCGGCCAGCGAGCCGACGTCGCTCAGCGACGGGTCGCGGTCGTATCCGACGACGGTGAGACCGGCGTTGCGCATGCGGCTTCGCATGTTCCCGCCCATCTTCCCGAGTCCGACGAGTCCGATGTGCATGGCGCCTCCTGAAGGCTGGGGAACGAGGTCAGTTCTGAAGTCGCACGGGCATGATCAGGTAACGGAACGCGCCGTCCGGATCTGCTCCCACCTCGGCGACCCCCGACATCGCCGCGGGCTTGGTGTGCTGGGTGAACGACAGGTGCACGACGGGTTCGGTCATCACCGACAGCCCTTCGAGCATGTAGCCGGGGTTGAAGCCCACGGAGATGTCGTTGCCCTCGATGGTCGCCTCGATCGCCTCGGAGGCCTGGGCCTCGTCGCCGCTGCCGGCCTCGAGCAGGACCTGACCGTCGGCGAAGGACAGCCGGATCGGGGTGTTGCGCTCGGCGACGAGCGCGACGCGCTTCACCGCGTCGACCAAGGTCTGGGTGCTGACGTAGGCGATCGTCTCGGACTGCGCCGTGAAGAGTTGGCGGACCCGGGGGAAGTCGCCCTCGAGCAGACGGGTGGTGGTGCGCCGCAGACCGCCCGCGACCATGCCCTCGAAGCCGATGAGACCGTCGCCGGAATCACCGCCGGAGACGGCGATCGTGACATCACTGCCGGCCGTCAGGGCCTTGGCCGTGTCGGACAGGACGCGCGCCGGGACCAGTGCACGGGCCGAGATGTCCGACGCCTCGGGGTACCAGGCCAGGTCGCGCAGGCTGGCGCGGAACCGGTCGGTGGCCATCAGCGAGATCGTCGAACCCTCGAGTTCGAGGCGGATTCCGGTCAGCAACGGGAGCATCTCGTCGCGCGACGCGGCGGCGCTGGCCTGCGAGACGGCCGTCGCGAAGTCCTCGGCCTTGACGGTTCCGGACGCGGTCGGCATCGTCGGCAACTGTGGGTATTCCTCGACGGGCATGGTCTGCAGGCTGAACTTCGCGCTGCCGCACGTGACCTGGACCTTCGTGCCGACGTGCTCGACGTCGACCGGCTTGCCGGCGGGCAGCGAGCGGACGATCTCGGCGAGTAGACGGCCCGAGACGAGCGCCTTGCCCTCCTCGGTGACGTCGGCCGGGAGCGTGGCGCGCGTGGAGGTGTCGTAGTCGAAACCGGAGAGGCGCAGTTCGTCGCCGGAGGTCTCCAGCAGCAGTCCGGTCAGGACCGGGACGCTGGGTCGGGTCGGCAGGCTGCGGGCCGTCCACCCGACGGCGTCGGCGAGGGTGTCGCGATCGATGCGGAACTTCACTGCGTGGTGCCTCTCATTCGTCCTGTCGAATCCTGCCACGGCGAGCGGTTCTCCACACCCATGGGTCGTCGTGACTTCTACGTGATTCCCGGTCTTGTTACTTGTCGTCGTCGTAGTAGGGCCTGTGGATGCTGTGGATAACCCAGTTTTTCGCTGGTGAGGTGCTGATGGTGCGGTGGACAGCGGTGTGACTCGTGAGGTGCGTAGTCACACGACTCCTGTGGACAGCCATCTGCTGTTCACATCCGGTTCACATGGTGTGGGGTTCTACCCACGAAAAGAGCCGGTTCATACACAGATCGGTCCCCAGACTGTGCGCATCCGCGCGTCAGGACTGGCGAGCCTGCTGACGGATACGTGCCGTCAGCTCGGTGACCTGGTTGTACACGGCGTGCTTCTCGGCCATGAGCTTGCGGATCTTCCGCTCGGCGTGCATCACCGTCGTGTGGTCGCGGTCGCCGAACTCGCGGCCGATCATCGGCAGTGACATCTCGGTCAACTCGCGGCACAGGTACATGGCGATCTGACGCGCCAGGGCCAGGTTGCGCGAGCGGTTGGTGCTGCACAGTTCCTCGATCGTGAACTCCGAGTAGGCAGCGGTCTGGGCCATGATCATGCCGGCCGTGATCTCGGGGTCGTCGCCCTCGGCGACCAGGTCCTTGAGCACGATCTGGGCCAACTGCAGGTCGACCGTGGTGCCGTTGAGGTTGGCGAAGGCCGTGGCGCGGATGAGGGCGCCCTCGAGTTCTCGGATGTTCGTCTGGACCTTGCTGGCGATGAACTCGAGCACGTCGGCCGGAACGGTGAGCTTCTCGGTTGCGGCCTTCTTGCGCAGGATCGCGATGCGCGTCTCGAGGTCGGGCGGCAACATCTCGGTCTGCAGGCCCCAGGAGAACCGGTTGCGCAGGCGCTCCTCCAGCGTGCGCAACTCCGACGGCGGTCGGTCGGACGTCATCACGATCTGCTTGTTCTCGTTGTGCAGCGCGTTGAACGTGTGGAAGAACTCTTCCTGCGTCGCGTCCTTGTTCTCGATGAACTGGATGTCGTCGACGAGCAGGACGTCGATCTCGCGGTACTTGCGGCGCAGTGCCGGGGTGCGGTTCTCGCCGATCGCGTTGATGACGTCGTTGACGAATTCCTCGCTGCTGACGTAGCGGACGCGCGACGACGGATAGAGGTTGATGACGTAATGACCGATGGCGTGGAGAAGGTGGGTCTTGCCCAGGCCAGAGTCGCCGTGGATGACGAGTGGGTTGTAGGCCTTGCCGGGCGCCTCGGCGGCAGCGACGGCCGCGGCGTGCGCGAACCGGTTGGACGATCCGATCACGAAGTTCTCGAACTGGTACCGGGAGTTGAGGCGGGCCTCGGCGATGTTCGCCTTGTGCGGGGGACCCTGTGCGGCCGTCGGCCGGCTGACCCAACTGGGGGTCAAGGAGTCGTCGTCATCGTCGAAATCGTCATCCTTGTCGTCAAGTCTATTTGTCGACTTGTCAACTTGTTGATCGATGGAGTCGATGTTCGGAGGCATGGCCGTCATCACGGGGTCGGGCGACTCGTCGATCACGTCCGGATCGATCGTGACGACGAGGCGGGTGTCCTCACCGACCTGCGTCGTGAGCGCTTGCTCCAGCGCGGGCCTGACCCGCGATTCCAGTTGGGCGCGGGAGAGGTCGTCCTGGACCGCGACGATCAGGATGCCGTTGTGCAGCGAGAGCGGTTTGGCTGCGTAGACGAAGACCTTCGCGCCGGGCGACAGTGTTGCGACCGAGTTGCTCCAGACAGCTTCGAGATCGAGGTCCTCCACGTCACGCACCAGCACAGCCTTCCTGCCGCCGGACCACCCCTGAGGGGGATCGGGACGTCCCGAGTCGAGGCGACGCCGGAAGGTCATCACCGAGTTGTTCACACTGTTGTCCACATGTTGTGCACGAACGCTGAAGTGGCACGTGCGTCGGCAGGCGAGAACCTGTGGATATCCCGTGACGCTAGCAGTCTGCCTCGGTCGATCACAACCCAATCTGCACAATTCGGCACGCGCTCCGGCGTGTCGGCTGGACCCGCGTCGGACGATGACGCTATTGGTGGGGGTTTGGGTCAGTTTGACCCCGTCGGGAGGCCCCACGTACCTTGGAGTGGTCGTCTCGTACGACGTCTGCCGCGTGCCCACGAACACATCCGTCGTGGGCGAGCGGTGGCCCCGCCCAACCAGGCCACGATCCGTACCGAAGGACCTCTTGTGAGCAAGCGCACCTACCAGCCCAACAACCGTCGTCGCGCCAAGAAGCACGGCTTTCGCCTCCGCATGCGCACCCGTGCCGGCCGCGCGATTCTGTCGTCGCGTCGCACCAAGGGCCGCGCGAAGCTCTCGGCCTGAGTAGCACGGCGAGTCAGCACCGTGCTGCCGCGCGTGCACCGCATGCGCGACGGTGAGGTCTTCCGCGAGGCGATTCGCCGCGGAGGCAAGGGCGTGGAGCCCGACCTCGTCGTCCACGTGGGTGGACCAGTGGAACCGACGGACGTCACGTCCGTCGGTTTCGTCGTGTCCAAGAAGGTTGGCCGCGCCCACGAGCGCAACCGCGTGAAGCGTCGCCTGCGACACCTCATGCGCGACCGGATCACGACGGTTCCCGCGGGAGCTCGTGTCGTCGTCCGGGCGCTGCCCGGTTCCGCGGCCTGCACCTACGATTCGCTCGGCACCCAGCTCGACCGCGCACTCGTCACGGCGTCGTCCCGGATCCGGCCATGATGCGCTGGATCCTGGTCCGCCTGCTGCGCGCCTACCGTTTTGCCATCAGCCCGATGTACGGGCAGGTGTGTCGTTATCACCCCAGCTGTTCGGCCTACGCCCTCGAGGCGGTCGAGAACCATGGTGCCCTCAAGGGTGCGTGGCTCTCGATCCGTCGCCTCGGCCGCTGCCACCCTTGGGCCTCCGGCGGGTACGACCCCGTGCCGGCCGGCGCCCATGACCGAGGAGATGCATGTTCGACTTCCTAGGCGACATCGGCTCAGCCATCATGACGCCGCTGTACTACTTCGTGTCCGGCATCATGCTGGCCTGGCACTGGCTCTTCGAGCAGATCGGGATGGATCCAGACTCGGGTTGGACGTGGGCCCTGTCGATCGTCGGTTTGACGATCACGATCCGTGCTCTGCTGATCCCGCTGTTCGTCAAGCAGATCAACTCCAGCCGGAACATGCAGCTGATCCAGCCGCAATTGCAGGAGCTGCGCAAGAAGTACGGCCACGACCGCGAGCGTTTCGCCCAGGAGCAGATGAAGCTGTTCCAGGAGACCGGGACGAACCCGTTCTCCTCGTGCATGCCGCTGCTGCTGCAGATGCCGATCTTCTTCGCCCTGTTCCGCGTGATCAACGAGGCGTCCCGCAACGGCGCCAGCGGCGCGAAGGGCTTCCTGAGTCCTGAGCAGGCCGAGTCGCTGCGTGACGCGGAATGGCTCGGCGGCCGCATCGCCGACTCGTTCATGTCCAGCGACCACCTCGAGACGAAGATCATCGCCATGGCGATGGTCATCGCGATGTGCCTGACGCAGTTCTTGACGCAGAAGCAGTTGATGACCAAGAACATGACGCCGGAGGCACTCAACGGACCGTTCGCCCAGCAGCAGAAGATGCTGCTGTACATCCTGCCCGTGGTCTTCGCCGTGTCCGGTGTGGCGTTCCCGCTGGGCGTCCTCGTCTACTGGACCACCTCGAACCTGTGGACGATGGGTCAGCAGTTCTGGGTCATCCGGAACAACCCCGCACCCGGCACCCCGGCCTTCGCAGCCAAGCAGGAGCGAGATCGTTCCAAGGGCAAGAAGGTCCAGAACGATCCCCTCAAGGACCTCGGGCCCGTGATCGAGGAGAAGCCGAAGAATCCCCCGCGACAGCAGCCGAAGAAGAAGTCCCGGGACCAACGACGTAAGTCAGGCGGTGCCACCGGCCCGTCGGACAAGAACGATGACAGCAAGGGCGACGAGTCCAAGGAGGACGGCGATGAGTGAGAACGAGCTGGAGCGCGAGGGTGACATCGCGGCCGACTTCCTGGAGGAGCTGCTCGACATCGCCGATCTCGACGGCGACATCGACATCGACGTGGACGGTGACCGGGCAGCCGTCGAGATCATCGGCGGCGATCTCTCCCACCTGGTGGGGAGCAACGGCGAGGTGCTCGACGCTCTCCAGGAGCTGACCCGTCTGGCGGTGTACCGCGAGACCGGCGCCCGCAGCCGGTTGATGCTCGACGTGGCAGGACATCGCGCGGCTCGCAGGACGATCCTGATCGAGGTCGCCGGCGAGGCGATCGCGAAGGTGCAGGCCGGCACGCAGTCGGTGAGTCTCGACCCGATGTCCCCGTTCGAGCGCAAGGTCATCCATGACGCCGTGGCCGAAGCGGGTCTGCGCAGCGAATCCGACGGTGCCGGTCCCGATCGTCACGTCGTCGTCCTGCCGGCCGAGTGACTGTTTCACGTGAAACAGCGTTCGGCGAACGGCTGCCACTCGCGGAACGCTACGTCGATCTGTTGGCGAACGCAGGCGTCGAACGCGGGCTGATCGGCCCGCGCGAAGTTCCGCGCCTGTGGGATCGCCATGTGTTGAACAGCGCTGCGCCCGTGGTGCGGGTGCCGTCGGACGTCACCGTGGCCGACGTCGGTTCCGGCGCCGGGCTCCCGGGTCTGGTGTGGGCGATTGCCCGCCCCGACCTGCATGTCACGTTGATCGAGCCGCTTTTGCGCCGCACGACGTTCCTGGAGGAAGTCGCGACCGAACTCGGTCTGGACAATGTCGAGGTCGTGCGCGCCCGTGCGGAGGACGTGAAAGAGCAGTATGACGTCGTGACGGCCCGAGCGGTGGCCGCCCTGGAGAAGCTCGCCCGGTGGTGCATGCCCTTGGTGCGGCCCGGCGGAGTGCTCCTGGCCCTGAAGGGCCGCACGGCGAATGAAGAGATTGACGCCGCGCGAGCCACCCTCGGTCGGCTCAAGGCCGGAGATATCGTGGTGGCCACGTACGGAGAGTCCTGGGGACTCGAGGTCCCCACCACGGTGGTCGAAATTCAGCGTCGATGACCCAGAACGCGTGGGCCGATGTTCCACGTGAAACACGACAGGAGCCGGAATGAGCATTCCGACAGCTGCGGACTTTGCCGATGAGAGTGCCGACCTCACCAGTTCGACTCCCCTCGCCGACCTGGCAGGGCATCACGTCGACCTGATGGAACGACTGGCACGGTCGGGCAGGTACGAGAAGCCCCGACGGGCGCGAGTCTTCGTCGTCGCCAACCAGAAGGGCGGCGTCGGCAAGACGACGACGTCGGTCAACCTCGCTGCGGCGATGGCGGCCCGAGGACTGAGCGTCCTGCTGATCGACCTCGACCCGCAGGGGAACGCCTCCACGGCGGCGGGCATCCCGCACGCCTCGGGCACGCCCGGCACGTACGAGGTGCTGCTGGACGCCATGCCGATCGAGCAGACCGTGCAGACCAGCCCCGACGTCCCGGGACTTCAGGTGGTGCCGGCGACGATCGACCTGGCCGGCGCGGAGATCGAGCTCGTGGGCCTGGAGCAGCGCGAGCAGCGCCTCCGCGGGGCGATCGACCGCTACCTCGCATCCGCGGGATCGTGGATCGACTACGTCTTCATCGATTGTCCACCGTCCTTGGGCCTGTTGACCGTGAACGCGATGGCGGCCGCCCGCGAGGTACTCATCCCGATCCAGTGCGAGTACTACGCCTTGGAAGGACTGAGCCAACTCCTCAACAACATCGGCCTGGTGCAGCAGCACCTCAATCCCGACCTCGACGTGTCGACGATCCTGCTGACGATGCACGATGCCCGCACCAACCTGTCCTCCGACGTGGCCGCCGAGGTGCGCAACCACTTCGGCGACCGCGTGCTGTCGACGGCCATTCCGCGCTCCGTGCGGATCAGCGAGGCACCCGGGTATCAGCAGACGATCATCACGTACGATCCCACTTCCACCGGAGCGCTCTCGTACCTCGAGGCCGCCCGGGAGATCACGCAGCGTGGCGCCCAGCGTGCCGACGAAGGAGTCCAGTCATGAGCAACTCGCGTCCCGGCCCGTCACGTCCCGGACTCGGACGGGGACTCTCGGCGTTGATCCCCACCTCGCCCGCGGCGGCGGAGAAGGCCGGCCTGGCTGAGGTCCAAGGCGCACAGTTGAAAGAGATTCCGGTCGGGCAGATCCAGCCCAACCCGCGCCAGCCCCGCACGGTGTTCGACGAGGAGGCGATGGCCGAGCTCGTCCACTCCATCACCGAGATCGGCCTGCTCCAGCCGATCGTCGTGCGCCAGACCGGCGCCGAGCAGTACGAGCTGATCATGGGCGAGCGCCGCTGGCGCGCCACCCAGAAGGCGGGATCGGCGACGATCAGTGCGGTCGTGCGCGAGACGACCGACGAGGACCTGCTGCGCGACGCACTACTGGAGAACCTGCACCGGTCGCAGTTGAACCCGCTGGAGGAGGCGGCTGCCTACCAGCAGCTGCTGGAGGACTTCGGGTGCACCCAGGAGGTGCTGTCCGAGCGCATCGGACGCTCCCGCCCGCAGATCACCAATACGATCCGCCTGCTGAAGCTGCCCCCCGCCGTCCAGCGCCGCGTGGCCGCGGGCGTGTTGTCGGCCGGTCACGCCCGTGCGTTGTTGAGCGTCCCCAACCCGGAACTGCAGGACCGATTGGCCTCGCGCGTCGTCGCCGAGGGCATCTCGGTGCGGCAGCTCGAGGAGATCGTGCGCTTCGGCGACGAGGACTCGACCCCGGCGGCTCGCAAGCTGGCGACCCGGCCCACCTCCCCTCGCCTGGGCGAGCTCGCACACCGACTCTCCGAGCGATACGACACGCGGGTCAAGGTCGACTTCGGCAAGTCGAAAGGCAAGATCATCATCGAGTTCGCCACGATCGGTGACCTCGAGCGCATCGTCGGCCTGATGGACCCGCCGCAGCCGCCTCAGTGAGCAGCCATAAATGAACAAATCCCCTTGTCTATTTGTCGACAAGGGGATTTGTTTACTGAAGTGAGATCAGGAGACGAACTCCGAGAGCTCGTTGAGGATGGCCGACTTCGGCCGGACGCCCACGATCGAACGCACGAGCTCACCCTTGTAGTACAGGTTCATCGTCGGCAGTCCCGTCACGCGGTACTGCGCGGGGGTGACCGGGTTCGCGTCGGCATCCATCTTCACGATGGTGAGGGCCTCGCCCTTCTCGCCGGCGATCTCCTCGAGGATCGGCGCGACCTGCCGGCACGGACCGCACCACGATGCCCAGAAGTCGACGAGCACGGGCCCGTCGGCCTGAAGGACCTTGGCCTCGAAGTCGGCGTCGGTGACGGCGGTGATGTCTGCCATGTGCTGCTCCTTGCTGGTGTGGGTGGTCGGAAGGGTCATTCGGTCAGGGCGACGGCCCGCTCGGGCAGCCCGGCGGCCTCGAGGTCGGCGAGGAAGCGCTCGGCGTCCAGCGCGGCTTGGCAGCCGGTCCCGGCCGCCGTGATCGCCTGACGGTAGATGTGGTCGACGAGGTCACCGGCGGCGAACACGCCCGTGAGGTTCGTGGCCGTGGAACCGGGCTGGGTCAGGACGTAGCCCTCGTCGTCGAGGTCGACCTGTCCCACCAGCAGCTCGGAGCGGGGATCGTGGCCGATCGCGATGAACAGGCCGCTGACGTCGAGCCGGCGGGTCTCGCCGGTGTCCGTGTCACGCAGGACGACGCCCTCGAGAATGCCGTCACCGAGGATCTCGGCGACCTCGCTGTTCCACGCGAACTCGATCTTGTCGTTGGCGTAGGCGCGGTCGG
>CAYXFT010000100.1:0-9551 GCA_964464335.1 uncultured Aeromicrobium sp.
CGATTGACGACACCGCCACCCTCAAGCCCACACCATCGGTGGATCGAGGCTTAGAACGGGGCCCTCCGCGAGCGATCCACGGTCGCTTCCCCCTTGGCTCCGCTTAGCCTCAATCCACCGATGCAGTTGGTGTCTGATCGGCGTGTGAAATAGAGAATGCCCCCGCGTTGCAGGAAAATCGGGTTTGCCTAGAACACCTATTTCCGCCGCACGGAGGACATCTCGTAGATGCAACTTTCCCACACTCGAAAAGTCATGTCAGCCAGGTTCGACGACCCAAATCTTGTGTCGGCCGCAGGGCTGGTCCCGGTCATGCGGATCGCCGCCGAAGCCGGGTTGACCGAGCTGGCCGGCAAGCACCTGTCGGTTCCCGGTGACAAGGGCGCGAACTCCGGCCTGAAGGTCACTTCGCTGGTCGCCGGGATGGTCGCCGGCGCTGATTCGATCGATGACATGGCCGTGTTGCGTCACGGCGGGATGGGCCGGATCTTCGACCGGGCATATGCGCCCTCGACACTGGGGTCGTTCCTGCGGGCATTCACCTTCGGGCACGTCCGACAACTGGACGCCGTCGCCTCACGGTTCCTGGCCCGACTCGCCGGCCAGGCGCCGCTGATCGTGTCACCGGTCGCCGGCGGGCGCGTGATGGTCGACATTGACGACACGATCATCGAGGTCCACGGCCATGCCAAGCAGGGCTCCGGCTACGGGTACTCCGGTGTTCGTGGGTTGAACGCACTGCTGGCCACCGTCTCGACAGCTGAGTCGGCGCCCGTGGTGGTGGCCCAGCGTCTGCGGAAAGGATCGTGCGGTTCACCACGCGGCGCCAAGAGGCTGATCGCGGATGCGCTGAAAACCACGACCGCCCTGACCAGCGCTCCAGTACTGGTGCGCGCTGACTCCGCCTTCTACGGGTCCGCCACCGTCGGCGCTGTCCTGCGGGCAGGTGCCGACATGTCGGTCACCGTCCGCCTGAACCCCAAGGTCAAAGCCGCCATCACAGACATCGACGACGACGCGTGGACTCCGATCGATTACACCGACGCGATCTACGACGAACAGACCAGCGCCTGGGTCTCACGCGCTGAGGTCGCCGGAACCCCGTTCACCGCGTTCTCCTCGCGCAAGAAGACCGAACAGGTCACCGGGCGGCTGGTCGTGCGCCGGATCCCGGACCTCAACCCCGCCAAGGCAGACGGGCAGGGCACGTTGTTCGACACGTGGCGATTCCACGCCTTCTTCACCACCACCACCAGCACTGGCGACCTCGACACGGTCACAGCGGACAAGACCCACCGCGGGCACGCGATCATCGAGCAAGTCCACGCCGACCTCAAAGCATCCGCGCTGGCGCACCTGCCATCAGGTGTCTTCACCGCCAACGCCGCCTGGCTCGTCCTGGCGGTCATCGCATTCAACCTGACCCGTGCCACAGTCACGATCACGGGTCCGGCGCTGGCCAAAGCGACCACGGCCACAATTCGCCGCAAGCTGATCGCCGTCCCCGCCCGGATCGCGTCATCAGCCAGACGAGCGACGCTGCATCTGCCCACCGGGTGGCCCTGGCAGCACGCCTGGACCGTCCTGTTCGAGCGCGCCCTCAGCCCACCCGCCGTGGTCTCGTCCTGACCACCCAGCCAGCAACGGCGCCACCGCAGAACACATGTGGACGACACTGACGACCGAGGTCAGACGAACGTCCATGCCCGCACGCTGTCAACCAAGTCTTGACGATCTCTGCCCGGCGCCATCACGACCGTCGGTGGATTGAGGCTTAGCCGGACAGGAGTTCGACATGCTCATTGAGATGGTCGACCAACTCATGAAACTCCAAGCGATGTTCGAGTACGTCGAAAACGAGGGCAGCAGCCTGCTCTTCGGTTACACCACACATGTCGAGGTTATTGAGGTTCAGAAACGTTACACAGGATTGCCATGCGATTCGCTTGTTTCCGTCTAGGAAGCCATGCGCGATAGCAATTCCCTCCAAGAGTTTCGCAGCCTTATCTACCAGCGTCGGGTGGAGATCACTACCGTCAAACGTCTGGAAGGCGGCACCGACGGCACTTTCGAGTTTCTCGAGATTGATGACGGGGGCGACGCATACCGTCTCACGGTGGATCAGGATGACCTGATCCACCGTGATTAGACGGGTCACTCGCCAAGCAGGCGGAGCGTCGTCTCCCACCGCATGGCATTAGCCCTCGCGATGGCAAGGACGTCGTCGTCCGCCGCGTCAACCTGCACCGTGCGACGGATCGGAACAGCATTGCCGCTCGCGGCCTTCGCCGTATAGAACTTCCTCATCAGGTCCAAGGGGATCTCATCGTCGCACGCGGCACCATCGGGCAAGGTGCCCCTCACCGTGACCCACGGCCCCTCAGCATGCGTGATGGCTGACAACTGAGAGCCGTAGAGGGAACCATAGTGCTCGATAATCGCATCCACGGTCGCGGCATCATCCGGCTCAAGGGCCGACGGATCAGCTTCAACTCGCACGTAACGAAGCGACTTGACAACGGGGCCGTTCTTCCAAGCCTCGATCCGATCGTGGAAGAGCGGACGCCCGGTCCATGCCAGATGCCACGCCTGAGCAAAGTAGGCGAGTTTGTGAGTCTGAGTCTCGCCGGACGTCACCATCTTGGACTCGATGTACTTCACAACATCGATCGCGGTCGTGGTCATGTTCGCCTCCTCTCGTCAGGCCACCGCCTACGCATTGGGCGTTGGGCGTTGGGCGTTGGGCGTTGGGCGAGATTCACTTAGAGTGGTTAGGTTGACCTAAGGTCGGCTTACGCCTCAATCGTAGCATTTTGCCGTCTAACCGCAGGTTTCTGTGACACCGGACGTTAGTCCTTGGCGCCGACAGTTCCAGCCAGACGGCCGACGAAACCTCCCGCCCGGTCGAGCGTTGCGCCAAAGGCTCCTGGAGGCCATGAAGGCTGTTCGTGAGCGGCGCCCAATGAGTGACCTGCTCAACGAAGGCAACGTCGCGGAGGATCCTCTTACGTTTCCGCGCATCAGAGCGGTGTTTCAGTGGAGCCGCCTGTCGGAATCGAACCGACGACCTTCTCATTACGAGTGAGATGCTCTACCGACTGAGCTAAGGCGGCGCGATTCGACGAGGATCGCCCGCCGAACCAAATGGGAACTATACCCGTCCGACCGGGCCGGCGGGAAACGGGGTGTCCCACCGTATGATCGGCGCGTGGACGCAGCGACCCAGGCCGAGCTCGACGACATCCGCGGCAGCATCGACAACATCGACGCGGCGCTCGTGCACATGCTCGCCGAGCGATTCAAGTGCACCAAGCGCGTCGGTCAGCTCAAGGCCGAGCACGACCTGCCGCCCGCCGATCCCGACCGCGAGTCGCGTCAGATCGAGCGCCTGCGCGCCAAGGCGATCGAGGCCGACCTCGACCCCGCGTTCGCCGAGAAGTTCCTGACCTTCATCATCAGCGAGGTCATCCGCCACCACGAGGCCATCCGGGACTGAAGCACCACCGGCTCGCCCCCCGATCACGCGAAGCGCGGGGCGTACTGCGTCAATCGCCTGCGCACCACCGTGCCGACCGGGAAGTGCTCGGCCACCTGCCGGATCAACCGGATCAGGTCGTCGATCCAAGCCTCCTCCTCCGAATCGAGCGCAGAGGAGCAGGCGATCCAGCCGCCTGCCTCGAGACTCGCCGCGAGTGCCTCGCGCAGATCATGCCCAGTCAGACTGGACTCGATCACGAGCGCCGTCGAACTGGCCCGATGAGAACTCATCCCTGCGAAGCCACGGCCACAGCCGCAGGGACCGTCGGGATCTCGCACGTCCTTCCCGCAGGGTTCCTGCATGTAGACCAGTTCACCGTCGATCCCGTGGTGATAGTCACCGACCTCGGACCCGTTCGTCCGGCTGGTCGCCACCAGTATGCGCACTCCGATCACCTCCGGGTCCGACCCTAGGGATCGGCACCGACAGCGGTCAGCCCTCGGCGCAGACCGTGCCGTCGGCCGGGACGGTGCCGTCCTCGAGGTAGGCGTCGACCGCCTTGGAGATGCAGACGTTGCCCGACGTGTAGGCGGTGTGGCCGTCACCCTCGCGGGTCACCAGGACCCCGGACTGCAGTTGCGACGCCATCGCCTCGGACCACTCGTACGGCGTGGCGGGGTCGCGCGTCGTGCCGACCACGAGGATCGGCGGCGCGCCCGCGGCGGTGACGGCCTGCTGGGGATGCTCGCCCTTGATCGGCCAGTCGTGGCACGCCATCACGCCCCAGCCCAGCGCGGCACCGAACACCGGCGAGGCAGCCCGGAACCGCGGCAACGCCGCCTGCGTGCCGGCCACGCCGGGAGCGTCGTCGGTGTCCAAGCAGTTCACCGCGTAGATGACCTGGCCCGAGTTGTTGGCGAACGAACCGTCGGGTTTGCGCTCGAAGTACGCATCGCTGAGCAACAGCAGGATCCTGCCGTCGTCCTTCACCAGCCCCTCGAGCGCCTGCGTCAGGTAGCTCCACGACTCCTCGGAGTACAACGCCATCGCGATGCCGTAGAAGGCGCGGCCCTCGGTCAGCTGGCGACCGCCCTCGACGGCGAGCGGCTCGGCGCTCAGTTGCTCCATCAGGTCGGTGATCGTGGTCATCCCCGCCTCGACCGAGTCGCCGACGGGGCAGTCGCCCTCCTCCACACAGTGCTCGAGGTACGACTCCAGCGCGCGCTGGAAGCCCTTCGCCTGACCCAGGCCCGTGTCGACGGCATCGAGAGTGACGTCGACGGCGCCGTCGAGGACCATCCGGCCGACCTTCTCGGGAAACAGGTCGGCGTACGTCGCGCCCAACTGCGTGCCGTAGGAGAACCCGAACCAGATCATCTTCTGCTGACCGAGCAGGGCCCGCACGACGTCCTGGTCGCGCGCGGCCTCCTCGGTGGAGACGTGGGCCGCCAGAGCGCCGGAGTTCTGCTCGCAGGCCTCGCCCATGCCGCGCACCGCGCTGGTGAGAGCGGCGATGCCGGCCGCGTCGTCGGGATCGGGATCGGTGTCGATGAAGGTGTCGAACGCCTCGTCGGACAAGCACTGCAGCGGAGTGCTCTCGCCGACGCCGCGGGGATCGACGCCCACGACGTCGTGGGACTTGCGCAGCTCGGAGGGGAGTTCGGAGGCGAGGAAGCCGACGAAGTCCTGCGCGGACCCGCCGGGGCCGCCCGGGTTGGCGAAGATGACCTGCCCGCCATCGCCGGTGGCCGGGACGCGGCGGACCGCGAGGCGCAGCGTCTCGCCCGCGGGTTCGGCGTAGTCCACGGGGACCTCGACGGTCGTGCACCGGTCATCGCCGCAGTTCGTCCAGGCCAGCTGCTGGTCGTAGAACCGCTGGAGGCCCGCCGGGGCCTGCTCGCCCGTGGACGGCGGGACGTCGGCTGCGCCGTTCTGGTTGGCGATCATGGACACGCCGGTGCCCACGAGCGCCAGGGCCAGCAGGACGACCATGAAGATCACGACCCACCGCTTCATCACCGCAGGAACCTCGCCATCATGTGTTCGAGTGCCAGTTGGGGCGCGGCGTTCGCCGCCAGCGCATCGCGGCAGCCGACGATCGCATCGATCGACGCGAGGGTGCGCTCAGGGGTCGTCCGCCCGGCCATCGTGCGGATGTCGTCGGCGACATCGGCGTTGATCGGCTCGGCGCCCGTGCCAAGTTGGTCGGCGAGCACGTCGCGCTGGAAGGACAGCAGGTCGAGCAGGACGCCGTCGATCGCGTCACGAGCCATGCGC
Organism: uncultured Aeromicrobium sp.; assembly: GCA_964464335.1. Classification (GTDB taxonomy): domain Bacteria; phylum Actinomycetota; class Actinomycetes; order Propionibacteriales; family Nocardioidaceae; genus Aeromicrobium. Next base: position 5,756 of record CAYXFT010000100.1, read on the forward strand.
TTGCGACGTCGCTCCTGCTCCTTGGTCAGCGACGAGAGCGTGCCCGCGTAGCCGGCGGGGCGACGGCCGCGCTCCTCGACGCCCCACGCCGTCTGCAGGTCGGTGAGTTCGCGCGCGTCGAGGACGTCGCAACGCACCTCGGCACGGGCCGACGCCTCCTGGTCGATGCGCCGGGCGGCCTCGAGGCAGTCGCGCAGCCCACGCAGGCCCACGGGGAGCGCGAGGATCTCGGCGCGACGTTCCCGTGCCTGTGGGTCGCGGGCCAGCCCGCGCGCCCGACCGATGTGGCCCTGGGACGCCGCGGCGGCGCGCCGGGCGACGTCGGGTTCGACGCCGTCGCGCTCGTGCAGCAGCTGGGCGATCGCCTCGACCGGTGGCGTCCGCAACAGCACGGGGCGACACCGCGAGCGAATCGTCATGATGACGTCCTCGACGGCCGGCGCGCACAACAGCCACACCGTCGCGGGCGCCGGTTCCTCGATCGACTTGAGCAAGGCGTTGGCGGCCTGGTCGGTCAACCGGTCGGCATCCTCGACGATCATCACCTGATGACGCCCCACCGACGGGTGCAGGGCCGAGCGACGGACGGCATCGCGGGCCGCGTCGACGCCGATGCTGAGGCCGTCGGTGTTGATGATCGCGATGTCGGGGTGGCTGCCGGCGGCCGCCGTGACGCACGACTGGCACGTGCCGCAGCCGTCCTGGTCGCACTGCAGCGCGGTGGCGAAGGCCACGGCCGCGTTGGACCGACCCGAACCCGGCGGTCCCGTGAACAGCCACGCGTGGGTCATCTGCCCGGCGACGGCCGCGGTGAGCGTCTCGACGACGCGGTCCTGCCCGACCAACTCGGACCACACCGGCGCGGTCATGAGAACTCCCGCTGGGCCTGCGTGAGCCACGGCTCGGCGGCGGCGCGGACGACGGCGTGGATCTGCTCGGGCGTGCCGCCCGCGTCGACGACCACGTAGTGGGCGGGATCGGCCGCGGCGAGGTCGAGGAAGTGCTGCCGGACCCGGTCGTGGAACTCGACCGGCTCGCCCTCGATCCGGTCGGGCTCGCCGGCACGTCCCAACCCGACCCGCGGGTCGACGTCGAGGACGACCGTCAGGTGCGGCCTCAGGTCGGCCGTGGCCCACCGCGCCAGCGGTTCGAGTTCGCCGAGGCGCAGGGCCCGGCCCGCGCCCTGGTAGGCCAGCGTCGAGTCGACGTAGCGGTCGGTGATGACGACGGCCCCGTCGGCGAGGGCGGGCAGGATCATCGTGTCGACGTGCTCGGCCTTGTCGGCGGCGTAGATCAGCGCCTCGGTGCGCGGGGAGATGTCGCCGGTGGCGGGGTCGAGCAGAATCGCCCGCAGCCGCGTGCCGACGTCGGTGCCGCCAGGTTCGCGGGTGAGGACGACCTCGTGCCCGCGGGCCCGGACCCACTGCGCCAGCAGCTCGGACTGGGTGGACTTGCCCGACCCCTCGCCACCCTCGAAGGCCACGAAGACCCCCACCTCGGTGACGAGCGGGTCAGGTGACGGCTGCATGGTGGCGAGCCTAGTCGGGGCGGCCGACAGCGGTCTGAGCCAGGGCGAGTCGCACCTCGACAGCCAGCGCGCAGGGTCAGGTCACCAGAGGCCGGTCGGCGCTGTCGGCGTGTCCGCGGCGGGCGTGACCGACGTAACCGGCCGCCACCGCGAACACGAAGGCTGTGATCACGATGATCATGACGACGACCGCGATCGTTCCGTGGCGGTCGACGTCGAGGAAGTCGTAGGGCACCGTGGAGAGCGACTCGTCGGGCATCGTGAAGCGCGGATCACCCCACGCCGCGCGGCCGAGCGTCCACGCAAGCCACGCCACCGGCCACGCGATGCATCCGAGGTCACTCCACGCGAAGCGGGTCCGCGGGCCGACGACGAGCTGGCCGAGCACGGCCAGCAGCGGCGCGACGAGGTGCAGGCCCTTGTCGAGCCACCAGTCCACGCCCGTGGGGCTGACATGGGGTCCGATCAGGAGGGCATAGACGACGAACGTCACCGTGATGCCGGTGAGCGCGGCCAGCCGCACCCAACGGAACCACGCCGTGCCCGCGCCGATGCCGGTCAGCAGGCCCAGTGCGGCGGCCAGCACGAGCAGGTTCGACTGGATCGTGAAATAGCTGAAGAAGTCGACGGCCGACACGCCCTGACTCAGGCTGGAGACGAGTTGCCCACACAGCGACGCCGCCACGACCGAAGCCGTGGCGGCGTGCCAACCGAACTGGAACCGGGTCACGCCGCTTCGTCGTCCGGACCGAGCAGGAAATCGTGCGCGAGTCCGGCGATCGCGGCACCGATGATCGGAGCCAGGATGAACACCCACACCTGCGCCAGCGCGTCGCCACCGGCGAACCACGCCACACCGAGCGAACGCGCCGGGTTCACCGACGTGTTCGAGATCGGGATGCTGATCAGGTGGATCAGGGTCAGCGTGAGGCCGATCGACAGACCCGCGAAGCCCACGGCCGCGCGCTTGGCCGTGGCGCCGAGGATGACGAACAGGAACACGGCCGTGAGGACGACCTCGGCGATGATGACCGACGTCAGGTTGTAGCCCATCGGAGAGCGGTCGCCGAAACCGTTGGTGGCGAAGCCGGTGGCGACCGGATCGAAACCGCCGTCGATGCCCTTGGCGATGCCGAGCAGGAGCGCACCGGCGATCGTGGCGCCGACGATCTGGGCGACGACGTACCCGGGCAGGTCCTTCCAGGCGAATCGCTTCGCGACGGCCAGGCCGACCGAGACGGCCGGGTTGAAGTGACCACCGGAGATCGGGCCGAACGCGTACGCGCCGGTGAGGACGGTCAGACCGAACGCGAGTGCGACGCCGAGCCAGCCGACGTTCACGAACGACGTGGCCCCGGCGGGGACGGGCGTCGCGGCGAAGATGGCCGTGCCACAACCGCCGAAGACGAGCCAGAAGGTGCCGAGCGCCTCGGCGCCGAGCTTCTGGGCCGTCGTGTAGGTCCTGGGTCCCGGGGGGACGTCGGCCGGTGATTCGACCGTCTCCGCGAGCGAGACGTCGGTCGGCGGATCTGTCGGTTGTTCGGACATGAGCGCTCCTTCGATGGGGAAGATGCCACTCACGTTAGGGCACCCGTACCCCGCAACGGTGGGATCTCACCCACCAGTCAGGAAACGCGTCGCACTCACGATTTCTTGGCCGGAGCCTTCTTCGCGGTCTTCTTCGCGGTCTTCTTCGCGGCCGTCTTCTTCGCCGGAGCCTTCTTGGCGGACGTCTTCTTCGCGCCCTTCTTCGCCGGGCCCTTCGCCCGCCGCTCGGCGAGCAGTTCGACCGCCCGCTCGTGCGTCAAGGTCTCGAGGTCGTCGTCCTTGCGCAGCGTGGCGTTGTACTCACCGTCGGTGACGTACGTGCCGAAACGACCGCTCTTGGCCACGATCGGCTTGTTGCTCGTCGGGTCCTCACCGAGCTCCTTGAGCGGGGCCGCCGCCGCCCGACGGCCGTACGACTTCGGCTGCGAGTAGATCGCGCGGGCCTGCTCCTCGGTGATCGTGAGCAGCTGGTCCTCGGTGTCGATCGAGCGCGAGTCAGTGCCCTTCTTCAGGTACGGCCCGTAGCGACCGTTCTGGGCCGTGATCTCGGCCCCGTCGACATCGGTTCCGACGACGCGCGGCAGCGTCAGCAGCTTCACGGCCTCCTCGAGGCTGACCGAGTCGAGATCCATCGACGCGAACAGGCTGGCGGTGCGGGCCTTCGCGCCCTTCTTGGCGTCCTCGGGCAGCGCCTCGGTGACGTAGGGGCCGTAGCGGCCG
>CAYXFT010000101.1:0-9531 GCA_964464335.1 uncultured Aeromicrobium sp.
CCTGGCCGGCGGCGTCGACACGATCATGCTCGACAACTTCTCCCTCGAGGACCTGCGCCGCGGCGTCGAGATCGTCGCCGGCCGTGCCCTCGTCGAGGCGTCCGGCGGTGTCCACCTCGACACGATCGGGGCGATCGCGACCACCGGCGTCGACGTGATCAGCGTCGGCGCACTGACCCACTCGGTCGCGAACCTCGACCTCGGCCTGGACGTGCGGGTCTCGTGACCTACCTCGACCTCGCTGCCACCTCGCCCGTGCGGCGCGAGGTGCTCGAGGCGATGTGGCCGTACCTGACCCGTGACTTCGGCAATCCGGCCAGCCACCATGAGGTCGGCTCGGCTGCCCGGCGGGCGCTCGACGACGCCCGGGGCCGCGTGGCGCGCTCGCTGGGCGCCCGGGCGGGCGAGATCACCTTCACGTCGGGCGGCACCGAGTCCGACAACGCGGCGGTCAAGGGGATGGCGCTGGCCGATCCGCGTGGACGTCACGTCGTGGTCAGCGCGATCGAGCATCCGGCGGTCCTGGAGTCCGCAGCCTGGCTGGGCCGGCTCGGCTTCACGGTCGAGATCCTCCCGGTCGACGTCGACGGACTGGTCGATCCCGACGTCCTGGCGCGGCACCTGCGCGACGACACCACCCTCGTCAGCGTCCAGTACGCGAACAACGAGGTCGGCACGGTGCAGCCGATCGCCGACCTCGCGGCCGTCGCCGCCGGCAGGGGCGTTCCCTTCCACACCGACGCCGTGCAGGCGGCCGGCTGGCTCGACCTCGACGTGCGCGCGCTGGGCGTCACGGCACTGAGCCTGTCGGGTCACAAGCTCGGCACGCCGAAGGGCATCGGCGTGCTGTGGGTCGATCGGCGCCGACCGTGGGAGCCGCTCGTGCACGGGGGAGGGCAGCAGGACGGCCGCCGCTCCGGCACCGAGGACGTCGCGGGCGCGGTGGCGATCGCGACGGCCCTCGAGCTGGGCCACGGCGATCCGGCCGTGGTGGCCGACCGCCGCGACCGATTCGTGACCGGCGTCCTCGACCGGGTTCCCGGCGCACGGCTGACGGGTCACCGGACGTCCCGGTTGCCCGGGCACGCCTCGTTCGTGTTCACCGGCGCCGCCCGCAGCGGTGAGTCGGTGCTGGTCGACCTCGACGCGCGGGGGATCGTCTCGTCGAGCGGGTCGGCGTGCGCCGCCGGCAGCGACGAGCCCAGTCACGTCCTGACGGCCATGGGGTTCGATCGCGAGACCGCGCAGACCGCGATCCGGTTCACCTTCGACGACTCGGTGTCGGACGAGGACCTCGCCCGCACGGCGCAGGTGCTCGGCACGCTGGTGGGCTGAGCAGGGTCAGCCGGTCGCGCCGGGACAGCCGGCCGCCTCGGCCACGGCCGTGATCGCCGTGCGCATCGCGTCCTCGTCGCCGTCGGCGCCGGTGAGCGAGATCTCGGTCCACACCGTGCCGCAGGCCCAGCCGCCGTTCTTGGCGTCGTACCCGATCGTGCCGCCGTCGAGTTCGTCCGTCGTGCCGACCTCGGTCAGCAAGGCGGCGCGCCGGGCGACCTCGTCGGTGTCGAAGGTCTGGGCCGACACGAGCAGGGACACGTCATCGGCCTCGACCCGGCACGATGCCGTGCGCTTCGTCGAGTCCTCGGTGAACGGCAGGTCGGCCACCTCCGTGCCGCCGGCCGTATACCGGTCCGTGCCCATGAGGGTCTCCACGGCGTCGGCCGGCATCGCGCAGGCGGTCTGGTCGTCGTACGAGGGCGTCCGACAGCCGCCGAGCAGGCCGAGGCCGATCGTGAGCGCGGCGAAGCCGAGGAGGAGGCGCGGTCGACTCATGAGCCGCCGTACTGGTCGATCAGCCGGTCCGTCGCGTCGGCGGCACCGTTGTAGGCCGAACTGGCGTACCCGTTGCCGCCCGTCGAGGCGGTGTTGAAGATGTCGATCTTGTCGTTGATCGACAGTTCGTCGATCTGCAGGGGGACTCCGTGGGAGTCCGTCGGCCAGACCGACGCCAGATCACCCATGGGCAGGTTCGCGTCCGAGGTGAGCAACGACCGCATCGTCTGCAGCTGGGTCTGGGACTGGATGTCGTTGAACATCGTGTTCGAGTTGTCGAGCGACTCGGACACTCCGTTGCCCACGATCGCCTGCGTGATCTGCTCCTTGACCTGCCCCACGACGTAACTGCCGACCGGACCGCCGGGAACCTTGACGTACTCCGTCGGCAGGAGCAACAGACCGGCCAGTCGCTTGCGCTGCTCGGCGTCGGCCTTCGCGTCGGCCATGTCGCCCTCGAGGAGGCCGTCGTAGAGGAATCCGGTGAAGGCGGCGTTCTTCGCCGCCGCCGAGTACGCCGGATTGTCGGTGCCGATCGGGTCGGACAGGTTGAGGTTGCCGGCCGCGACGTCGGCCTGGATGTCGCCGATCGCGATCTGGGTCCGGATCTCGTTGAGCCGGCTGGACGCGCCGCCGATCAGTTCGACCGCCTTGTCGTTGTCGCCGATGTCGCCGAGCAGGTTCGACAGCTTGTCGCGGTCGAGGATGATCCCGTAGGGCGGGAAGCCGTCGCCCTGCAGCGCGGTCGCCGGCACGTCGCCGGGTCCGTAGGTGCCGGCTCCGGGGTTGGCGCCGGTATAGGTCGAGATGCGGTCGACGTCGCGGATGTACGTCGCGACGATGCCGCCGAGCTCTTCGTTGACGCCGTCCTGGGCCTTCGCGCCGCCACCGAAGTGGTCGATCGCCCAGCTGGAGATCGTCGCGGCGTTCTGGCCGTAGTAGGCACTGTTGCTCATGGCTTGGTCGATGGTGGCGGTCTGCAGCACCATGCCGGCAGCGTTGCCGGACGTCTCCTCGGACGGGGAGAACCGTTCGAGCAGGTATCCGGCCTTGTCGACGTCGAGCAGCACCTGCTGGGCGGCGGTGGTGTTGTCCGACAGCGCCTCCATCCACTGGACGGTGGGGTCGCGCAGCTCGGAGTGATCGGAGGTGCCGTAGTTGAGGCCGTCGTCGGGGAAGCCGGCCCAGTACATCCCGCCTTGGCCGTTCTCCCATTCCAGCAGTGCGTCGCCGGCGTCCTGCAGGAAGTCCGCACTGAAGGTGTGCCCACCGCGGTGGCCGTAGTCGAAGATGACGGCCGGAACCAGGGGCCCGTTGTTCTCGACCAGTTCCCGCCCGTAGTCGGGCGTGAGCTTGCCGGCGCGGGACGCGCTGGCCAGCGAGGCGCTGAGGGCCTCGGCCAGGTCGTCCTGCAACGCGACGACCTTCGCGTACTCGTCGCTGTACGTGGTGCCCTCGTAGGACGCGTAGGTGCTCGGGTAGTTCGAGTAGGGCCCGGTCATGGCGGCGGCCTGCTCGATGAGGTCGCCGAGCTTGTCGGGCCCCAGGGTGTTGGCGACACTGCCGGCGACCGTCGCGTCGTCGGAGTACTCCATCAGGAGCTTCACTGCGGCCTGCATCTTCGCCAGCTCCTCGGGGGAGCGGATGTCGTCGATGTCGTCGAGGTCGTCGGCCAACTGCTCGCCGAGCAACTGCTTGACGTTCGTGATCGTGTCGGCCGGGACGGTGTAGCTGGCCGTGCCGGTGCCCTCGTCGTCGAGCAGGATCGCCAGGTCGCGGCGGGTGGTCAGGTCGTCGAGGTTGTCGGTGAGCCAGCGCGAGATCTTGTCGAGGCTGCCGTCCTCGAGGCTCGGCAGGGCGATCGGCGTGGAGTAGGAGGCGCGCGCCCGCTGGCCGTCGATGCGCTCGGCGAGCCCTTCGGCGGCGCTGATGGCGGAGCGGATCTGGGCGATGTCGATCTTGACGGTGGTCATGGTTCCTGCCGCCTCAGCGCATGGCCCAGTGCTTGGGCCACACGGTGCCGCGCCAGTCGTTCTCGGGTACCCGGTCGGGCTCGGAACCGATGCGGTTCGAGATCGTCGTGACGGCGTCGTCGAAGGCCTCGGTGATGCCCTGGCACTGGTCCTTGAGTTCGGCGATCCACTCGTCGGCCTCGGGGCAGACCCAACCGCCGTTGCCCAGCGGGTTGGCGATGGCGTCGAGGGGCGATCCGTAGCCGGAGTACACCGTCTCGCCGCAATTCGACACGGTCGTCCTGGCCGTCGTCAACGTCGTACGGAACAGGTTCGGTTCCGTCGTGTCCTCAGTGTCCTCAGGTGCCATGGTGTGCTTCCTTCCCCCAGTCCCGCGCTCGCAGGACACGCTATCGCACCGGTGTAGTCCCTTCGAGCCATCGATTCGGCCTCCGCGGCGCCGTGACGGCCGGCTGCGGGACGGCTCGCGGCCGGGCGCACGCGGCAAACCGGCGGAAACGACTGCGCTCACGTGGACGACCACCGATTCCACGTCACCCCCCGGTTTCGGGGGGTGGATGGCCCGAAAGGACCATGGCAGGTGACCAAATCCGCTCCTGCTCGGCTAGGCTGCCGATGTCCACGAAGTGCTCCGGACCACGACTGGGGCCACACGACGAGGGGGAATTCCCGATGGTGCAAGCACGGATCGAAGATCTCTACGCGCTGTACAACACGCTGAACAAGTCCATGCAGGAGACGGACGTGATGATCACGAACGTCGACGGTTCGTTGAACCAGGCGAACGAGGAGTGGCAGTCCACCGGCGCCAAGGAGTTCAACGAGGCGTGGGTCCAGTTCAAGCAGGCGCTGACGCAGCTGAGCCAGGCGTTCGCGAACGCCGGCACCGACGTCGCGTTCCAGCACAACAAGTTCGCCGAAGGTGCCAAGGAGGCCGATCAGCACCCCGTGCTGACGCCGCTGCAGTCGCCTCGCTGAGCACTGCCGCACCGGGTCCTGCGCGGCAGGGCCCGGTACCGGCCCGGGGAGGGAGACCCGATGACGTGCAAGACCACCGTGAGCGCCGTGCTGCTGGTGCTGGGACTGACGGTCGCCGCCTGCTCGGGCGACGGTGACGCGAACGTGTCCCCGCCCGTCGAGACGACGGCCACGAGCGCGCCGACCACCACGGCCACACCGTGGGCGGCGACGACCAAGCCCGAGCGCCCGGCCGACGAGCAGACCGACGCCTCCGCTCAGGCCTTCACCGAGTTCGCCGCGGACACCGTCCTGTACGTGATGGCCACCGGCGACGCCCCGGCGCTGAGTTCGATCTCCGACCTGTCCTCCTGCGACGACTGCCGGATGTGGGACGAGAACCACCAGAACGGCAAGATCGAGAAGTTGACCGTCGGCACCGGCGCACCGACCTACGCGCTGGTCGACCGGCCGACCGTCACCGACGACGTGTTCTACAAGGTCGCGTTGACGATGGACATCCCCGAGGGCGAAGCGGTTCGCAAGGACACCGGCAAGAAGATCGACACGATCGACGCCGCGAAGGATCTGCCGTTCACGGCGGACGTGCAGTGGAAGGACGGACAATGGGTGCTGTTGCGCTACGAGATGGGCTGACGCTGCGCCGCCGCGGTGCGATGGTGGCCATGGTCGCCGCGGCGTTCCTGTCAGTGGGGGCGCCCGCATTCGCCGGTGACTGGGACGGGTCGCAGGACGGTGGCGGCGTCGACGTCGGCGGCAGCGAGTCCGGCGACGGCTCGACGCCGGGTTCGGGCCCGACCACGATCCGGGTGCCGGGACCTTGGACCCAGCGCGTCTACGTGCCCGGCTGCGACATCAACGCCGTGCGTGCCACGGGCCGCGGTGTCAACGACTACGAGACCGTCGCCGACGTGCTGTGCGGCGCGTGGACCTCGTGCCCGGCCGACGGCGACAACCTCTACCGCTACTACGAACGGGCGATGGGCGCCGACAACCGGGCGACGGAGGACAACTTCAGCTACGGCGGCCAGGTGTGCCGATCGGTTCCGGACCCGAGCGAATCGGAGCCGCCGACGATCTCGGTCGCCGACATCATGGACCGCGCCCGTGCCCTCGCGCCGACGCCGACCTTCGTGATCGAGCCGGCCACCAAGAGCTACGTCAACGTCCCCACCAACGTCGCCGCCGAGGCCACGGCCCTGACGGTCAACGTCACCGTGCTCGGTTTCACCGTGCCCGTCGAGTTCACCCCCGGCGACGTGCGCTGGTCGTTCGGTGACGGCGGTACGGCGACGGGCGTCGGCATCCGGAACGCGGACGTCGGCGAGCCCGGCGCGGTCGAGCACGTCTACGGACGCTCCGGCGACTACGCGGTCACCGTGACGGTCGACTACGACGCGCGCATCCTGATCCCCGGTGGCACCCCGATCACGTTCCCGACGCCGATCGCCCGCACCTCGGCCCCGCAGGGGCTGGAGGTCGGCGAGATCCAGTCGGTCGTCACCGAGGTCGACTGACGCTCGTCGTCAGGACTTGGGGACCTGCACCCAGGCGAAGCCCGATGGCGAGATCAGCACGCCCCGTCCGGGCGGCACGGCGGCGCCCACCGAACGCGGCAGGCGTGCATTGAGCACGTCGCCGTCGTTCGACGCACGCGGCGAGAGCACCAGTCCCGTGCGGCCACGCTTGAGGTCGGACGGCAACCCCCGGTAGACCGCACCGAGCTCGTCGATGCCACCGGCGACGATCATCGCGTTGGGAGTGTCGCGCATCCCGCCCAGCGTCTCGCCGAGCAGCTGGCCGACGGGGGAGTCGGCGCCGAGCACCTCGAAGTCGTCGACGACCACGAGGTGCTGGCGACCCAGTCCGGCCAGCGCCTCGCGGATCTCCTCGACGGGCTCGGTGCCGGTGAACATGCGCACGCGGCGGTCCTCCACGTCGCGCAGGGGCGAGCGCCGCGGCGCGATCACCAGCACGTCGAGTCGCCGGGCCAGATGCCGTCCGACGGGGAGCAGCAGGGCGGTGCTGCGCCCCGATCGCGGTGGTCCGGCCACGAGGAAACCGGGACCCGTGATGAGCGGATCGAAGCCGGACAGCGCGAGCTGGTCGCCACCGACGCCGATCGGGACGAAGGAGGGGCTCAGTGACGCGTCGGACGGTTCGAGGCCGAGCGCCTCGTCGAGTCCGATCGCGACGGGCAGTTCGTCGATCCGGTGCGGTCGCAATTCGCGCGGCAAGGTGCCGTACCGCTCGGCGACGATGCGCCCCAGTTCGTGCAGCGCGCGCACCTGGGCGGTGCCCTCGCCGGAGCCTTCGAGCAGGGCGAACTGGATCTCCTGCGGACGCTCGCCCGCCCGGAATCCGCGACCTGCAGGCACGTGCGCAGGGACCTGCTTGGTCGGCAGGCCGATCACGGAGTAGTCCGAGGGGTCGCTCATCGACAGCATGATCCGGTCGTCGACGAGCAGCGCATAGCGGCCCAGCACGCCGGAGCGGTCGGCGCCGATGACGACGCGGATGCCGGCTCCGACGCCCTCCTGGAGCAGCCCGACGAGGCGCTCCAGCAGCACGCCGCCGTCGACGGACTCGAAGGCGCTCGTGAAGCCATCGAGCCGGTCCAGCAGGACGACGAGGTAGGGCAGCCGCTCCTCGGCCGGGACGGCCGTCCGCTGCTCGGCGATGTCGGCGAAGCCCTGTTCGGCCAGCAGTTGCTGACGGCGGGTCAACTCACGGCCGAGATGGTCGAAGAGTCGGAAGATCCGGTCGATCTGGTTGCGGGTGACGACGGCGCCGACGTGCGGCAGGGACACGAGCGGCAGCAGGGCGTTGTTGCCGGCGTCGATGCCGAACACGTGCACGTCGGTCGGCGAGGTCTGGCGTGCGATGGCCGCCGCGAGGGTGCGCAGGGCCCAGGATCGGCCCGATCGGGACTGGCCGGCGATGACCAGGTGGCCGGCGCCCTGCAGGTCCCACGTGGCGTTGCCCTGCTGTTGCAGGTGCGGGCGGTCGGTGCGGCCGAACACGATCGGTGGGATGTCGGCCTCGGTGCCGGCATCGGGAGCCGTCGGGACGTCCAGCTCGTCGAGCGTGAGCGTCTCGGGCAACGGAGGCAGCCACGGCTTGCGCATCGGCGGCAGCCCGACGAGGTCGTTGGCCTCGCGGATCGCGCTGACGAGGCTGGCCAGGTCCGTCGGGATCGACACGTCCTCCTCGTCCGCGGCGGCGCCGGTCGCGGCGATCAGTTCGTGGACGCCGAAGCCACGCGACTGCAGTTCGGGTCGTTCGTCGCCCACCGGCCGGCCGCCGACGCGCGAACTCTGGAACGGGATGAGGGAGGAATGGCCGAGCCGGGCGTAGGCGCGACCGGGGAACGACTTCGGGATCTCGGCCGCGACCTTGGACTCGATGACGTCGTCGGAGTCGTTGGCGTCCGTGACGCGCAGGGCGATGCGCAGGTTGGTGTTGGACTTGATCTCGGCGTTCACGACGCCGGCCGGGCGCTGCGTGGCCAGGATCAGGTGGACTCCCAGCGAGCGACCTCGTCGGGCCACGTCGACCAGACCCGTCACGAAGTCCGGCAGTTCGGCGACCAGCGCCGCGAACTCGTCGATGATGATGAGCAGGCGGGGCATGGGTTCGTCTGCCGGCGTGCGGGCCGCGAGGTAGTCCTCGATGTCCTTGGCGTCGGCGTCCGCCAACTGATGCTCGCGACGGCGCAGTTCGGCACCGAGCGACTCGAGCGCGCGGGTGGTCAGGTGGCCGTCGAGGTCGGTCACCATGCCGACCGTGTGCGGCAGGTGCTGGCAGTCCTTGAACGCCGCGCCGCCCTTGTAGTCGATCAGCACGAAGTTGAACTCGTCCGGTCGGTTGCCGACGCTCAGCGACGCGATGATCGTCTGCAGGAGTTCGGACTTGCCCGAACCGGTCGTGCCCGCGACGAGGCCGTGCGGGCCGTCGGCACGGACGTCGACCGTGAACGGCCCGTCGAGCCCTTCGCCGATGACCGCCCGGGTCGTGCGACCGCCGCCCGCCCAGCGGCGGACCAGTGCCTCGCCGGTCGGCCCGTCCAGTCCCAGCACCTCAAGCAGCCGGCTGGAACCCGGCAGCGTGGAGCTGAGGTCCTCGGTGCTGACGTCGCGGATGGGGGACAGGGCCCGGCCGAGACGCTCCAGCCAGGCCGGCTCGACGACGTCGCGTCGGACACCGTCGACGTGACGCTCGGCGGTGGTCTGCAGGTCGAGGCGGTCGCCGACCAGTTCGACGACCGCGCGGCACTCCTCGGGCAGTTCGCGCGGGGTGCGGTCGAGGCAGACGAAGTACACGTGTACGAACACGCCGGACTTCAACAGCGACGTCATGCCGGGGGCCATCCGCAGCTCGCGCGCGCCGTCGAGGACGACGACCACCGAGGGCAGGGCCTGTCGCTCGTCGGTGTCGAGTTCCTTGCGTCGCTCGACCAGCGCCGACAACTCGGAGATCATGCTCGCGCGGTCCTCGTCCTCGAACGACAGTCGCGCGGCACGCGGGTGGTCGTCCTGGGTGCGCGCGTGCGGCAGCCACTTGGTCCATTCCCAGTCGCGCGCCCGGGACCGGTCGCTGAAGATCCACAGCGACGCATCCGTGGGCGAGTGGAGGGCCGCCACCTGGGCGACGAGCCAGGCCGTCGACTCGAGGCACTCGGCCTCCGGTCCACAGATGCCCAGCACCGCGGTCGTCGCGAGCGGGACGACCACGGGCACGTCCGGCG
>CAYXFT010000102.1:0-9470 GCA_964464335.1 uncultured Aeromicrobium sp.
AGCTCGCCCAACCGGAGGACGTCCGGATGGCCGTACCTGTCCTGGATGACAGCTCGCATCGGGACCCCTGTCTGCGACCGACGCCGCTCGCACCGATGCTAAGGGACCGGACCCGTACTTTCGGTCAGGGCAGGACTGGCCATCGAGCCGATCCGCGCACGGCGCGATCCCGCGAGGGTTGAGCCCATGATCACCGTTGAGTCCCTGACCCGGAGGTACGCCGGCTTCACGGCCGTCGACAACGTCTCCTTCACCGCCCGGCCCGGCCGCGTGACCGGTTTCCTCGGTCCGAACGGCGCCGGCAAGTCCACCACGATGCGCGTGATGGTCGGTCTGACCGTCCCGACGTCCGGCTCGGCCACCATCGACGGAGAACGGTTCGCCGACCTCCCCAACCCCGGCCTCGAGGTGGGCGTCCTCCTCGACGCCTCGGCCCAACACGCCGGCCGCACCGGCCGCGAGATCCTCACGGTCGCCGCCGACACCATGGGCCTGCCCCGCACCCGGGTCGACGAGATGATCGAGCTGGTGAGTCTGACCCCCACCGAGGCCAAGCGCCGGGTGCGCACCTACTCCCTCGGGATGCGCCAACGCCTCGGCATCGCGACCGCACTCCTCGGAGATCCCCGGGTGCTGATCCTCGACGAGCCCGCCAACGGACTCGATCCCGCGGGGATCCGGTGGATGCGCGACCTGCTGACCGGCTTCGCCGGCCAGGGCGGCACCGTGCTGCTGTCCTCGCACCTGCTCCACGAGATCGAGGTCATCGCCGATGACCTGGTCGTGATCGGCAACGGCAAGATCGTCGCGGCCGGCACCAAGGAAGAACTGCTGGCTGCCGCCGGGACGCTCGTCAGGTCGACGACACCTCGCGACCTCGCGCAGGCACTGAAACGGGCCGGGATCCCCAGCACGCTCGCCGGGGACGGATCGGTCCGCACCGATGCCGATCCCGCTCGTGTGGGGGCCGTGGCCCTGACCGCCGGCATCGCCCTGACCGAGCTCCGGTCCGCCGAGGGCGCCGGCCTCGAAGACATGTTCCTGTCGCTCACTGCCGACACCCAACGCGAAGGAGTTGCGGCATGACCGCCACGATCGTTTCCCCGGCCTCCACCCCGGCCCGCCGGACCGCCCCGCCCATCCCGACCACCCGGCTCGTCAAGGTCGAGCTGCGCAAGATGTTCACCACCCGCTCGGGCTTCTGGATGCTCGTCAGCATCGGCGTCCTGACGCCCATCGCGGCCGGGTCGGTCGTCGTCTTCGCTCCCGACAGCGACGTCACCTACGAGAACTTCGCGAGGGCGAGCGTGTTCCCGATGTCGGTGATCCTGCCGATGATCGCGATCCTGGCCGTCACGAGCGAGTGGAGTCAGCGCAGTGGGCTCACGACGTTCACGCTGGTGCCGAACCGCGGACGCGTGATCGGCGCCAAGGCGATCGCGACCCTCCTGGTGGGTCTCGGCTCCGTGACCGTCGCGTTCGCGGTGGGCGCCCTCGGCAACGTGGCCGGTTCCGCGCTTGCCGGCGTCGACACCGTGTGGGACATCTCGTCGTCCATGGCGCCCCAACTGGTGCTCTGCAACCTGGTCGGCATGGCCATCGGCTTCACCCTCGGTGTCGTGCTGCGCAACTCCGCGGCGGCGATCGTGGGGTACTTCGTCGTCTCACTGGTCATGCCGGGCGTCCTGGTCCTCCTGGCCCAGGTGCGTCCGTGGTTCGAGGACCTGCAGCCGTGGATCGACTGGAACGAAACGCAGGTGGCCCTCCTCGAGGGCGTCACGAACACCGGTGAGGAGTGGGCGATGCTCGGCTCGACCACGATGATCTGGATCGTCATTCCCCTCGTCGTCGGGGTGCTGTTCCTGCGGCGCTCCGAGGTCAAGTAGCCACACCCACGTCGCGGGACCGACCGGTGAGGCGTCGCGAATCGACCTACCCGGCCGAGTAGCCGCGTGGTGGCATGATGCCCTGCGTGGCCCTCTCACCGAGCCGACGCCCGACGATCTACGACGTCGCCGAGCGCGCCGGCGTGTCCAAGTCCCTCGTGTCGCTGGTCCTGACCGGGTCGACCAGCGTGAGCGAGCAGCGGCGCGAGGCCGTGCTCCGGGCGATCGACGAGCTCGGCTACCTCCCGAGCACCGCCGCCGCCAGCCTCGCCGGCACCCGCACGCGGACGGTCGGCCTCGCGATCGAGCACTTCGCGAACCTGTGGTTCGTCGAACTGCTGCGCGGCGCCCGCGAGGTGCTCGAGCCCGAGGGCTACCAGGTCATCGTCGGCGACCACGAGATGACCGTCTTCGGTGGCCGCGACTCCCTCGACGCGTTCGCCTCCATGCGCGTCGACGGCGTCGTCCTGGCCTTCGACCCCGCCACCACGCCCACCATCCGCCACGGAATTCCCTGCGTCGTGGCCGGCCAGCGCGTCAACAGTCCCGACGACGTGGAGGTGGTCACCAACGACGACCACGCCGGCGGACGGCTGGCCACCGAGCACCTCATCGAGCTCGGTCACCGGCGGATCGTCCACGTCACCGGTCGTGGTGGGGCCGCCCTGGCCCGCCGGGACGGCTACGAGACCTCGATGCGCGAGGCCGGCCTGCAGCCCGTGGTCATCGGCGATCGCGACGAGACCAACGAGCACCCCGCCAGGACCGCACTGCAGGAGCACCTGCGCGCCGACCACGACCTCACCGCGGTGTTCGCCGCCAACGACACCATGGCCCTGGGCTGCATGGGCGCCCTGCGCGCGGCCGGCCTGTCGATCCCCGACGACGTCTCCGTGATCGGCTACGACGACTCACCCCTCGCCGAGGCCTCCTACCTCGATCTCACGACGATCGACTCGCGCAGTCTCGACGTCGGCCGCGAGGCCGCCCACGCGCTGCTCGCCCGCATGTCCGGCGCCGCCCAGGACCCGCATCCGCGGATTCTCGAGCCCCGGCTCGTGCTGCGTTCTTCGACCGCACCGCCGGTGACGAACCCCGCCTGAGCGCGGCATCCGCCACGAATCCGGACCGATTTCCCCTCAGGCCTTGACGTGACCCCCATCACGCTCGTACATTTTGGAGCGCTCCAAAGTTTGCTTTTATGTCCTGACAAAAGAGTTCAGGATCTCGGGCGGCGGACTTGCGACAGAGACGAGAAGACCATGAAGAAACTCCCGCTGATCGCGCTGGCGGTCGCTGGTTCGCTGGCCCTCGCGGCCTGTTCCGGCACCGGCAAGTCCGACACCCCCGACGGGGAAGACCTCGACCTGAAGTACGCGGTCATCACCCACGCGCCGCCCGGTGACGCCTTCTGGGACCGCGTGAAGTCCGGCGCCGAGAAGTCCGGCGACGACTACGGGGTGGAGGTCGACTACGCCGGGTCCGACGATCCGTCCGAGCAGTCGAAGCTGATCGACAGTGCCGTGGCCGACAAGGTCGACGGCCTCGTGATCTCGATGGCCAACCCCGACGGCGTGAAGGACTCCGTGACCAAGGCGGTCGCCGCCGGAGTCCCGGTCGTCACGATCAACGCCGGCCAGGAGCAGTCGCAGGAGTTCGGCGCCATCACGCACATCGGCCAGTCCGAGACGATCGCCGGCGCGGCGGTCGGCGAGCGGATGAAGGAGGAGGGCTTCACCAACGTCATCTGCGTCATCCAGGCGGCCGGCGCGGTCAACCTCGAGCAGCGCTGCGCCGCGGCGGCCGACGCCCTCGGCGCGACGATGGAGAACATCCAGGTCGACGGCACCGACGACAACCAGGTCACCGCGACGATCACGTCCAAGGTCCAGGCCGAGCCCGACATCGACGGGATCCTGACCCTCGGCGGCCAGCAGGCCATCGACGCCGTCGCCGCGGTCGGGGAGTCGGGCAGCAAGGCACGCGTCGCCACGTTCGACCTCTCCGAGGACGTCCTGAACGACATCTTGAGCGACAAGATCGTGTTCGCGGTCGACCAGCAGCCCTTCGTCCAGGGCAACCTGGGCATCACGACGCTCTACCTCAAGAGCATCAACGGCAACGACGTCGGCGGCGGTCAGCCGATCAACTCCGGGCCCGCCTTCGTGACGAAGGACAACGCCGACTCGATCCTCGAGTTCGCGAAGAACGGCACCCGCTGAGACCGGTGCGTGCGGGTCCGCTCCTCCGTGAGGCCCGCACGCACCTCCCCGTCCCGTCGACCCACCCGCAGGAGAAGTGCCGTGACCGTCCAGGACCGCTCGAGTGTCGTGTACGACCCGTTCAGCGTCGCGTTTCAGGAGGACCCCTTTCCGGTCTACGAACGCCTGCGCGAGGAGGCTCCCCTCTACCGCAGCGAGAAATGGGGGTTCTGGGCCCTGTCCCGCTACGACGACGTCCGCGCCGGCGTCCTCGACCACGAGCTCTACAAGAACCACCCCGGCATCGACCTCGACGCCACCAACGACCAGGGCGGCGAGGGCAACATCCCCAACCTGGACAACCCCCGCCACGACGAGATCCGCCACGTCGTCCAGCGCCTGTTCATGCCCCGCAGCATCGCGAAACTCGAGGACGACGTCCGCCGGATCACCCGCCGGATGGTCGACTCGTTCGCAGACCGCGGCGCGGTCGACATCGCCCAGGAGTTGTCGTGGCCGTTGCCGTACGAGGTGTTCTTCGACTTCCTCGGCCTGCCCGAGGGTGAGGAACGCGCCCAACTGGTGACGTGGTCGCACGGCCTGAAGGACCGCATTCCCGACGACGACCAGCTCACCCCGTACGCCCGCGAGTGCACCGACCACTCGCGCCAGTACTTGGCCGACCTGCTCATGGAACGCCGCCGCCACCCGAAGGACGACCTGCTCACCCACGTGGCGCGCGCCGACATCAACGGCGTGCCCCTCGCGCACCACGAGATCGAGGCCGCGTCCGAGGTCGTCGGGCTCGTCTTCGGCCTGTACCTGGCCGGCATCGAGACCACGGCAGGCCTGCTGTCGACGCTGTTCCAAGAGCTCGCGAAGCAGCCCGCGCAGCAGCAGGCCCTGCGTGACGATCCCGGCCTGATCCGCAACGCGGTCGAGGAGGGACTGCGCTTCCGCACCCCGCTGCAGGTCACGACGCGGACGATCCAACGCGACACCGAGTACTACGGCACCACGATCCCGAAGGGCGACCGGGTGGCGATGGTCATCGGCGCCGCGAACCACGACCCGCGTCAGTTCGAGCGCGCCGGCGAGTTCGACGCGCTGCGACCGAACGTGCGCCACCTCGGGTTCGGCGAAGGACTGCACGGATGCCTCGGCAATCCGCTGGCCCGGCTCGAGGCCCGCATCGCCCTCGAGGAGGTGCTCCCGCGCCTCGGCGAGTTCCGCATCGACGGACGCGAGGAGCGCTACCCCAGCACGCCGAACATGGCTGTCCTGCAGCATCTCGACCTCGCCTTCACGCCCGGCACCGCCGCGGCGCCCGCCCCGATCGCCATCGAGGTGAAGCCGGCCCACACGACGCTGCCCCTGGTGGTCGAGGAGCGCGTCGAGGTCTCCGAGGGCGTCGTCGCCCTGACGCTCACGTCCCGCGACGGCGCCGATCTGCCCGCGTGGACGCCGGGGGCCCACGTCGACCTCGTCCTCGGCGACGAACTGGTGCGCCAGTACTCGCTCAGTGGCGACCCGGCCGACCGCTCCGCCTACCGCGTGGCCGTCCTGCGCGAGCCGGCCGGCCGCGGCGGGTCCGAGCGCGTCCACGAGACCCTGCGACCGGGCGCCCGCATCGAGGTGCGCGGCCCGCGCAATCATTTCGCACTCGAGTCCTCACCGCGCTATCTCTTCATCGCCGGCGGCATCGGCATCACGCCGATCCTGCCGATGATCCGGGCGGCCGAGGCGGCCGGTGCCGCGTGGACCCTGACGTACGGCGGACGGACCCGCTCATCCATGGCCTTCCTCGACGAGCTCGAGGTCCACGGCGACCGGATGACCGTCTGGCCGCAGGACGAGCGCGGCTTCATCGACCTCGACGGACTGCTGGGCACTCCCCGGGCCGACACCCTGATCTACGTCTGCGGCCCCACTCCCCTGCTCGACGCCGTCGAGGAACGCAGCATCACGTGGCCGAAGGGGGCGCTGCACCTGGAGCGCTTCGCGCCGAAGGACCTCTCGGCACCCGTGCTCGACGAGCCGTTCGAGGTCGAGCTGGTCCGCTCCGGGAAGCTGCTGACGGTGCCGACCGACCGCAGCGTCGTCGACGTCCTCGACGAGGCAGGCGTGACGGTCCTGACGTCGTGCGGCGAGGGCACCTGCGGGACCTGCGAGACCACCGTGCTCGACGGGCTGCCCGACCACCGCGACTCCGTGCTGACCGAGGCCGAGCAGGCCCGGAACGACTGCATGATGGTCTGCGTCTCGCGCTCCTGCACCGCGCGTCTGGTCCTCGACCTGTGACCTCCCTCCTCGGCCGGACGGTCGTCGAACTGTTCGCGTCGGACAGTCCCGCGTGGATGCACTCCGGCGTCGCGGTGGCCGCGTCCGGAGAGGTGGTGGTCGCCGCGCCGGAGGGCGATGCGCTGCTGGTCCTCGGGGCATCCGGTCCGCGTCGCGTCCCGACGCCCACCACCGAACTGCACGGCATCACCCGCGACGTGGTGGACGGCACCGAGGTGTTCTGGGTCGCCGACAACGGCCACAAGTACGTGCCCGCCACTCCCGTGTACGCCGACCACCGCGTCGGCGCCCGGCTCCTGGCGATCGACCTCGACGGCGTGGTCCGTAGTGAGCTGTCGCCGCCGGCGGGCCCGTGGAGTCCGACCGCGGTCGCCGTCCACGACGATCTGGTCTGGGTCGCGGACGGGTACGGGCAGTCGCTCCTCCATGCCTTCGACCGGTCCGGCACGTGCGTCCTGACCGTCGACGGCACCGATTCGGGGCAGCCGCTCGAGTGTCCGCACGGAATCGTCGTCGACCACCGTGGCGACCGTCCGGTGTTGGTGGTGGCGGACCGCGCGAACCAGCGGCTCGTCGAACTCGACCTCGACGGGACGTGGCGCCGCACCTTCGGTGAGGGGACCGTGTTCAGCCCGTCCGGGCTGGCGATCGACGGCGACCTGCTGCTCGTCACCGAGCTGTGGGGCGACCTCGTCGTGCTCGACGCCGACGGCGCCTTGGTCGACCGGGTCGGCGTTCAGCCGGTGGAGCCGGCCCGCCCCGGCTGGCCCAACGCGATGGCCGACGGCGTCATGGTCCGCCCGGGACTCACCGCGGGAACGCTGAACAGCCCGCACGGCATCGCCGTCGACACGGACGGCTCCTGGCTGCTGACCGAGTGGTGCATCGGCGGCCGCGTCACCCGGTTCCTGACGGAGGGCCCCCGATGAATTTGCAACTCCGTTGCCCGTGCGGCGTGCACCTCGAGGCGCCCGAGGAGCAGTTCGTCGAGCGGGTCCAGCAGCACCTCGCCGAGGCCCACCCCGGCCGCACCTACACCGAGGAGCAGATCCGGTTCCTCGCCACCCCGGCCTGACCGATCAGCCGGTGGTCTCGATCCACCGCGCCGCAGCATCGAAGGTGTCCGACGGCGTGGCATTGAAGGCGATGGCGGCACCGGGCGCGTGTCGCCGGACCAGGTTGATCACCTGCTCGAACAGCAGATCGTCATGACGCACCCCGCCGCCGACGACAACGCACTCCCACGCGCGCGTGCTCAGGGCCGCGGTGATGACCGCAGCCACGTCGTCGCTGCCGTCGAGGCCGACCAGGCAGAACTCGGCGCCCACGCCATGCGACTCGAAGCGCGCCTTCCCCAGTTCGATCGCTGCAGCCACCGGCACGGGGTCCCACGATCCGGGCACGCGAAACGGATCGAGCCCGATCACGAGCACCCGCGACACGACGTCCGACGACCCCACCACCTCAGGCTACGGCGAGCGCGCAAAGGTAAATAGCCGGATGCCATATTAACGTTTAGATTGGCAAGCGTTAACATGGATGTCTCATGTCAACAGATCGCGATGTCTTCCCACCGTGGCCGGCCGTGGGCTACGAGGCGCGCCCGTGGCGTGTGGACGAGTCGGCGTCACAGAGCCAGAAGCGCAAACACGCCGGGCCGTACAAGGCCTCCGTTCCTCCACGCATCGGGGGTCTTCAGCCTTCCGTTTCCGCCAAGGTTGCCGCCGAGGCCGAGGCGGCGGCACTGGAGATCATCTCCTTCGATGCCGACGTGACCCAGTTCTGGGGTGCGGCCGAGATCGCGCCGCTGTCGACGATCCTCCTGCGCACCGAGTCCGCGTCCTCGTCCCAGATCGAGAACCTCACCGTGGGAGCCCGGCAGCTCGCCCTGGCCGAACTGGGAGAACGAAGCAACCGCAATGCACGCGTCGTTCGAGCGAACGTCGAGGCCATGGAAGCGGCTACCTCGCTGGCTGTCGATCTGGACGTCGACTCCATCCTGACGATGCACCGCACTCTCATGGAGGGCCACGACGCCGGCGCCGGACGCCTCCGTGACGAGCAGGTCTGGATCGGAGGATCCGGCGTGGGACCACACCGAGCCGATTTCGTCCCGCCCCACCACACCAGGATCACGGAGAGCCTGACTGACCTCATCCGCTTCTGCCATCGCGACGACCTGCCCGTCATGCAGCAGATCGCCATTGCCCACGCACAGTTCGAGACCATTCACCCGTTCAGCGACGGCAACGGTCGAACCGGTCGCGCCGTGGTCCACGCCATGATCCGCACCAAGAACCTGTCGAAACGGACGACCGTTCCCATCTCGGCCGGGCTGCTGGCCGACACCGATGCGTACTACCAAGCACTCACGGCGTACCGCGAGGGCGACATCGAGCCCATCATCGGCGAGTTCAGCAAGGCCACGGCACTGTCCATCGCCAACGGCCGACGGCTGGTGTCGGATCTTCACGACGTCACACACGACTGGGGACTTCGCATCGAGGATCTGCGTTCCGACGCCGCCGCCCGACGCCTGGCAACCATCCTCGTCAGTCAACCTGCGGTCAACCAGGTGTTCGTCACAGCAACGTTGGGCATCTCAGCGCCGGCCGCACTGAGAGCCATCGCGGCCCTGGCCGACCGAGGCATCCTCAGACAGACCAGCGAGGGGGCTCGAAACCGCATCTGGCAGGCACCCGACGTACTCGAGGCGCTGGACGACTTCGCCGCGCGCGTCAGGCGCCGTAGGCACCGCCACTGAAGCGAGACGGATCCGAGGCCGTCGGGGCACACCCGTGACAGCTCACATCCGCCTGGTGTCGTACGCCCACATCGCGATCTCGACGCGGTTGCGGGCGCCGAGCTTGGTCATCAGCGATGCGACGTGAGTCTTGACCGTGCTCAGACTGATGTAGAGCTCGGTCGCGATCTCGGCGTTGGTCCGGCCCCGGGCCACCCACGCCAGCACCTCCTCCTCGCGCTCGGTGAGCGGCGCGATGGGCTGGACCGGTACCGCCGGCGACTGGTCGGCGAAGGTCGCCAGCAGTCGGCGGGTGACGTTCGGTGCGATCAGCGCGTC
>CAYXFT010000103.1:0-9469 GCA_964464335.1 uncultured Aeromicrobium sp.
GACACCGAGACGTTCCTGCTCGGTTCGCGCGAGTTGCTCTCGATGGACTCCAGCGTCGACCTCGACGTGTACTCGCCCACCTCGCCGCTGGGCGTGGCCATCATGGGCAAGTCCGCCGGCGACACCGCCTCCTACGAGGCGCCCAACGGCGCCACCCTTGAGGTCGAGATCGTGGAGGCCACGCCGTTCTGAGGCGGGCGCAGGTCGGTTTACCCGGTTCCCCGGGTGACCCGGCACGGCTGTCGGTTTACCCGGGGAACCGGGTGAACCGAGACCGGGTGCCTCAGTACAACTCGTAGCCGAGCTCCGCGAGGCATCCCTTGACGTCCTCGCGGTGCTCGGCACCACGCGTGGCGACCTGCAGGGCCACATCGACCTCGCGCACGCCCAGCGCCTCGGCGCCACGGTCGTGATGGACGTTGAGGATGTTCACGTCCATCTGGGCCAACGCCGTCAGCAGGCGCATCAACTCGCCGGGGCGGTCCGAGATCCGCACGTGGAACATGAGGAACCGGCCCGACGACGCGAGGCCGTGCCGGATCACCTCCAGCAGGAGCAGCGCGTCGATGTTCCCGCCCGACAGCACCGGCACCACGGGGCCGACGAACCGGTTGGGCTCGTCCATCAGCGCCGCGACGCCCACGGCGCCGGCGGGTTCGACGAGCATCTTGCCACGCTCGAGCAGCCCGATCAGCGCCTGGCTCATGGACTCCTCGCTGACCGTGACGACGTCGTCGAGCAGTTCGGTGACGATCCCGAACGGAACCTCGCCGGGCCGAGCCACCGCGATGCCGTCGGCCATCGTCGAGCCCATCGCGGCCTGCACCGGCATGCCCTCGGCGAGGGAGTCGGGGTAGGCCGCGGCCGCCTCCGCCTGCACGCCGACGACGGCGACGTCCGGCCGCTCGGACTTGACCAGTGCGATGCCGGCGGCCAGTCCTCCGCCGCCGAGCGGCACCAGGATCGTGCCGACGTCGGGCTTCTGCTCGAGGATCTCCAGGCCCACGGTCGCCTGGCCGGCGACGATGTCGGCGTGGTCGAACGGGTGGATGAGGGTCGCGCCGGTTTCCTGCGCGAACGCCTCGGCCTCCACCAGCGCCTCGGTGACGCCCGAGCCGGCGAACCGGATGTTCGCGCCGTAGCCGAGCGTGGCCTGCACCTTGGGCAGCGCCGCCCCGTGGGGCATGAAGATCGTGGCGGCCGCGCCCAGCTTGGCGGCGGCCAGGGCCACCCCCTGCGCGTGGTTGCCGGCGCTGGCCGCGACCACGCCCCGCTGCCGGACGGTCGGGTCGAGCCGCGCAATCCGCGTGTAGGCGCCGCGGATCTTGAACGACCCGGTGCGCTGCAGGTTCTCGCACTTGAGGTGCACGTCGCGTCCGGTCAGGTCGTGCAGCCAGCGCGAATGGGCCAGCGGAGTGACGTCGCTGATCCCGTCGAGCAGGGCACGGGCAGCGCGCGCGTCATCGAGGTCCACGGGTCCAGACTAGGCGTCCGGTGACGGTTCGCCGAGGTCCCGGGACTCGTCGCCGAGGACTCCGTCGGTCTGCGGCGGATCGCCCGAGGAGAGGTGCCGCACGACGCTGTTGATGCAGGCCGCGAACGGCACGGCCAACAACGCACCGACGATGCCGGCCACGACGACGCCGGCGGTGATCGCGAAGATGATCGCCAGCGGATGCAGGGCCACGAGATGGCCCATCAGGAACGGCTGCAGGACGTGCGCCTCGACCTGCTGCACCGCGATCACGCCGGCGAGCATCAACAAGGCCGTGAAGGGACCCTGGGCGACGAGCGCCACGAGTACCGCGACCATGCCGGAGATGAGAGCGCCGATGATCGGGATGAACGCACCGAGGAAGACCAGCACGCCGATCGCCGCCGCGAGCGGAACCTGCAGGATGAGCGCCACTCCGGCGATGCCGATCGCGTCGACCAGGGCGACCAAGACGGTTGCGCGGACGAACGCCGTCAGCGAGCCCCAGGCGGCGCGGCCCGACGAACGCACCTTGTCGCGCGACGCCCGCGGGAAGATCGCGACGGCCCACGACCAGATCCGGTCGCCCTCGTAGAGGAAGAAGAACAGCGAGAACAGCGCGATGAAGAAGCCGGCGACGAAGTGGCCGACCTGCGTCCCCACCTCCGTCGCCTGGCGCCAGACCGACAGGTCGCCATTGGCCGAGATCGCACTCTGCAGGCGCTCGATCCACCCGCTCAACTGGGCGTCGGACAGGTGCAGCGGGCCGGTCCTGGCCCAGTTCTGCAACTGGGCGATCCCCTCGACCACGCTGTCGCGCAGGTCGTCGAACTGGGTCGAGAGCTGTTGGCCCACGAGTCCGACGAGCGCGAGGATCGCGATGAGCAGCCCCAACACGATGAGGAACGTGGCCACGATCCTGGGCAGTCCCTTGCGGGTCAGCCAGTCCACGCCGCCGATCGTCAGGGCCGTCAGCAAGATGGCGATCGCGATCGGGATCGTGACCTCGGAGAAGTGGCCGAGCACGCGCGCCAGGAGATACCCGGCGGCACCGATGACGACGACGCGCCATGCCCACGCGGCGGCGATCTCGACTCCGATGGGAACCTGATAACGGTCGTGACCGCGGCGGGCCTCGTTGCTCACGCTCCGAGGCTACGGGAACACGCGCAGTCCGCACGGCGTTGTTGCGCACAGGAGGCATTCATGCGATTCGGATTCGACAAGAGAACCCTGCCCACCCCCGAGGCGACACTGCCCGGGCGCGACACGCGCCCCTTCGCGGTCGGCGACCGCCACTTGGTGACGGGCAACGCCATCGAGACCGACGGGCCCGAGGGCTTCGGGATCGCCGTGTTCGGCCTCGGCTGTTTCTGGGGCGAGGAGAAGACGTTCTGGGAGCAGCCCGGCGTCTGGTCGACCTCGGTCGGCTACGCGGGCGGCATCACCCCGAACCCCACGTACGAGGAGGTGTGCACCGGTCGCACTGGACATGCCGAGGTCGTGCGCGTGGTCTTCGACCCCGCAGTGACGAGCTACGCCGACCTGCTGAAGGTGTTCTGGGAGAACCACGACCCCACGCAGGGCATGCGCCAGGGCAACGACCGTGGCTCGCAGTACCGTTCGGTGATCCTCACGACGACACCCGCGCAGCAGGCCGCCGCCGAGGCGTCCCGCGACGCCTACCAGCAGCAGATGACGGCGCACGGCTACGGCCAGATCACGACGCAGGTCACGCCGCTCGAGGACTACTGGTACGCCGAGGAGGGGCACCAGCAGTACTTGGTGAAGAACCCCTACGGCTACTGCCCGCTGCACGCGACGGGGGTCGGCTACGCCGACTGATCCGCCGGCGCCGACCTCGACTCGGCGGTCTCGGATCACGGCACGACCACGGCGCGGCCCAACACCCGACCGTCATCCAGGTCGCGATAGGCTTCGACGACGTCGTCGAGTCGATACGTCCGTGTGTGGACGGCCACCCGGCCAGACCGCGCCAGGTCCAAGACCGCGCGCAGGTCAGGCAGGGTGCCCCAGAACGGGGCGCTCGCACGGACCCCGAACGGCACCAAGCCGTGCGCGAATGCCAGTCGACCTCCCCCTGCGCCCACCATCGAGATCGAGCCTCCTCGGCGGACCACCCGGCGGGCCAGCTCCAAGGTGGCGTCCGAACCCACGAAATCCAGTACGACGTCCACGCGGCTGCCCCCGATGACCTCGTGCAACTCGGACTGGGCGTCACCCTCGCCGCGAAGGACGTGATGCGCGCCGACACGCGCCGCGAGTTCGCGCTTCTCTGCGTCCAGCTCGCTGACGACGACGGTCGCCGAGGTCGTCGCGCGCAGTATCTGGATCGCGACGTGGCCGAGCCCTCCCGCGCCGATCACCAGCGCGGTCGAACCAGCCCCCAGGAGATCGCGTTCGGCCTCGATCGCGTGGTAGGACGTAAGGCCGGCATCGGTCAGACCGACGGCGGCAACCGGGTCGAGGCCGTCCAAGGGCACCAACTGTCGGGGGTGGTCGACGAGCACGAACTCCGCCACCCCGCCGGCGCCGCCCAGGCCCAGTCGCCGGACGCCCGCCGCCTCGACCTCGTCGCAATAGTTCTCAGCCCCGCTGCGGCAGCGGTCGCATCGCCCGCATCCGGCCGCGCCGTAGACGGCGACCTGTTCGCCGAGCCCCACGCTCGTGACACCGGCGCCGAGTTCGACGACCTCGCCGACGACCTCGTGGCCGAGTGCGAACGGAAGCGGCCATCGGAAGTCGGCAGGATCGCGCGTCATCAGTCCCAGGTCGGTGTGACACAAGCCCGCGGCGAGCACCCGGATCAGGACCTGTCCGGCGGCGGGAACTGGTCTGGGCACCGTGACGACTGCGGGAGGTGATCCGAAGTGCTCCAGAAGAAGTGCCTTCACGCGTCCGATCCCTCACCCGTCATCTCGACAGCATATGACCCGGATCTCAGTCAGCTGCTCTGCGTGGTGCACCAGGTGCCCGCCACGTCCCGGGCTCTGCGCGAAGGTGCATTCTGAATCATTCCTCTCGGTAGAGTGCCTCAGGCGCCGCCCACTGTGCTGACGACCGCGTCCTACCTCGTGCTCGGCCTCGTGCGCTTCGCGCAGTCGACCACGCCGTACGAGCTCAAGTCGCTCGCCGAGTCGACGGTCGGACCGTTCTGGGCGCTGCCGCACACGCAGATCTACGCGCAGTGCGACAAGCTCGTCGAGGCCGGGCTGCTGCACGAGGAACGCCAGCAGCACGGCTGGCGGCGGCGCACCCTCACGATCACCGACGAGGGTCGCGCCGCGCGACCTGGGCATCCTCAAGCTCTTCTTCGGCGCCGACGCAGACGTGCTGGGCCCACGCAGGTGCGCGAACACGAGGCGACTCTCGCGAAGTACGAGCAGTGGCGCCGCGATTTCCCCGAGGACACCCCCGCCGGGATCCTTGGCGCGCTCGAGTTCGGCGTCCAGTACGAACGGTGGATGGTCGAATTCTGGAGTTCCCGCATGAGGTCCTCCGGCGTTGGTCTCGATACGGACTGAACGGGTCACGAGGACCGACGAACGGCGACGCGCTTTGGTCGCTGCCGGTCGCCGCGGGTCGCTGAGCCACACTCGACACGTGGGGTGGAGTCGCGAGGAACTGGAGTCGTTCGCCGGTCGCACGATCGAGGACGTGATGCCCGACGACCTGCGGCTGCTGTTCGTGGGGATCAACCCGGGCCTGGTCAGCGCGGCCACGGGGCTCCACTTCGCCCGCCGGGGCAACCGCTTCTACCCGGCGCTGCGGGCGGCGGGCCTCATCGACTCGGACGACCCCGCCGCCGGCTCGACCCGGCTCGCCGAGCGGGGCGTCGGGATCACCAACCTCGTCGCGCGCGCCACGGCCCGGGCCGACCAGGTGGATCCTGCCGAACTGATCGCGGGCGCGGCGCGGATCGAGGCGCTCGTGCTGGCGCGACGGCCAAGCGTCGTCGCGTTCGCCGGGATCACGTCCTACCGGGCGGCCTACTCTCGCCGAGGCGCCCGGCCGGGCCGACAGGACGAGGAGATCGGCGGTGCCGAGGTCTGGGTCGTGCCGAACCCGAGCGGTCTCAACGCCCACGAGACGGTGGCCTCGCTGGCTGCCGCCTACCGCGAGGTCGCCGTGGCGGCCGGCGTGCTCACTGCCCCATGACGGCGGGCATCGCGGACTCGACCGCGGCGACGAGCCCGGCGGTGGCCTCGGCCACGACGCGGCCGGGCTCGGTCAGCGAATAGACGACCCGCTGCGGCGCGGTGACGTCGCGTGCGACGAGCCGGTCGGCCACGAGGTCCTTGAGGGTGGCCGACAGCATGCGGTCGCTGATGCCCCCGATCGCCTGCGCCAGTTCACCGAAGCGACGCGGCTCCTCGAGCAGTGCCGCGAGCACGAGCGTGCCCCACCGGGACGTGACGTGACCGAAGACCGCCCGCGAGGGGCAGTTCGGCTGGAAGACGTCGAAGGGGAGCATGGCTTGAGCGTACCACTTACTGATGTATAGTACTTACCAATCGTAAGCAACTAGGAGATCTCATGACCATCGCCGTCACCGGTGCCACCGGCGCGTTCGGAACCCTCGTCATCGACGCCTTGCTCGAGCGCGTCTCCGCGGACCAGGTCGTCGCCCTCGTGCGCGACGTCGCCAAGGCCACGCCGCTCGCCGCCAAGGGCGTCACCGTGCGCCATTTCGACTACGACCAGGCCGACGCGCTCGCCCGCGAGCTCGACGACGTCACCGACCTGCTGCTCGTCTCCGGCACCGCCTTCGGTCAGCGCTTCGCCCAGCACAAGGCCGTCATCGACGCCGCCCGGTACGCCGGCGTCCGTCGCCTCGTCTACACGAGCGTCCTGCATGCCGACACCGTCCAGAACCCCGTCGCGCCCGAGCACGTGCAGACCGAGCAGTACCTCGCCGAGACGGGCGTCAACCACGTCCTGCTGCGCAACGGCTGGTACCACGAGAACTACGTGCCGAGCATCGACACCGCGGCCGCGACCGGCGCCCTCCTGACCAGCGCCGGCACGGGTCGGGTGGCCAGCGCCGCGCGCGCCGACTACGCCGTGGCCGCGGCCGTCGTGCTCACGACCCCTGACGCCAAGCCCGTCTACGAGCTGTCCGGCGACGTCGCGTGGAGCCAGGACGACCTGGCCGCCGTGCTCGCCGAGATCTCGGGTCGACCGGTCGCCGTGGCCGCGGTCGACGCGCAGGCCCAAAGTGCCGCGCTGAAGGAAGCCGGCCTCGACGAAGGCACCATCGGCTTCATCGTCGGCGTCGACGCCGCGATCGCCGCGGGCGACCTCGACGACGTCAGCGGAGAACTCAGCGACCTGATCGGCCGGCCGACCACGCCGCTCGCGGAGACCCTGCGCGCTGGCGCCTGAGTCACACGTTTCCCACGAGACCGCTCGTTCCCTGCTTCGTGCACATGTAACTACGTGTGCGCGGACCATGCTTCGAGCGGTCTCGTGGGAAACCTGCACCCGCCGAGCCCGCTCAGCCCGGCCTAGGCTCAAGGCATGGAGCAACGACTCAGTCTCGTGACCCTCGGCGTGGCCGACCTCGGTCGGGCGCGGACGTTCTACGAGGACGGTCTCGGATTCGTGAAGGACAACCCCGAGGACGAGGTGGCCTTCTATCAACTCCCGGGCATCGTCCTGGCGCTGTGGGGACGTGCCGAGCTCGCCGAGGACACCGGACTCGACGACAGCGGGGCCACGTTCAGCGGCATCACACTGGCGCAGAACGTGCGTTCCCGCGACGAGGTCGACGCCGTGATCGCGCAGGCGCAGGCGGCCGGGGCGACGGTGCTCAAGCCCGGGACGCCCACCGACTGGGGCGGATACTCCGGCTACGTCGCCGACCCCGACGGCCACGCCTGGGAGATCGCGCACAACCCGTTCTGGACCATCCACGAGGACGGTCGCACGACCCTTCGCTGACCGTCCACGGCCGGCGGCGGTGACTCAGTGGGCCACCGGGCAGACGCCGGCGGGCACCTCGGCGGGTCCTTCGTCCACGGCGGGGGGCGCGGCCCTGTGGGCGCCGGGAGTGCGCGGCGTGAGGGTGAGGCGGAAGTCCTTCGGGACGATCGTGAGTCGCTCGTCGATCCGCAGGTCGTAGTCCGACTCCCCCACGACGTCGTACCGGTGCAGCAGCCGGGCCAGCACGAGGATCGCCTCGTGCAACGCGAACTGCCGGCCGATGCACGCCCGCTCCCCCGTGCCGAAGGGCTTGTAAATGTTCTTCATCCGGCCCTTGGAGTTCTCCGGCAGGAAGCGATCCGGCACGAACGCGTCCGCGGTCGGGCCCCACGCGGAACGGTCGCGGTGCACCATCGGCAGCACGATGATCGCCCAGTCCTCGGGACGCATGACGGCCTCGTGGGCGGTGCCGGCGCCGATGGTGGTGGTCTCCCGCGGGGAGCGCGCGAACGCCGGCGCCGTCGGCCACAGCCGCAGCGCTTCGTCGAGGCAACGCCTCAGGTAACGGAAACGCGGCACCTGCTCGAACGTCGGCTCCGCGTCGACGTCGTCGCCCAGCAGCGCGTCGGTCTCGGCCTGCGCCTTGGCCAGGATGTCCGGATCGCGCGACAGGTAGTAGAGGACGAAGCTCAGCGCCCCCGACGTCGTCTCGTGGCCGGCGACCAGGAAGGTCAGGATCTGCTCGCGAATGTTCTGGTCGCCGAGCATGATCCCCGTCTCGGGGTGGGCTTCGTAGAGCATCCGGTCCAGCAGGTCGTCGTGACGCTCGCCGGACTCGCGGCGCTCACGCACCATCGTGTCGACCAGGTCGTCGACGTAGGCGCGGTGCTCCGCGTTCTCCTCGTCGATGCGCCGGGCGATCCGCTTGCCGCCCGGGATCGAGTCGAGTGAGGACTTGTTCATTCCCGTCGTGAGCGCCGAGACCATCGCATCGACGAACGGGTGCCGTTCGCGCGAGGTGAACGAGCCGAAGTCGCGGCTGAACGCGCACCGGCTGATCGTCTCCATCGTCAGCTTCGTCATGTCGGCGGTGACGTCGATCGGACCCTCGATGCCGTCCCACACGGCGAACATCTCGGCGGCCGTCTCGAGCATCGTGTCGTGGTAGCCGCGCATCGCGCTCTTGGAGAACGCCGGCATCAGCACGCCATGGGCGGTGTGCCAGTTCTGCTCGTCGTCGTGAGCCGTGAACAGCGCGTCGCCCACGAACTCGCGCAAGGCCGTCAGCGCCGGCGGCAGGTTCTTGTGGAAGCGGGTCTCGTCGCACAGTTCGGCCGCGAGCGCGGCGTCGGCGACGAAGACGAACTTCTGCGCGAAGACCCGGATCTCGAACAGCGGGCCGAGCCCCGCGCCGACACGCATGACGTTGGCCAGCGGCGTCCCGGTGCGCAGGTTGAGCGCGTCGTACGCGATCGGGCGGCGGCCCGGAGGGTGCGGGAACTTCTGGCCGCTCCAGTCGTTCTTGACCGCGAAGACGCCCATCAGAGACCGGCCTTCCCGGCGAGACGGCCGACGAGCCGTTGGTACTGCGAGCCGGCTGCGCGGGCCACCAGGTCGATGACGTACGCGTCGGCGCCGATGAGCACCTTCGCCCTGCCCTTCTCGACGCCCTTGAGGATCACGGCGGCCGCCTTCGGCGGGGTGGTGTGCGCCATCGTGTCGAACGACTTCGCGAGGTCGTCGTGGTCGAGTCCGTCGACCTGGCCGGCGTTGCGCGCGACGTTGGTCTTGATGCCACCGGGATGGACGCACGTGACCTTGACCGGCCGGCGTCGCGCGATCATCTCCATCCGCAGCGCCTCGGTGAACCCGCGGACCGCGAACTTGGCGGCGTTGTAGGCGCCCTGCGTCGGCACCGAGATGATGCCGAAGACGCTCGAGATGTTGACGACATGCCCGTCGCCCGAGGCGATCAGGTGCGGCAGGAATGCCTTCGTGCCGTTCGCGACGCCCCAGTAGTCGACGTCCATGACCTTCTCGAGGTGCTTG
>CAYXFT010000104.1:0-9462 GCA_964464335.1 uncultured Aeromicrobium sp.
CCTCGTTCATCTCCGAGGGCGCGATCCCGTTCGCCGCGGCCGACCCGCTGCGCGTCATCCCGGCGATGATGGCCGGCGGCGCGGTGACCGGCGCGATCTCGATGGCTGCCGGCGTGACTTGCATGGCCCCGCACGGCGGCATCTTCGTGTTCTTCGCCGTCGACCACGTGCTGTGGTTCTTCGTCGCACTCGCCGCCGGTACGTTGGTGGCAGGATTCCTCGTGACCGCCCTCAAGCAGGTCGGTCACAACAACAAGGTCGCTCGATCGGCCGAACCCGCCACCGTCTGAGAGGACACGAGATGCCCAGCAAGACCGTCACCGTCGGATCGGCCGTCGGACTGCACGCCCGTCCCGCCGCCACCATCGCTGCAGCCGTCACCGAAGCCGGAGTCCCCGTCACCCTCGCGGTGGCCGGGGGAGATCCGATCGACGCCGGGTCGGCCCTGATGATCATGACGCTCGGTGCCGCCCAGGGCGCCGAGGTCACGATCGACACCGAGGACGAGGCCACGCTCGAGAAGGTCGCCGCTCTCGTCGAGGCCGACCTCGACGCCTGACGGACACCACCCGGAACGGCCACCACGCGGTTGCGTGGTGGCCGTTCCGCGTCTGGTCCCGATTGCCCTTGGAGGGCCCTCGGGGGACGGACGCTCTAGGGTCGGGACATGAGCGAATCGAGCCTGCGCAGCGCCCACCTCGTCCGCACCGGCCCGATGCAGTATCGGGCCGAGAACCCGCGCGGCGGGGTCATCACGATCGGGGAGGGCCAGAACACCGACTTCACACCGGTCGAGCTGCTGCTCGTCGCGCTGGGTGGCTGCAACGCCGTGTCGGTCGAGGCGCTGACCAAGCGCGCCGAGCCGCAACGGTTCGACGTCTCGGTCGAAGGTCACAAGGTGCGGGACGAGGACGGCGGCACCCGCATCACCGATCTCGTCGTCACCGTCGACGTGACGTTCGGCACCGACGAGGACGGCCAGAAGATGACCGAGCGGCTGCCCGACGCGATCGAGAAGGTGCACCACAAGATCTGCACCGTCAGCCGCACGATCGAGCAGGGAGCGCCGATCAAGGTCGTGCAGGTCCGACCCTGACCAGCGCGCATGCCGCGACGCCCGAAGAAACCGTCAGGTTTGACCGGAAATTGACCCACGCCTACCGTGCTGTCATGGCAGTTGACGTCTCGACCGACCACGCCGTGCTCGACCGGCTCCTGGCCTCGCGCTTCAGTTGTCGAGGTTTCACCGCGGATCCCGTCCCCGACGACGACCTCCGCGCGATCCTCGCGGCGGCCGTGCGCACCCCGTCCTGGTGCAACGTCCAGCCGTGGCAGGTCGACGTCGTCAGCGGCGAGGCGATGGACCGGCTGCGCGCGGACATCGTGGCCGACACGTCACTCGGATCGGACTACCCCTTCCCGCCCGGGTACGACGGCGTCCATCAGCAGCGCCGCCGTGAGGTCGGCTGGCAGCTCTACGAGGCCGTGGGTGTCGCGAAGGGCGACCGCGACGGCTCGGCCCGCGAGATGTTGCGGAACTTCGAGTTCTTCGGGGCGCCGCACGTCGCGATCATCTCCGCGCCGACGGCGCTGGGGCCCTATGCGGCGATCGACTGCGGACTGTTCGTGCAGTCCTTCCTGCTCGCCGCGCAGGCTCGCGGCGTCGCCACCGTCGCCCAGGCGGCGCTGGCCCAGAAGGCCGAGTTCCTGCGCGGATGGCTCGGGCTGCCCGACGATCGCAGCGTCGTGTGCGGGATCTCCTTCGGGTACGCCGACCCGGCCCACCCTGCCAACTCGTTCCGGGCCGGCCGGGCCGAGATCGACGACCTCGTGAGGTTCCACGAATGAGCAAGCGCCAACGAGCGACGATGAACCCGACGGTTCCGCAATGGTTCGGCTGGGCACTCGGGCAGGTGCCCCAGCACTACGAGATCGAGGTCGAGGGAGCGCCGATCGCCTACCGCGCGTGGGGCGACCCGGGCGACCCGGTCGCGCTGCTCGTCCACGGTGGCGCCGCGCACTCGGGTTGGTGGGACCACGTCGGTCCGCACCTCGCGGTCGGGCATCGCGTGATCGCGCCCGACCTGAGCGGACACGGCGACAGCGGCCACCGCGACGTCTACACCCTCGAGCAGTGGGCCCGCGAACTCGTCGCCGTCGCCGCCTCCGAATCGGCCGAGAAGCCGGTGGTCTTCGGTCACAGCATGGGCGGTTTCGTCGCCCTGACGGCCGCCCGCGAGTACGGCGCCGCCCTGCTCGGTGCGGCGGCGATCGATTCGCCGGTGAAGGCCGTCTCGGCCGAGTCGCGCGCCTGGCATGCCGACCGCGCGGCCATCCCGATGCCGGTCTACCCCGACGCCGCGACGATGGTGTCGCGCTTCCGCACGCTGCCCGAGGACGGTGCCTCGCTGCCGTGGATCCGCGACCACATCGCTCGCGGGTCCATCCGCGCGGTCGAGGACCCTTCGACAGGCTCAGGAGGGTCCGGGTGGACGTGGAAGTTCGACCCACGGGTGTTCCTGCGCTCGTCGATGACCCCCGACGACGTCGCCCGCAGTGCCTGCGAGGTCGCGTTGCTGCGGGGTGAGCGGGGGATGGCGACCACCGACATCACCGAGGACGTCCGGTCGCGCCTGGGTGGGCACGTGCCGGTTACGGTGATCCCCGACGCGGGCCACCACATCATGCTCGACCAGCCGGTGGCGTTGATCGCCGTGCTGCAGACACTGCTCGGACAATGGAGAAGACGATGACCGACCTCACGATCGAGCGCGCCGACGGCGTGCTGCGACTGACGTTCACCTGCCCCGACCGATTGAACTCGGTCACCACCGAGATGCTCGGTCAGATCACCGCGGCGCTCGCCGACACCGAGGGTGTCCGGGTGGCGGTGCTCAGCGGCGAGGGCCGGGCCTTCTGCAGCGGCGCCGTGATGGTCCCCGGAGCGGTCAACGAGGGCATCCTCGAGGCTGCCGACCGCACGATCCATGCGCTGACCCAGTCGCCGTTCCCCGTCATCGCGGCGGTCAACGGCCTCGCGGCCGGCATCGGCAGCTCGCTCGCGCTGGCCTGCGACCTGCAGGTCACCCGCGAGTCCGACTACTTCCTGCAGGCGTTCGTCAACGTCGGCCTGATGGGCGACGGCGGTGCGCATGCCCTGATCGCCGCGTCGGTCGGCCGGGCCCGCGCGATGCGCCTGCTGCTCGCCGGCGAGCGACTGCCCAACCCGGAGGCCTTCGCCGCCGGACTGATCTCGCACTGCGTCCCCGACGACGAGTGGCAGGGCGCCGTCGACACCCTGGTCGACCGCTTCGCCACCGGCCCGACGCTGGCCTACTCGCGCATCAAGTCGACCGTGAACGCTGCCTCGCTGACCCAGCTCGACGACGTCATCGATCGGGAGACGAAGGGCCAGACCTTCCTCGGTGCCAGCGCCGACCACCGTGAGGGCGTCCAGGCCTTCAGCGAGAAGCGCCGGGCGAACTTCACCGGCGCATGAGGGGCAGTTTCCCCGGTTAAGTGGGTTTCCCATCACTGGCCGAGGGTTACGAACCACGTGAAGCGACAGAAAACCTCAGCCGGTGGTGCGTTGGTCGTCGCGTGCGGTGTGTGTCACTCCCCCTGAGGAGCGAATGCACCGAGCGCGGTTTCCTGTCGCTTCCTGAGGGTCGTAACCCTCAGGAAGTGACAGAGAACCCACATAACCGGGGAATCTGTCACCCCACCGGCAGCGCGAAGGTCGCGAACACCGGAAGGTGGTCCGACGTCAGGACGTCGGGCGTGGCCACGCTGAGCAGGTCGACGGTCGGCGACGAGAACAGGAAGTCGATCCGCTTCGCGGGGGCATCGGCCGGATTCGTGAGCGCGCCGCCGGGTGACGAGTCCTGCAGGCCCGTCCCGACGATCGCGTCGTAGCCGTCGCTGCCCTCGCGCAGGTTGAGGTCGCCGCCGGCGATCAGGGGCTGCTCGAGGGTGTCCAGCCACTGTGCGAGGTCGATGGCCTGCCCGGTGACGCCCTCGTCTCCGTCGGAGGGCTGCAGGTGGGTGGCGACGAACGTGACCGGGCGCGATTCGGGCCGCACGGCGATCGCCTGTGCTCCGGTCACGGCGCCGTGCGACGGCAGGACGTGCCGGGCCACCTCGGCCGGGCCGCGGTCGAGCAGGACGGCATCACCCCACACGGGGTCGGCCGCGGGCCCGAACCAGCCCTCGCGGTCGAGCAGTCGCTCGAGGATCGCGAGTTGGTCCTGGCCGCCGTTGAGGAACCAGCCACGGTCGACCTCGCTGAGCAGGCCCACGTCGGCCTGGGCCAGCACGGTCGCGACCTCGTCCGGTCGGAACGTCCCGTCCATGCCGTAGCCCATGCGCAGGTTCCAAGCGGCGACCGTGACCCGGTCGGACCGGCCCGACTGGCTCTCGACCGACTGGATCGTCGCGTACGGGCCGACGTAGGCGACGGGGACGGCGGCCGCGGCCAGGAATCCGGTGGCGAGGACCGCCGTCCAGGAGGTCCGCGACGGCTGTGCGGTGCGCGGTGACGTCACGGCGACGAGCGCGATGACCACGGCCACGGCGACCAACAGCCAGTCCGCACGGTAGCCGAGGTCGTAGCCGGCGTAGTACGCGAAGAGCAGCGCGACCCAGATCAGGCCGCCGAGCGTGACGGCCAGTGGCCCGCCGCGGTCGCCGACGTTCGAGGCCTGCCAGAGGTGGGCGAGGGCGGGCATGCCGACCAAGAACGTCAGGAGCGTCCACGGCGGCAGGAGCCCGTCGGCCGTGGTCGCGAGCGCGGACGCGGCGACCGCGCCGACCAGCAGGACCGCGGCGAGGATCGCCGACCAACGGCGGACCGGGACGAGCGTCGTGGCCACCGCGAGGACTGACCCGCATGCGGCGACGGCAGGCCCGACCGAGTCGAGCGTTGCCGACGCGCGGCCCGCGTTCGCCACCACGACTCCCGCCAGGAACAGGCCCGGCAGGAACGTCCAGGCGAACCGACCGCCCATCCGGCCGGTGGCCTGTGTGCCGCGGAAGCACCCCACGGCCACGACGAAGGTGATCTGCCACGCCAGCAGCAGCCACGACCACAGGTCGTGGCGCCACACCGCCCCCCACGTGCCGAGCGCGGCATGCGTCGTGACGGACACCGCGATGCCCACGGTGACGCCGGTGACCGCGAGAGCGCGGTGGCGCGGCAGCACGAGTGCGAGCCACGTGACGATGGCGACCACGCCGACCGAGGCGACGACCAGATGGGGACGGCCGCCCTCGGTGAACTGCAGCGCCACGCGGGCGGCGACGGCGACCGTGAGGGCGACCGCGGCGATCGGTCGCTGGGCGCGGGGGAAACGGCCCGCGACGGCCACGACGAGGACCGGCACGGCGAGGCAGCCGAGCGCGAAGCCGCCGATCAACTCCGGCGGCGTCTCGGCGGCCCGGCCGAAGATCGTGATGAGCGTCGGCGTCCAGGCCCTCAGCAGGTCCAGCAGCAGCCACGTGCCCGCGGCGAGCGCGAACCTCACGTCCCAACGGCTCGGTGGCATGGCACCAGTGTGCGGGTCGACCCGCGCCGGGGAACCCCGAGTGGCGCAAAGCGCACGCCACTCGCGCCCAGTGGCGCGAGTTTTGCGCCACTCGCGGAGCCCGGGCGGCCGGAATCCGGGCCGGGGGCAGCGCGAGCGGTGGCGGGGGTCAGCCGCGCGAGCTGGTGAGGCCGAGGACGGCGGCGAGTCCGAGGGCGGATCGCGGGTGGTAGGCCGCGGTCCACAGGCCTCCGTGGGCGGCGGCGAACGCCTCCTCGCGCCAGGGGTCGGCGGCGGGCTCCCGGCCGGCGCGCAGGTCGTGCACGAGCAGGGCCGCCATCAGCACATTGCTCGTCGCCGGCTCGAACACCTCGACGCCGAAGCGGTGGGCGCCGGCGTACGCGGCGGCGAGTGCCCGGTTCTTCACGACCGAGGCCGTGCGCGTCGCGGGCGCCACGTTGAGGGACACCGTGGTGCCGTCGTGTCGGGCCGCCGCGGCCCGCCACCGCTGCACCCGTTTGGCGAGCGCGTAGTTGGGACCCTGCTGCGGCACGAGCGCATCGCACACACCGATCTCCGCATCCGGCGGGTAGTTGCGCTGCAGCAGGCGCCCACCGCTGAGCATCCGCATGGGGGCGCGCACCAGGCGTCGTCCGGAGGCGTAGGCCTCGTTCGAGATCGTGACGGCACCGGCGGGCACCGCGAAGACGTCGGTCGGCGTCGCGAGGTAGGCCAGGGCGGTGTCGGGACGGCGGGCGACGAGGTGGGTGCCGATCGCGTCGGCCGCCACCGAGAGCCGCACGTGCGTGCCGCCGTCGGCGTAGCAGTAGTTGCCCAGGACGAGGCGGCCGTCGAGTCGTTCGAGCCAGCCGGACAGCGCCGGCAGGGCGTGCACCAGGTCGGCGCCGGTCTCCTTGCCGCCGGCGGGCACCCGCACCCGGCCGGCGCCCTCGTGGGCCAGATCGCGGATCCGCTTCTGCACGTCCGCCCGCGGCAGGTCGACGGCGACGACGTCGGCGCCCCAGCGCAGGAGCGAGCGGTAGGGACCCATCTCGGCGCCGGCGCCCAGCACCACGACGGTGTCGCCCTCGAGCCTCAGCCATTCGGGATGGTCGCGCACGAGCCGGATCGCGTCGGCGAAGGTCGGTTCGACGATGCCGCGGACGATCCAGTCGTCCAGTTGCCGGTCGAGGTCGTCGCCGGTCAGTCGCCGTCCTCGGTAGGGGATCGACAACTCGGCCTCCGGTGCGGCGTCCCCGACGATCTCGGCGGTCGACCAGCCCGGGTCGCCGTCGGCCTGCGCGATGGCCTGGACGGGGGTCGTGTCGCCGTACCGCATCTGCTCGCCGATGGCGCGCAGGCCCTCGGTCGCGATCGTCACGGCGTCGTCGGGGGCGGCGAGTCCGGCCTCGACGAGCCGGCCGAAATGGGTCAGGTAGCCGCGCCGCCAGTTCGTGTCGTTCTCGGCGGAGCGAGCGCCGACCGGATCGACCTTGCGCAGCGCCTCGGCGACGACGACGCGCGCCGTCGCGGTGGAACTGTCGGTGGGGAAGCGCACGCCGGAGGCCATGAACATGAGGATAGCCTCAAGTTCGGCGCGGCGAGACTCTAAGCAAGCGCTTAGGGATCCGCTATTGTCGGTCCATGCGCGCTATCCAGATCACGTCCCTCGACGGCCCCGAGGCCGTCGAACTCGTCGACATCGACGCCCTGGTCCGCGACGAGGACCAGGTCCTCATCGACGTCAAGGCCGCCGGTGTCGCCTTCCCCGAACTGCTCCAGAGCCGGGGCCGGTACCAGCTGAAGCCGCCGCTGCCGTTCGTCCCCGGCGCGGAGATCGCCGGTGTCGTGGCCGAGGCTCCCGCGGACTCCGGTTTCGCCCCCGGCGACCGGGTCGCCGCCCTGCCGATGCTGGGCGGGTTCGCCGAACAGGCCGTCGCCGACCCGTCCCTCGTGTTCGCGCTGCCGGACTCGGTCACCTTCGCCGAGGGCGCGTCGTTCATCTTCAACTACGGCACCGCGTACTTCGGCCTCGTCGAGCGCGGCGGCCTGACCGAGGGCGAGCGCGTCCTCGTTCACGGTGCATCCGGTGGTGTCGGCACGGCGTCGATCCAGGTCGCGAAGGCCTTCGGCGCCGGCCGCGTCATCGCCGTGACCTCCACCGACGAGAAGGGTGAGATCGCGATCGCCGCGGGTGCCGACGAGTACGTCCTCTCCGACGGCTTCAAGGACGCCGTCACCGCGCTCGGCGGCGTCGACATCGTGGTCGATCCCGTCGGCAACGCCCCTGGCAGCGAGCCCGGCAAGGACCGCTTCACCGACTCGCTGCGCTGCCTCGTCGACGACGGCCGCGTGCTGGTCATCGGCTTCACCGCCGGCGACATCCCCAAGGTCCCGGTGAACCGGCTGCTGCTCAACAACGTCTCGGTGATCGGCGTCGGCTGGGGCGCGTACGCGATGAAGCGACCGGGCCACATCAAGCTCGAGTGGGAGGCCATGGCCGAGCACCTCGAGTCCGGCGCGCTCAAGCCGATCGTCGGTGGGGCGTTCCCGCTGGAGCGGGCCTCCGAGGCGCTGCTCACGCTCGACCGCGCCCAGGCCACGGGCAAACTCGTCCTCGAGGTCTGAGGTATGGGCACGATCCACCTCGTCCGTCACGGCCAGGCATCGTTCGGCACCGACGACTACGACCGTCTCAGCGAACTCGGCACCCGGCAGGGCGTGGCATTGGGTACGGCGTGGGAGGCCGGGGGACTGGTGTTCACCGATGCCGTCGCCGGCGCGATGCTGCGTCACGCCCAGACCGCCATCGCGGCGATCGACGCCAGCGGGCTCGGCGCCCTTCGACAGGCTCAAGAACCCGAAGGTCCGGGTGGGCTGGCTGGGTACGAGGTCGATGCGGGCTGGGACGAGTACGACCACCTCGCGATCGCGCAGGCCCACGATCCGATGGCGACGACGCTCGACGCCAAGCAATTCCAGAAGGCGCTGAACGTGGCCCTCGACGCGTGGCGGAACGGCCAGGGCGAGGCGGGCGAGTCCTACGCCGACTTCCGGAGCCGCGTGATGGAATCCTTCGCGCAGGCCGTGGAGCTGGCGTCGGGCAAGGGCCGCAAGGTGCTCGTGTTCACCTCGGGCGGGCCGATCGCGATGGTCGCGTCCCACCTGATCACCGGCGACGACTCGGCGTTCCAGCGGCTCAACGACGTCGTGGTGAACTCGAGTGTCACCACGGTCATGGTCGGCGCCACGGGGCCACGCATCCTGACCTTCAACGACCACGGCCACCTGCCGTCGTCGGACATCACGTTCCGCTAGACCCGCGAGAAGGACGATCATGCGCAAGAACACCCTGATCACCGGTGCCAGCTCGGGCCTGGGCGCCGGGATGGCCCGCCATCTCGCGGCGTCGGGCCATCACCTCGCGCTCACGGCGCGCCGGGTCGACCGGCTCGAGGCGCTCCGCACCGAACTGCTGTCGGACCACCCCGGCATCGAGGTGTCGGTGCACGCGCTCGACGTCGACGACAACGACTCGGTCTTCGAGGTCTTCGGGCAGGCCGCCGCGGCGCTCGGCCACCTCGACCGGGTGATCGTGAACGCCGGGCTGGGCAAGGGGGGACGCATCGGCACCGGCAAGTTCGCGGCGAACCGCGAGACGGCCATGACCAACTTCGTCGCCGCGCTGGCCCAGTGCGAGGCGGCGATGGAGCACTTCTACGAGCGCAAGGCCGGACACCTCGTGGTGATCTCGTCGATGTCCGCGATGCGCGGGATGCCGTCGTCGATGACCACCTACGCCGCGACCAAGGTCGCCGTGGCGCACCTGGCCGAGGGCATCCGCTCAGACCTGCTGGCCCGCAAGGACCTCGACATCAAGGTCACGACGCTCTACCCCGGCTACATCGCTTCGGAGATGAACGAGGGCATTGAGCAGGAG
>CAYXFT010000105.1:0-9457 GCA_964464335.1 uncultured Aeromicrobium sp.
GTCGCCGTGCTCAAGCACGGCGTCCTGCAGCAGGTCGCGGCCCCCCGCGAGCTGTACGACCGGCCAGTGAACCTCTTCGTGGCCGGCTTCATGGGCTCGCCCGCGATGAACCTGTTGGAGTTGCCCGTCGTCGACGGCGGAGTGGAGTTCGGTTCGGCGACGCTGGCCGTACCGCGCTCGACCGTCGCCGCAGCCTCGGGCTCGACCGTGGTCGTCGGCGTGCGGCCCGAGAACCTCGAGGTCTCCGACGAAGGTCTGCGCCTGGTCGTGGAGGTCGTCGAGGAGCTCGGCTCCGACGCGTACCTCTACGGCCGCGCCGCGGGGGTGACGCAGCCGGTCGTGTCGCGCGCCGACTGGCGCCATCCGCCGGCGAAGGGCGACACGACGCATCTGGCCGTGATCGACCCGGAGGCCGTGCACCACTTCGATCCCGTGACGGGTCTGCGACTGGGCTGAGTCCCGGCCCACGGCACCGCCGATAGCATCGAACCCATGACACGCGTGGCGGTACTGGGAGCGAAGGGCCGGATGGGATCGACGTCCGCGACGGCGATCGAGGCGGCCGAGGGGCTGGAACTGGCCATCGGGATCGACGTGGGCGACGACCTCGAGTCGATCGCGCAGGCCGGTGCCGAGGTCGCCCTCGTGTTCACCACGCCCGACGTCGCGTTCGACCACGCCCGCTGGTGTCTGGAGCACGGCGTGCACGTCGTGATCGGCACCTCGGGATTCGGTGACGACAAGGTCGAGCAGTTGCGCGCGGTCGCGACCGACCATGCCGACGTGGGCGTCGTGGTCGTGCCGAACTTCTCGATCGGTGCGGTCCTGATGATGCGTTTCGCCGCCACCGCCGCGCCGTTCTTCGAGTCGGTGGAGGTCATCGAGATGCACCACCCCGACAAGGTGGACGCCCCGTCGGGCACGGCCGTGCGCACGGCCGAGGTCATCGCCGCGGCACGCCGGTCCGCCGGCTCCGCGCCGCTGCCGGACGCCACCACCACCGACCCCGAGGGCGCCCGTGGCGCGAAGGTCGACGGCATTCCCGTCCACGCGGTCCGCGCTCGGGGCTTCATCGCCTCGCAGGAGGTCGTCCTGGGCGATCCCGGCGAGATCTTCAGCCTGCGCCACGACTCCTCGACCCGCGAGTCCTTCATGCCCGGCGTCGTCGCCGCCCTGCGCTGGATCCCCGAACACCCGGGCGTCACCGTCGGCCTCGACCCCGTGCTCGGCCTGGCCTGACGTGGCGTCGCTGCGCGCCCCGGCGCACCGGGTCAGCCCGCGCGCCCGGTGGATGTGGATGGCCGGTGAGGCGCTCTTCCTGCTCCTGATCGTGATCGTGGGGTCGGTCACCGCGTACTTCTGGGACTGGCTGGGCGAGCGGTGGTGGATCGTCGCGCTCCTGGCCGGACTCCAACTGGTCTCGACCGTGGTCTCGCCGCTCGTCCGCTACCACGTGCACCGGTGGGAGGTCACCGAGAACGCGGCCTACACGCAGACCGGCGTCTGGAGCATCGAACGCCAGATCGCGCCCCTGTCGCGGATCCAGACCGTGCAGTACGGCGAGGGCGCGATCGCGCGGTTGTTCTCGCTGGCGTCCGTGACGATCACCACGGCCTCCGCGACGGGGGACATCGAGATCGAGGGCCTCGATCGGGCGGTCGCGGAGGCACTCGCCGACGAACTCACGGTCAAGGCCGACCTCGAGGAGGGCGACGCGACGTGAGCGAGGCCGACCTCGTCGACGCCTCCGAGGCGCCGTGGCAGCGACTCGACCGGAGGATGCTGCTGGTCGAGCCGGTGCGCGCGGTCAAGGACTTCCTGCCGCTCATCATCGGCGTGTTCGTCCTGGGCATGGGCGACTCCCGTGACGTGTCCTGGCAACTGGTCGTCGTGGTGGTCCCGATCGTGTGGGGCGTCCTGCGCTACTGGTCCACACGCTTCCGGGTCAGTGACGGACGGCTCGAACTGCGGCGTGGGCTGGTCAACCGCACCCGCAGGTCGACCCCGCTGGCCCGGATCCGCACCGTGGACCTGACGTCGACCCCGCTGCACCGCATCTTCGGGCTGACCTCGATGCGGATCGGCACCGGCACGAGCTCCATCGGCGACGACGACCTCAAACTCGACGGGCTCTCCAAGGAGGTGGCGGCGGTCCTGCGCACCGACCTGCTGCGCCGGGCCCAGGCCGATCCCGTTGCCGTCACCGACGACGGGGCCGGGCAGGTCACACCCGAGCCCGCGGTCGAGGTCGTGGCCCGGCTCGATCCTCGATGGGCGCGGTTCGGTCCACTCACGACGGTGGGTCTGGTCGGTCCGTTCGTGCTCCTCGGTGGTGCCGCCCATCTCGC
Source organism: uncultured Aeromicrobium sp. (assembly GCA_964464335.1). Taxonomy (GTDB): domain Bacteria; phylum Actinomycetota; class Actinomycetes; order Propionibacteriales; family Nocardioidaceae; genus Aeromicrobium. The sequence continues at coordinate 2,349 of CAYXFT010000105.1, forward strand.
CGGTCAGGTCGAACTCGGCTCGGTCCTGCCGGACCACCTCGCGGTGCGACTGGCGGTGTGGCTCATCGTGCTGGTGGCCGTCCTCGCGGTGATCGCCCTGTTCCTCGTGGTGCCGGTCGTGACCTACCTGACGACGAACTGGGGCTACACGCTGACCCGCGAGCCCGATGCGTGGGCCGTCCGGCGCGGCCTGTTCACGACCCGGCACACCCACCTGGACCGCGACCGGGTCGCCGGCCTCGACATCGGTGAGCCCCTGGTGGCCAGACTCGCGTCCGGAGCGCGCCTCGACGCGATCGCGACGGGGGTCAGCCTGCTCGGCGACGAGGGCAAGCTGCTCGTGCCCACGGCCCCGCGCGCGCTCGTCGAGACGGTCGCCGGACGAGTGCTCGGCACGCCCGAGCCGGTCGTCGCGCCCTTGGTCGAGCACGGTCCTGCCGCGTCGCGACGCCGGTGGATCCGCGCGCTCGTTCCCGCCGTCGCCGTCGCCGCGGGAGTGGTGGTGGTGGTGACCCTCGACCTGCTGCCGGGTTGGACGGTTGCGCCGGCGCTCCTGCTGGTCCCCGCCGCCGCGGTGCTGGCCCACGACCGGGCCCGGTCGTTGGGGCACGCACTCGTCGCCGGACACCTCGTGGTGCGCTCGGGCAGCCTGGCCCGCAGTCGCGAGATCCTGCAGGCCCGGCGGGTCATCGGCTGGCAGTTCACCTCGTCGCCGTTCCAACGGCGGGCGGGTCTGGTGACCATGACGGCGACGACGGCCGGTGGCGACCAGGCCGTGACGGCACCCGACATCCCGGCGCGTCTCGCGGTCGACCTCGCCGATGCGGCGATCCCCGGTCTGGTGTCGCAGTTCCTGCGTTGAGGCCGGGTCAGAGCAGACGCACGAGCGCGGTCGCCGCGGCGGCGGCGATCAGCATCGGCAGGAACGGCACCTTGCGCCACAGCAGCACGGCTGCCACGCCGAGCCCGACCACCCGGGCGTCGAACACGACCTCGTCACCGGTGGAGAAGCCCTGCACCGCGACGAGCGCCGCCAGCAGGCCCACGGGGATCAACGCCGCCGCACGAATGGTCAGCGGGTGTTCGAGCAGGCGCTCGGGAACGGCCAGTCCGAGCACCTTCAGCGCGTAACACCCGACCGCGACGGCCAGTACGCCCCACCACAGGTCAGCCATCGCCGGCCCCCGGTGCCGCCGAGACGACCTGCAGGCCCACGAGCACCGCGACGAGACCGCCCAGGATGATCGGCGTCCCGGCCGGTGTGAACGGCACCAGACCCAGCGCGACCACGGCGGCGAGCAGGGCCAGCAATCGGGTGGCCGTCGAGTCGAGGCGCGGCCACAGCAGGCCGAGGAAGGCCGCCGCGACGGCCGCGTCCAGCCCGATCGCCTTCGGGTCGCCGATCGCGTTGCCCGCGACGGCTCCGATGAAGGTCATCAGGTTCCACATGAGGAAGATCGAGATCCCGGTCCAGTAGAAGCCGAGCCGGGACTGGTGGGTCGTCTCGCGGGTGACCGCCATGGCCGTCGACTCGTCGATCACCAGGTGCGCCGTCAGCAGGCGCCGGATCCCGCGGGCCTTCAGGATCGGCGCGAGCGTGATGCCGTAGAACGTGTTGCGTGCCCCGAGCAGGACCGCGGTCAGGGCCCCCGCGACCGGGGTCCCGCCGGAGGCGATCACGCCGATGAACGCGAACTGGGACGCCCCGGTGAACGCGAGCAGGCTCAGGGCGCAGGTCTGGAGGACCGAGAGCCCGCTGGTCGTCGCGAGAGCGCCGAACGTGACCCCGTAGAGGCCGACACCGACACCGACGCCCAAGGAGTCGGAGATCACCTGCCGGTCGGTCGTGCCCGTCACGTCAGGTCGGTGTGCAGACGGATCTGCTTGAGCGGTCCGGTCGCCCCGGCGAACTCGCGATGGGCGCCGTCGGGGGCCCACCCCGATTCGAGGAGGTAGGCGCGCAGGACGTCGTCGGTGGGCGACACCCACCACACGGCTCGACTGAATCCGTCGGCGCGCAGGGTGTCGACGGCCGCGTGCAGCAGCCGGGCACCGTGGCCCTGGCGTTGGTGCTCGGCGGCGATCACGAACTCGCCGATCTCGGCGTCCGCGACCTGGTCGGCGTCGGGATCGTGGCAGGGGTGGACCAGGGCGAGACCGCGGACGGCCGCACGCTCGAGGGCGACCAGAGCGCGCAGGCGGGCGTCGGCCGGAGCGCTGATCAACTGCGTCCACCGCGCGGTCATGATGGTCTCGTCGAGGGCGTCGAGTTCTGCGGTGTCGACGCTGGATCCGTAGACCTCGAGCCAGTGGGCGCGCTGGATCGCGGCGATCGCAGGAGCATCGTCCGGCCACGCGAGCCGGACCGAGACGTCGGCGCTCACCGAACGAGTTCGGGGGGCTGCAGGGCGGTCTCGGTCACATCCGCCAGTATCTCACGCGCGATTCGGTCGGCCTCCGTTGCTAGTCTGCGTGCATGCAGGCGTACCTCGATCTCGTCCGACGGATCCTCGACGAGGGGGTCGCCAAGGGTGACCGCACCGGTACCGGCACGCTCAGCGTGTTCGGTCACCAGATGCGGTTCGACCTGAACGAGGGATTCCCGGTCGTCACGACCAAGAAGGTGCATCTCAAGAGCGTCGTGGCCGAGCTGCTGTGGTTCATCGCCGGCGAGACCAACACGGCGTACCTGCGCGAGAACGGCGTCACGATCTGGGACGAGTGGGCCGACGACAACGGCGACCTGGGCCCGATCTACGGCTACCAGTGGCGCTCGTGGCCGGCCCCCGGCGGCGAGCACATCGACCAGTTGAAGGCCGTGATCGCGGCGATCGGCGCCGACCCGAATTCGCGCCGCCACATCGTGAGCGCGTGGAACGTCGCCGACCTCGACGACATGGCGCTGGCCCCGTGTCACGCGTTCTTCCAGTTCTACGTCGCCGACGGCAAGCTCAGCTGCCAACTGTACCAGCGGTCGGCCGACGTGTTCCTCGGCGTGCCGTTCAACATCGCCTCGTACGCGCTGCTCACCCACATGGTCGCGCAGGTCACCGGACTCGAGGTCGGTGAGTTCGTCTGGACCGGCGGCGACTGCCACCTGTACGTCAACCACCTCGACCAGGCCCGCGAGCAGGTGACCCGTGAACCTCTCGCACTGCCCACGCTGCGACTCGACCCGGCCGTCACCGACATCGACGACTTCACGATCGAGTCCGTCGTCATCGAGGGCTACCAGTCGCACGCGGCCATCAAGGCCCCGATCGCGGTCTGAGCCGTGACCGTCACCGTCGTCGTGGCCGTCGGCACCAACGGGGTGATCGGCCGCGACGGGCAGATGCCCTGGCCGCCCACCGGCGACATGCGCCGGTTCAAGGAACTCACGTGGGGCCACCCGATGGTGATGGGGCGGGCCACCTACGAGTCGATCGGGCGTCCGCTGCCCGGCCGAACGTCGATCGTCCTCACCCGTCAGGACGCGTGGGACCCGGGCCACCCCGACGTCGTCGTGGTGCCGTCGCTCGAGGCCGGCCTGACGGTCGCGCGCGAACTGGACGACGAGGTCTTCCTCATCGGCGGGGCCGCCGTCTACGCCGAGGCTCGTGCCGCAGGTCTGGTCGACCGGATGGTCGTCACCCACGTGCCGCTGGCCCCTGACGGCGACGCCGTCCTCGACCCGATCGACCCGGCCGAGTGGACCGAGGTGTCCCGCGTGTCGTTCGACGGAACTCCCGACTTCGAGATCGCGACGTACGAGCGCGCCTGAGCCTTGTCATGGCGACCGTGTCGTCGCACACTGCAAGGTGAGGACAGGAGCACCCATGGCACACGGCGACATCACCCACATCGACATCCCGGTGGCGGACACGGCGCAGGCGAGGACCTTCTACTCGACCCTGTTCGGCTGGCAGATCAACGACATCCCCGGCTTCGAGGGCTACCCCATGTGGCAGGCCCCGAACCAGATCAGCGGCGGCGGACTGGCACCGCGCGGCGAAGGCTTCACGCAACCGCGGTCCTACGTCGAGGTCGACTCGATCGAGGACACCCTCGCGCTCGTCGGCGAGAAGGGCGGCCGGACCCTCATGGAGAAGTCACCCATCTCCGAGACCAGTTGGTGGGCGATCTTCGAGGACCCGGACGGCAACGTGGTGGGCCTCTACGAGGGCGTCACGGACGCAGCCGAGGCGTAGCACCTCAGCCGAGCAGGATCGCCAACTGACGGGACTGGGCCAGCAGGTTGCCGTCCTCGTCCCACAGCTCGCCGTCCTCCTCGTGGAATCCGTCGACGACGTGGCGTGTGGTGAACCGCGAGGCGACCCAGGAGCCCGGCCGCGGCAGCCGGTGCAGGTGCACCGTCAGTTGGACGGTCATGGAGGCGACCTGGCCCAGTTCGAGCACGGGCGGGGGAGCCGCGTCGGCCAGCAGCGCGAGTGCGGGCCAGTCGATCTCGGTGCCGCCGTCGAGGCGTTGCCACACGACCGCCGTGGGGTCGCCGGTGGGCTTGCCGACGGACCAGCCCGGAGGCACGGCCATCCGGTACTCGACCCGGCCGAAGAGTCCGTCGGTCGGCATCCCCATCGTCCGCGGGTCGGGCAGGGACGACGGATCCGGCAGGTCCGGGGCGCTACCCAACTCGTGGGTCAGCCCGTGATGGTCGCGCACGAAGTTCGTCGTCAGCCGGGCCAACAGCCTGTCGCCGGAGGTCATCGACGTGTCGACGGTCTGGACGCGGCGGCCGAGCTTGACGGGCGCGACCTCGAACTCGGCGACGGTGCCGGGCTCGGGTGACGCGAGGTACGTGATCGCGGCTGCGGCAGGTCGGCCCACGTCGAGTTGGTCCGACGAGGCCCGGATCATCGAGGCCAGGACCCAGCCGCCGTTCGGTTTGCCGAGCGGGGTGTTCCATCGATCGGTGATCGGCAGGGACAGGATGCCGTCGGCGTTGCGGACCGGTGTCGTGTCCGCGAGGTAGTGGTCGCTCACCCGCCCATCCTGCCTGAGGCCGGTGGCACCCATGGCGCCCGAGGCGTGGGACGGCCTGACGGTAACCTCGGAGCATGAGTTCTCCGCTGGCGTCCGAGTCCGCACCGTTCGGGCGGGTGTTGACCGCGATGGTCACCCCGTTCACCCCCGACGGAAAGCTCGATCTGGACGCCGCCGCGAAGGTGGCGACCCATCTGGTCGACCAGGGCAACGACGGACTCGTCGTCAGCGGCACCACCGGCGAATCGCCCACCACCACCGGCGAGGAGGACGGCCTGTTGCTCTCGGCGGTCCTCGAGGCGGTCGGCGATCGCGCCACGATCGTGGCCGGCGTCGGCACGAACGACACCCGGCACACGGTCGAGCTGACGCAGGAGGCCGTCCGGCGCGGGGCTCATGGCCTGCTCGTCGTCACGCCGTACTACAGCAAGCCGCCCCAGTCGGGCATCCTCGCGAACATCGACGCGGTCGCCGAGGCCGCGGGGGACACGCCGATCATGCTGTACGACATCATCGGCCGCACCGGCGTGCAGATCGCCGAGGAGACGTACGACGCCCTCGAGTCGCGCCCGACGGTGCTGGCGATCAAGGACGCATCGGGCGACCTGGCCCGCGGCACGCGGCTCCTGGCCCGCAACAGCTTCGCGATCTACTCCGGTGACGACGCGATCAACCTGCCCTGGCTGGCCGTCGGCGCTGCGGGCGTCGTCAGCGTCCTGGGCCACGTCGCCTCCGACCGCATCACGGCGCTCGTCGAGGCGGTGGACGCCGGCGACCTCGCCCGTGCCCGCGAGATCGACGCCTCGATGCACGGCCTGCTGCACGCGGTGATGGGCCAGACGCAGGGCGCGATCGCCGCCAAGGCCGCGCTGGTCGAGTTGGGCGTCCTCGGCAACGCCACGGTACGACTCCCGCTCACCCCGGCCACCGACGACCAGGTCGCGGTCATCCGCGCCGCACTGAAGGACGCAGGTTCACTCTGATGAGTCACATGCACACCGAAATGACCAAGCCGGGTCCGCTCGCGCCGGGCGCCATGCGGGTCATCCCGCTCGGCGGCCTGGGCGAGATCGGCCGCAACATGACCGTCTTCGAGTTCGACGGCAAACTGCTGATCGTCGACTGCGGGGTGTTGTTCCCCGAGGAGCACCATCCCGGCGTCGACCTGATCCTGCCGGACTTCACGCCGATCCGAGATCGCCTCGACGACGTCGTCGGTGTGGTGCTGACGCACGGCCACGAGGACCACATCGGCGGTGTGCCCTACCTCCTGCGCGAGCGCGGGAACATCCCGCTGATCGGATCGCGGCTGACCCTCGCGCTCGTCGCGCCGAAGCTCAAGGAGCACCGGCTCAAGGACGTCCCGACCCACGTCGTGTCCGAAGGTGATGTCGAGACGTTCGGCCCGTTCGAGTGCGAGTTCGTCGCCGTCAACCACTCGATCCCCGACGCACTCGCCGTCGCGATCAAGACCCCTGCCGGCGTGGCGCTGCACACCGGCGACTTCAAGATGGACCAGTTGCCGCTCGACGGCCGCATCACCGACCTGCGGGCCTTCGCCCGGCTCGGTGAAGCCGGCGTGGACCTGTTCCTGACCGATTCCACCAACTCGGAGGTTCCGGGTTTCACGACGGCCGAGCGTCAGATCACCCCGGCGATCGACGCGGTGTTCGCGCGCAGCTCCCAGCGGATCATCGTGGCGTCCTTCGCCTCGCACGTGCTCGACGCCGCGGCCAAGCACGGCCGCAAGGTGGCCTACGTCGGGCGCTCGATGGTGCGCAACATGCAGATCGCGCGCGAACTGGGCTACCTCAAGGTTCCCGACGGCGTGGTCGTAGACAAGATCGACTCCGCCCCGCCGGAGAAGATGGTGCTCATGTCGACCGGCTCGCAGGGCGAGCCCATGGCCGCGTTGTCGCGCATCGCGAACCGCACCCACGACCGCGTCCACCTCGAGCCGGGCGACACCGTCCTGCTGGCCTCGTCCCTGATCCCGGGCAACGAGAACGCGGTGTACCGCGTCATCGACGGGCTGACCAAGCTCGGTGCCAACGTCGTGCACAAGGGCAACGCGCTGGTGCACGTCTCCGGGCGGTTTGCCGGGGCTCGTCATTATCTGGGCATTG
>CAYXFT010000106.1:0-5586 GCA_964464335.1 uncultured Aeromicrobium sp.
ATGTCGCCGAACAGGTTGTCGGTGACGATGACGTCGAAGCGGCCGGGATCGGTCGCCAGGAAGATCGTCGCGGCATCGACGTGCAGGTAGTCGACCGTGATCTCGGGGAACTCGGGAGCGACCGCGGCCACCGTCCGGCTCCACAGGTGACCGGCATGGACCAGCACGTTGTTCTTGTGGACGAGTGTCAGCTTCTTGCGCGGCCGGGCCTGCGCCCGGGCGAACGCGTCGCGGACGACGCGCTCGACACCGAACGCCGTGTTGAGGCTGACCTCGGTGGCGACCTCGTGGGGGGTGCCCACGCGGATCGCGCCACCGTTGCCGACGTACGGACCCTCGGTGCCCTCGCGCACGACGACGAAGTCGATCTCGCCGGGGTTCGCCAAGGGCGTCGGGACGCCCCGGTAGAGCTTGGAGGGGCGCAGGTTCACGTAGTGGTCCAGTTCGAACCGCAGCCGCAGCAGCAGTCCGCGCTCGAGCACGCCCGACGGCACGGAGGGATCGCCGACCGCGCCGAGCAGGATCGCGTCGTGTCCGCGGATCTCGCCGAGCACCGAGTCGGGCAGCACCTCGCCCGTGGCGTGCCACCGCCGGGCACCGAGGTCGTACGCGGTGCGCGAGAACGCGATACCGCTGTCCGCGGCGACGATGTCGAGAACCTTCAGTGCCTGGTCGGTGACCTCGGGTCCGATGCCGTCACCGGCGACGATCGCGAGGGAGTACGTGCTGGTCATGTGTCCCATCCTAGAACCCGCAGTCTCAGATACTGAAACCTGGGTCTCGCTATCCGGTCAGTTGTCCTCGGGCGTGCCGTCGAACTCCGGCGCCTCGTCACGCAGGTGCGCGGGACCCCATTCGATGGTGGTGGTGGGTTCGTACATGGTGATGCTCCTCTGAAAAGGTGAGTGGTGCGGTCGGGACGGGATCCGACGGGACCGGCGACTCAGCGGAGGCCGCGGGACTCGAGTGGTGTCTCGAGGGTTTTCAGAGGAGCTGGACCAGGTTGTGGTCGGCCATCTGCGGCACGGAGTCGACGGGCCAACGTCAGAACTCCGCGGCAGGTGAATGGCCCTTTAGGAGGTCCTGCCGCGGCAAGTGACTACTACGAGCAACTTCCGCATGGCCGAGACGATACACGACGAACCCGTTGCACCGACGTTGCCACCACATCTCAGTGGGTGAGCCGTCAGGCCGCACGCGGGTCCGCGTGGAAGACTTCGAGCATGAGCGCACCGGCAGAGGTTCCCGAACTGGTTGCGCGCGCGCTGGACCTGTCGCGACGACGAGGGTTCATCACCTCCACCCGCAGCGAGACCGGCCGACTGCTGGCCTCGCTGGCGGCCTCGCGCCACGGCACCCTCGCCGAACTCGGCACCGGATGCGGAGTCGGCTCGGCCTGGCTGTCCAGCGGCGTCCCCAAGGGCGCACAGATCGTCACCGCCGAACTCGACCCGGACCTGGCCAAGGACGTGAAGGGCATCTTCGCGGACTCCGACAACGTCGAGGTCACGTGCGGCGACTGGACCGTGCTGGAGCAGTACGCACCGTTCTCCCTGCTGTTCGTCGACGTACGCGACGTGATGGCCAGCATCGACGTGCTGGCCGACCTACTGGAGCCGGGTGGCATCGCCGTCCTGGACGACTTCGTCCCGTCCTCCTTCTGGCCTCCCATCGTCGACGGTCACGTCGACACGGTGCGCGAGCAGTGGCTCACCGACGAGCGCTTCGCCGCGGTCGAGATGCTGATCGATCCCGACGCGAGCCTGGTCATCGCGACACGTCGCTGACGCGCTCGGCGCGTCCTCGACGCGTGACCCCTCCGATCCCTAGGCTCGACCCAACGAGCGCGTCAAGGCGCCGCGACGGAAGGTAACGCCATGTCCGACCAATCTCCCGACACACACCTCAAGGGTGTCCGCACCGTGGGGCTGCTCTCGATGATCGCGGGCATCGTCCTGATCCTCGCCGGTATCGGTACGTGGGTGGTCATCAGCAACCAGCTCGACGCCGAGAACATCACCGTGTCGGAGGACGCGAACATGTTCGGCGGCCAGCAGGTCAAGGGGCCCTTCACGGCCTACGCCCAGGCCGAGGTCATCAACAAGCACGCCCTCGAGGCCACCGGCGGCAAGACCTACGCCGAGCTCGAACAGGACGACCCGCTGCGCACGACCGCGATGAACGCCTCGTTCCTGCGGGCGTCGCTGTTCACGTCGGTCGTCGCCTACGGCGTCGCCTTCTTCGCCGCCGGCATGGGTCTGCTGTGGCTGCTGCTGGGTTGGTCGTTGCGCAAACTCGCGCCCTGACGCACCCTCAGGAGGGCTGCGCGGGTCAACTGGTGACCGGCTCGGCCCTCCTGTGGGGCTCTGGTCCGATCTCGAACCACGGCAGGAACGCCTGCACGAGCGGCCCGATGCTGAGCGCGTAGAGAACGGTGCCGATGCCGACCGTGCCACCGAGCGCGAAGCCGGTCACCAGGACGCTCACCTCCAGAGACGTGCGCACGAGCCGCACGCTGGCTCCGGTGCGGCGCACGATGCCCGACCAGAGGCCGTCACGGGGTCCGGTGCCCAGTCCCGCACCGACGTACATCGCGCCGGCGATCCCGTTGCCCACGATCCCGGCGCTGAGGAACAGCACGCGCACGCTCGGATCGTCGGGCACCGGGACCACCATCAAGGTGACGTCGACGGCGACGCCGATGAGCACCACGTTCAGCACGGTGCCGATGCCGGGACGCTGCCGCAGCGGGATCCACGCCAGCAGCACGAGCGCGCCGACGACGATCACGACCTGACCGAAGGTCAGCGGTACGTGTCGCGTCACGCCGTCGTGCAGCACGTCCCACGGGTCGAGGCCCAGCCCCGCGCGCAGCATCAAACCCATCGTCGCGCCGTAGAGCCACAGGCCCAGCACGAGCTGGATCAGCCGGCGCGTCACCGATGCGTTCCGGCAGGTCGCACGATGTGAGCGGTGGAGACGCGTCGACGTCCGTCCACGAGCACCTCGCGCACGGACGCGACGACGGCCCACACCAGCAGGAGCAGCATGAGGATCGCGAACATCATGGATCCAGCATGGGCCCAACTGGACTTTGAATCCATGGCCAGTTCTGCAAGAGTGGCCTGCATGGACCGCAACGTTCCGCTCTCCGCCCGCCAACTGGCCACCATCGTGGGCGAACTGGACTCCGGACTCGGTCCCGCGTACCGCCGCCTCGCCGATCGCGTCCGCACGGCGATCAAGGACGGCCGGATCACGGCGGACACCCGACTGCCGAGCGAACGCACGCTCGCCGAGGCCACCGGCCTCAGCCGCACCACGACCACCCGCGCCTACGAACTGCTGCGCGACGAGGGTCTGCTGCGCACCCGACAGGGCTCGGGCAGCGTCGTCGACCTGCCGTTGGGCATCGCCAGGGCCACCAGCATGCTCGCCCGGCCCCCGGGCCCTGACGGGATCGCGCTGACGACTGCCGCGACCGAGGCCCCGCCCGGCTTCACCCAACTCGTCGAGCGGGCGATGTGCGCGCTGCCGTCGGTGCTGGCGACCGACGGCTACCTGCCCGACGGGCTGCCGGCCCTGCGTGAGCGCCTCGCCGAGCGGTACACGCAGGAGGGTCTGCCCACCGATCCCGAACAACTCGTGGTGACCAGCGGCGCCCAGGGAGCACTCTCCCTGCTGGCCTCGGTCTTCGTCAGGCCCGGCGACCGGGTCCTGGTCGAGGGCTGCGGGTACCCGCACGGCTTCGACGTGCTCGGTCGCGCCGGGGCACGACTGGCGCCACTCCCCCTGGCCGACACGCCCTGGCCCGTGGAGGACGTCGCACGGCTCGCGCCTGCAGTCCGTCTCGCGCTGCTCGTCGTGGACTTCCACAATCCCACCGGAGCGCTGATGTCCTCGGCCGACCGTCAGGACGTCGCGCGGGTGCTGTCGTCTAACGGCGTGACGACGATCATCGACGAGACGATGCGCGACGTGAACCTCTCGGGGCGACCCCTGCCCGAACACTTCGCCCAGCACGACCCCGATGCGCTCGTCATCGGGTCGGCCGCGAAGTCACTGTGGGGCGGGCTGCGCATCGGCTGGATCCGCGCCCCCCACGCGCTGGTGCCCAAACTGGTCCAGGCCCGCATGATCCGCGACCTCGGCACGGCCGCGCTCGACCAGGTCGTCGCCGCGGCGGCGCTGACCGGCGACGAGATCGACCACGACGCCCGGCGGGCCGAGCTGCGCCGCCGCCGCGACACCCTGAGCGCCGCACTGGCCGAACACCTGCCGTCGTGGCAGGTGTCAGTGCCGCAGGGAGGCCTGTCGCTGTGGGTCACGCTGCCGGCGGCCTCGAGTTCGGCGCTGACCGTCGCCGCCGAGGCCGAGGGCGTCGCGCTGACGCCCGGGCCCCGCTTCTTCCCGACCTTGCCGGCCGTCGGCGAACGTCACCTGCGGCTGCCCTTCGCCCTGCCGCCGGAGCGTCTCGTCACCGCCGTCGAACGGCTCGCCCGCGCGTGGGAACGGGTTGGCTCCGGTCACGCCGGTGCGACGTGCGACCCGGACGCCGTCAACCTGATCGCCTGAGCGAACTCACGCCGGCGCGGCGGCGGCCTTCGTCGCGATCGACAACAACGGCGCCCCCGCCGTGGTCGGGCCGAGTTCGATCGCGTCGACCGTGTCGAACTTGGCACCGTTCATCACGATCACCGGCGTGACGAGCGAATAGCCGGCCTTCTCGATGATGCCGCGGTCGAACGTCACCAGCGGAGTGCCCTGTTCGACCTTCTGGCCGGCCTTGACGTGGACATCGAAGCCCTCGCCCTGCAGGTTGACCGTGTCGATGCCGACGTGGATCAAGAGCTCGATGCCGCCGTCGAGGACGAGCCCGAACGCGTGCCCCGTGGGCTGGGCCGCGACCACGGTGCCCGCGCCGGGCGCGTAGACCGTGTCCGCCGACGGTTCGATGCCCACACCCGGGCCCATCGTGCCGCCGGCGAAGACCGGATCGGGCACGTCCTTGAGGGCGATGACGTTGCCGTCGACCGGCGACGCGACCTGCAGCACGGCGCCGACCCCGGCGTCGGCCGCGGGGGCTGCGGTGCCGGCCGCCGGGACAGCTGCCGTGTCCGTCCCGGCGCTCTCAGCGGCCGCCTCGGGGTTCTTGTACCCCGAGACGACCACGAGGGCCATCGAGACGAAGAAGGCGGCCAGCACGGCGACGCCGTAGAGCAGGACGCTGTCGAACGCCGGGATGGTGAGCAACGAGGTGAACACGAAGGCGTTCGTGGTGACGCCGCCGCCGATGCCGATGATGAGTCCACCGACGAAACAGCCCACGAGCATGCGTGGATAGATGCGCTTGAACCGCAGATGGATGCCGTAGAGCGACGGTTCGGAGATGCCGCCGAGCAGTCCCGCCGCGAGAGCGCCGGTCGCGGTCTGCTTCATCTGCTGGTCGCGCTCTCGCCACGCCAGCAGCAGGACGCCGGCCGTCGCGCCGAAGCATGCGAAGTTCCATGCACCCATCGGGCCCTGGATGTAGTCGTAGCCCAAGGTCTGGATGTTGAGCAGCATGATCGCGTTGATCGGCCAGTG
>CAYXFT010000106.1:5596-9374 GCA_964464335.1 uncultured Aeromicrobium sp.
CACCATGAACGGGTACGCCAACGGGATCACGATCGCGAAGATGAACGGCGAGAAGTCGTTGATCGACTTGAGCACGTCCGCCAGACCGGCGCCGACGTACACACCGATCGGACCGATCAGGAACGCCGTCAGCGGGATCATGATCAACATGGCGAAGAATGGCACGAAGATCAGCTGGATGTTCTCGGGGATCGCCTTCTTGAGGTACTTGTAGAGCAGGCCCAGCACGGCAGCCATGAGCAGTGGCGGGAACACCTGCGAGCTGTAGTCGAAGATCGTCAACGGGACCCCGAAGATCGGGATCGTCGTGATGTCCGAGCCCAGGAAGTTCATGCTCTTGGCGGCCGGGTCGTCAGCCATGGCCTTGAATCCCGGCAGCATCAGCACCGCCATGATCGAGAACCCGATCCACGGGTCGACGTCGAGCTTCTTCGAGGCGTTGTACGCGACCATCAGTGGCAGGAACACGAACACGCACTGCCACATCAGGTTGACGAAGTCCCACGACGGGGGCAGGTCGGTCGTCGGATCGGCCCAGTTGCCGATCACGTCGAGCGTCGACATCAGCGACATGAAGGTGATGAACAGCGAGGCGCCGAGCAGGGCCCCGATGATCGGCCGGAACGAGTCGGAGAGGAACTCGAAGAAGTTGTCGAGCCACGCGAGCTTCCCTCGGGGACCCTGGGACCGGGCCGCTGCCTTGACGTCGGCGTCCGACGGGCCGTCACCGCCACCGCCGTCCATCCCGGGCAGGGCCTGCATCTCGTTGTAGACCGTCGTCACGGCACCGCCGATGACGACCTGGTAGCGATTGCCGGCCTGGGGCACGGCGCCCATCACCCCGGGGATGGCCTCGACGGCATCCTTGTCGACATTGGAACTGTCGTTCAGCTGCAGCCGCAGACGCGTGGCGCAATGGGTCAAGCTCGCGATGTTCGATGCTCCGCCGAGCGCGGCCACGATGTCTGCTGCGGGACTGGTCGCCATGACACTTCTCCTTTGAAGCGATCTTCCGGACCGGAGTGCACCGACCCATTGATCGTGACCCTAGTACCGTCCGTGGGCCACTGGCGAGGTGCTCCTGCGATTGCGGCGGCCACGAACCGGCACCAGAGTGCTGGAAGGCACCTGCATGCCGCGGCGGCCCGACCCGAGGAGATCCATGGACGTCCTGCGGAAGAAGAGCGTCAACGACGTCATCCATCAGAATGACGAACCTCACGGCGAGGGCGAGAGTCACGGCAACCTGAGGCAGCACCTGTCCGCGTGGGACCTCGTCGGATTCGGGATCGGCATCGTCATCGGCACCGGGATCTTCACGCTGACCGGACTGCAGGCGAAGAACAACGCCGGACCTGCGGTGACGATCTCCTTCCTGATCGCCGGTACGGTCGCCCTGCTGGCGGCGCTCTGTTACGCCGAACTGGCCTCGGCGGTGCCCACCGCGGGCAGTTCGTACACGTACAGCTACACGACGATCGGCGAGATCTTCGCCTGGATCATCGCGTGGGACCTGATCCTGGAATTCGCACTCGGCTCGGCGGTGGTGGCGCGCGGGTGGTCCGGGTACGTCGCCGGGGTGTTCGACCTGCCGACGAAGTGGTTCGCCGAGGAGGGCTCGGTCGTGAACATCGGCGCGATCTTCATCACGATCGTGCTGGGCTGGGTCGCGATGCGCGGAATCCGCGAGTCGGCCTGGGTCACGAACGGACTGGTCATCATCAAGGTCATCGTCTGCGTGTTCGTCATCGCGGTCGGCGTCTTCTACATCGACACCAAGAACCTCGTCCCGTTCATCCCGCCGTCGCAGCCCCCGGCGGGTGACGGCACCGCCGAGGGCCTGAAGGCGCCGCTGTGGCAGTTCCTGACCGGGATCGAGCCGTCGACGTACGGCGTCGCCGGCGTGTTCATCGCCGCGGCCGTGGTGTTCTTCGCCTACTCCGGCTTCGAGGCCGTCGCCAACCTCGGCGAGGAGACCAAGAACCCCAAGCGCGACATGCCGCTGGGGCTGCTCGGCACCCTCGCGATCTGCACCGTGCTGTACGTCGGCGTGTGCCTCGCGATGACGGGAATGGTCAACTACAAGGACCTCTCCGAGGGCGACGCCGTGGCGGACGTCTTCGACCAGGTGGGGCTGGAGTGGGCCGGCATCCTCATCGGGATCGCCGCCGTGGCCGGACTGACGTCGGTGATCCTCGTCGACCTCGTCGCGATGGGCCGGATCGGGTTCGCCCTGTCGAGGGACGGACTGCTGCCGGAGGTCTTCCGGCGCATCCACCCGACGTGGGGCACGCCGGTGCTGATGACCGCGCTGACGGTCGGTGCCGTCGTGCTGCTGGCCGGATTCGTCCCGATCTCCGTCCTGGCCGAGATGGTGAGCATCGGCACCCTGTTCGCGTTCGTGGTCGTCGCGATCGCCGTGATCGTGCTGCGCACGACCGAGCCGGACATGGAGCGACCGTTCCGCACCCCGTGGGTGCCGATCCTGCCGATCGTCACGGTGGCGTCGTGCCTGGGCCTGATGGCCAGCCTCGCGGTCGAGACGTGGCTGCGCTTCGTCGTGTGGCTGTTGCTCGGCTTCGTCATCTACTTCGCCTACGGGTACCGGCACTCGCGGCTGAACCAGCGGACAGCCGAGAGCGACCGGTCATGACGATCGTCGTCGGGTACGGCGCCGATGCCCGCGGCGGAGCGGCACTGGACCTGGCCGCCGACCTCGCCCGGACGACCGGTGACGAGCTCGTCGTCGTCAGCGTGGTCCAGGACGGCTGGGAGACGCTGCGCGACTTCGCCGGCGTCGACGACGAGTGGCGACGCCAGGTTCGGGCGCAGGCCGACGAGGCACTCGCCGAGGCCCGCACCCGGCTCGGCTCCGACATCACCGCGTCGATGCGGGTCCGCACCTCGCGCTCCATCCCGCAGGCGTTGCTGGAGGAGAGCCGGAAGCGGTCGGCTCGGGTGCTCGTGGCGGGTTCGGCATCCAGTGGACCGCTGGGTCACATCGCGTTCGGCAGTACGAACGACCGACTGGCGCACAGTGCCGACACGCCGGTCGCGATCGCGCCGCGCGGCCACCGCACGAGCGACGGCCGCATCGATCGCATCGTGCTGGCGGTCGATCCCACGGCGTCGGACCTCGACCTCGCGCGCATCGTCGCCGAGACCGCCTCGTGGCTGGGGTGCCGCGTCGAGGTCGTCACGTTCGCGGTGCGCAGCGAGTCCCGAACGGCGTTCGCGGCGTTCGCCGACCAGGGCATCGCGGCCGCCTGGCGCGAGATCGTGCGCGACCATCAGCACCAGGTGGTGGAGCGGATCAGCGACCTCGCTCCGGAGATCTCCGTCTCGGCGGCCGGGGTGGCCGCCGGGGAACGCTGGTCACTCGCGCTCGACGCGTATCCCTGGGGCAACGGCGACCTGCTCGCGGTGGGCTCGAGCCGGCACGGCCCGGTCGCCCGGGTCTTCATCGGCTCGACCGCGACCCGCATCGTGCACCACTGCCCCGTCCCCGTGCTGCTGCTGCCGCGGCCCGGAAAGCGCTGAGCGTGACGTTCGAGGGGTGATTCGCGAGAAAACACCCCTCGAACGTCACGCTCAGCGGGTTCCGCAGGGTCAGCGAGCGGCCGAACCCTCGGTGTAGTCGTCGTCTGACTGCTTCCATGCGAAGTGCGCGCGCAGCTTCTTGCCCGTGGCCTCGATCGGGTGACCGGCCTCCTTGGCACGCAGCTCGAGGAACTCCTTGCCGCCGTTGTCCTGGTCGCCGATGAAGCGCTCGGCGAAG
>CAYXFT010000107.1:0-9339 GCA_964464335.1 uncultured Aeromicrobium sp.
ACCGACTCCGGGGTCGGCAGGGTTCAAACACTCGCTCTTGACCACTATGGGTGGCCGCAATGGCTGTCCGTCCCGACCCGGCGCAATGCCGGAAGGGGTGATGACCATGGCGTCTGGTGGCGCTCGTAATCGGTCCGGTCCGCCGGCTGATCCCCGCTCGTTGAAGTCGGCTTCGCGGTCCCTGCCGGAGTTGCGTTCGCTCCCCATGTCGGGGTTCGCTGGCGATGTCCCGGAGTTCTCGTTGCCTGACCCGACGCTGCGCGAGGTCGAGGTGTGGCGTGAGGCTTGGCGGTCCCCGCAGGCAGTCGCGTGGGTGTCGGAGCCGTGGCGCTGGCGCACGGTCGCGATGTGGGTGCGCTGGTCGGTGCAGATGGAACTTCCCGAGGCGTCTGCGTCGCTCGGGAACGTCGTTGTCCGGCTCGCCGACCAGATCGGCATGACACCGGCCGGGCTCAAGGAGAATGGCTGGCAGATCGTCGCCGAGGCCGCCGTGACGGACGAGGAGGCCGACGCGGCGCGGTCGGCGCTGACGGTTCTCGATGGCTTCGGAGCCTGACCCGAAGGAGCCATCGCTGGGACCGCTGCTCACAGTGTGGGTGGCGTGGCACTGCATCGTGCCTGACGGCTTCCGGAAGGGTGAGCCGTTCCGGCACTACGACTGGCAGCGAGAGGTTCACTACGAGCACTACCGGGTTCGTCGCGATGCCCAGGTCGGCCAGTTGGCGACGGCGTTCGAGCATCGTCGCAGCCAGGTCGTCGGTCCGCAGAAGACCGGGAAGGGGCCGTGGTCGGCGACGTTCATCGCCGGGGAGGCGGTCGGCCCGGTGCTGTTCGCCGGCTGGGCGCGGCACGGCGACAGGTACGACTGCCACGAGCACGGGTGTATGTGCCCGCGAGCGTTGCGGTTCTCGTTCGACGAGCTTGCGAACAAGATCGGGATGGACCGGGTTCCGATCGGGATGCCGTGGCCGACTCCGCTGATCCAGTTGCTGGCGACGGCAGAGGATCAGGTCGCGAACGTGTACCGGCCGTTGCAGGCGATGGCGCGCGGCGAGATGTTGGCGCCGATGATGACGGTTGGCGAGGAGTTCATCCGTCTCGGTACCGAAGGCCGGATCGACGTGGTCACATCGTCGGCGCAGTCGCGGCTGGGGCAGCCGATCACGACAGCGTTGCAGGACGAGACGGGCGTCTACACGAAGACGAACAAGATGGTCACCGTCGCCGAAACGCAGCGTCGCGGCCTGGCCGGCATGGGTGGCCGAGCCGTCGAGACGACGAACGCATGGGATCCGACGCAGGACTCGGTCGCTCAGCGCACCGCTCGTGCGGCGGAGAAGCAGCGGGACATCTACCGGTACCACAAGGAACCGCCGGCATCGCTCGGCGACTTCACCGTGAAAGCTGACCGCCGCAAGATCCTCGAGTACGCGTACGACGGGTCACCGCACGTCGACCTGGACGCGATCGAGGCTGAGGCCGCCGAACTGCTGCTGGAGGATCCTCGGCAGGCTGAGCGGTTCTTCGGGAATCGGATCGTGGCCGGGTCGTCGAAGTGGACGACCCCGGAGGATTGGGATCGGCAGCCACCTGAGAAGCCGACGCCGCCGAAGAAGGGTGAGCAGATCACGCTCGGGTTCGACGGGTCGAACGGGACGAGCCAGGGCAGGCATCGTCCGGCCGACTCGACGGTCCTGCGGGCGTGTCGCCTGTCGGACGGCTACCGGTGGACGATCGCAGCGTGGGAGCACCCAACGGACAGCGAAGGCCGGCCCGACGACGAGTGGTGGGTGCCGCGCGATGAGGTGCTCGACAAGATCCGCTGGTGCTTCAAGCATTACGACGTGGTGCTCGCCGGGTTCGACCCGCCGTACTGGCAGCATGAGGTCCGGCTGTTGACCGAGGAGTTCAGCGAGGACCGGATCGTCGAGTTCCGCACGGCGCACGACCCGTTGATGGCCGGCGCGTTGCAGGCGTTGAAACTGTCGACATCGCCGCATGACGGCTGCCCGATCGTCCGGCGGCACGCGTTGAACGCGGTGACGTTCATCAAGGAGTACCGCGACGACTCCGATCAGCGTAAGACGCTGGTGTTGGTGCGCAAGCCGTTGGACACGGAGAAGATCGACGGTCTGATCTCGGATGCGATCGCGAATGACATGCGTGACCGTGCGATCGCTGCCGGGGTGCGCCGCAAGAAGCAGTTCAAGGCGGTCGCGTTCCGCTGACCGTGGAGGGGAGCCGACTCGATGACGCTCCCGTTCATGCCGCTCGGCCTACCGGTCGGAGTCCCCCAACCCGATCCTGAGTCGCCGCTGTGGACGCTGTACCGGTTGCATACGCAACTGGAAGCGGAGAAGCCTCGGCTGCTTCAGCTGGAGGCCTACTACCGGGGCCTCCACAAGTTGCCGGTCGTCACCGACAGCGAAACCCGTGACGATCTACTGCACCTGTTGACGATCTCTGGGTCGAACTACATGCGTCCGGTGATCAATGCGGAGAAGCAGCGGATCAAGTGGCAGGGCGTCCGGTTGCAGGACGACGCAGACGCGGAGCCGGATGAGCAGACGTGGGAGATGGTTCAGGCGAACAACCTGGAGGCGGATTCGCCGGTGTTGTGGCAGACCGCGTTGACGCAGCGCCGCGGCTACCTGTCGGTCTGGTATCCGCAAGCCGGCGACGATCCGCTGTATCCGGTGATCCGGATCGAGGATCCGACGCAGTGCTACGTCGAGCATGATCCGGCCGATCGCCGGCGCCGCCGCGCGGCGATCAAGGTGTGGGTCGACGACTGGACTGGGCAGCAGTTCGCGAACTTGTACACGTCGACCGCTGTCCACAAGTGGTGGTGGGAGCCGGCGACACGCGCGAAGCCGTACGGCGGCTGGGTGCAACGCGAGGAGACGCTTCGCAACCCGCTCGGGGTGGTGCCGATCGTCCCGGTCGTCAACCAGCCAGGCTTGCAGTGGCGGGGCTGGTCCGAGATCGACGATCTGATCCAGATTCAGGATCGGATCAACACGACGATCTTCAATCGGCAGGTCGCGGAGCACTTCGCTGCGTTCCGGCAGAAGTGGGCGACTGGCCTGGAGATCCCTGTCGATGAGGAGGGGAACCCGGTTGATTCGTTCAAGTCGGCGATCAACAAGTTCTGGTTGAACGAGGACCCGGCTGGGAAGTTCGGGCAGTTCGAGGCGACGGACCTGTCGAACTACGGCGCCGCGAAGGAATCGGATGTGCAGGACATCGCGGTGATCTCGTCGACGCCACGGCATTACTTCACCGTGAACGGTCAGGCACCGTCCGGAGACAGCATGAAGTCGGCGGAGGCGGGGCTGGTGGCGAAGGTCGTCGACTTCGAACGGACCGCCGCCGGTTCGTTGCGTGAGGTCGTCCGGTTGGCCCGGAAGGTGAAGGGCCTCGACACTCCGGTCGACTGCGAGATCCTGTGGGCCGACCCGGAGTATCAGACCCTCGGCCAGCTCGTCGACTCCCATGTGAAGCTCTACGCAGCTGGTATCTTGCCGCGCCGCGACGTGTTGGAGAAGCTCGGGTACACGCCGTCGCAGATCGCCCGCATCGAAGCGGCGATGCTCCAAGCGGACCTGATGCGCGACGCGATCGCTGTGTCGTCCACAGAGGTCGTCCAGCCTGCTCAGGTGGGCGCTGGTGGCTGAAACGCCGCAGCGGCTCGTACGAGCCCAATGGGCGGCCCTGGAGCGGCTCAGGGCACGTACGGCGGCTGTAGCGGCTGCGCAGTGGACGGCAGCCGGGGACATGCCGTTGGATGCGGTCGTGGCGACCGTGTTGGCGGGGCAGCGGGCGATCGTCGCGCAGACCGACGCCGGACTCTCCCTCGCCGCCGGTGTCGTGACCGATTCAGAGTTGACGCCGCTCGGCATCGAGGCCGACCGTCTGATCGGGGCTCGAGCTCGGAACGGGACGTCGTTGGAGACGGTGTACTCGCGGTCGGCGAAGGTCGCCCGCGAGGACAGTTTCCAACGAGGCCTCGCCCACCTCCGCCAGAGCATCTACACGGACAGCCAGTTGGCGTACCGGTCGGCTGCGAACGCTCACGCCGAGGCCGACCGCAGGGTGACCGGCTGGCGCCGCCAGACCAGCCCCGGTGCTGGCGCGGTGTGCGGGCTGTGCATCGCAGCATCAACCCGCACCTACAGCCGCGGCGACCTCCTGCCGATCCACGCTCACTGCCGCTGCTCGGTCATCGAGATCTATCTCGACTCGTTCGAGGGTGACGTCCTTGACCGTGACCGGTTGCAGGCGGTCTACGACCGCAACGGCTACGACGCCTCGGCGAAGGGCCTCGGACGCATCCACATCGACGCAGCAGACCTGCCGCCGGGCGTGCCGGTCGAAGCGGTCACGGATCTGGCGCCGACGGTGCGTCTCGACCCGGAGTTGGGGCCGGTGCTTGACGGCACTCGCCACGACTCCGCTCTCGTTCTCGCCTGACCGCAACGGTCCGGCACCTACCAAGCAGGAGGGGCGCAATGCCCGATGCTGACCCGGCTGCCGTCCCTGGCGCGCAGCAGTCCCCACCCCCGGCCGATCCGCCACCCGCGCCCGCGGCGACGGATGACGCCCCGCTCGGCGAAGCCGGCGAGAAAGCCCTTCAGGCGTGGAAGGACCGCGCGAAGAAGGCCGAGGCCGACGCCAAGCGCGCCGAGTCGTTGCAGACGGAACTCGACGCGCTCAAGGCCGAGAAGATGACCGATCACGAGAAGGCCATCAAGGAAGCAGCCGACCAGGCCGCCGCCGCCGCCCGCACCGAAGTGCTCGGTTCGGTCAACAGCCGCCTGTTCGCATCCGAGTTGAAGGCCGCAACGGCCGGGAAGCTCACCGACCCCGATCTCCTCGCCGATCCGACCGTGGCCCTGAAGCTGCTCGGACTCGACGAGATCCCCGTCACCGCGACGGGAGACATCGACACCGAGGCAATCTCCGGTGCCGTGGCTGAGCTGATCGCAGCGAAGCCGTACCTGGCCAGCGCAACGCAGACGCCGGGTTCCGCAGACCTGGGAGCACGAACCACCCCGCCAGCGAAGACCCTCGACACACAGATCGCCGAGGCCGAGCAGGCAGGCAACTGGAAGCTCTCCGGTCAGCTCAAGACCCAGAAGATGCTTGCGCGCTGAGCGCGGCACGACCCCCTTTGAAAGGAGCCCGTCATGGGCGCAGTCAGCGGTGTCGGGAACACCTTCAACCTCCCGAACTACACCGGGGAGATCATCAACGTCACCCCGCAGGACACGCCGTTCCTCACGGCGATCTCGGGTATCTCCGCGGAGAACTTCGCTGGCACGGTCGCCGGTGCGGTCCCGGAGAACGCGACGGTGTTCACCTGGCAGACGATCGACCTGCGTGACGCCACCGCGAACAAGGTGGCGACCGAGGGCGACGACGCGCCGACTCCGACCGCCCGGTCGCGGTCGACTGCCCGCAACGTCCTTGAGATCCACCACGAGGCGCTGTCGCTGACGTACACGAAGCTCGCCGCGTCCGGCCAGTTCGCGTCGACCGGTTCCAGTCATGCCGGAGCGGTAGGCCTCGACGGCGCCCGGGCGGCCGACGAGACGAACCTCCAGATGCGTGCGCACTGGGCGCAGATCGCCCGCGACGTCGAGAAGTCGTTCCTGTCGGGCACCTTCCAGGAGCCGGCCGACCTGAACACCGACCGGCAGACCGCCGGCATCCTCAGCGTCATCCCGGTGGCGAACACGATCGCCGCCGGGCTGAAGGATCTCGCCGGGACCGCCGGCAACCAGCTGCTGCTCGACCTGATGCAGAAGGTGTGGGAGGCGGGGGGGATCTCCGACTCGCAGACCGCGGCGATCCTGTGCAACGGCTACCAGAAGCGGCGTCTGACGCAGCGGTTCATCTCCGATGGCGTCTACCAGCAGTCGTCTCGCACGGTCGGCGGCGTCAGCGTGGACACGATCGTCACGGACTTCGGTGAACTGAACGTGATCCTCGATCGGCATATGCCGGCCGATGTGGTCGCGGTCGTGTCGCTGGAGCAGTGCCGCCCGCACGTCCTCGCCGTCCCCGAGAAGGGCACCGGGTTCTTCATGGAGGAACTCGCGAAGACGGGCGCCAGCAACCGCTGGCAGTTCTACGGTGAGATCGGCCTGGAGTACGGCAACGCGAACTCGCACGGCAAGATCACCGGTCTGCCGACGGCAGCGTGGATGGCGTCCTGACGTGACGTCGATGTCGGTGGCGGTCGCCTTCCCGTGGAGGGCGACCGTCGACCGGCTTCCTGCGTTCGAGATCGTCCGCAACTGGTATGAGTCCGCACTTCCCGACGCTGTACAGGTCGTCGCCGACTCCGGCGACGAGCCGTTCAGCCGGGCCGCGTCGCGGAACCTCGCCGTCCGGCTGTGCGAGCAGCACTCACCGGATGTCGTGGTGATCTCCGACGCGGACACGATCCCGACCCCGACCGGGCTCGCCGCGGCGATCGCGGCGGCGTTCGACGGTGGGATGCACTACCCGTTCGACCGCTACCTGTACGCCGGGTCGGATAACCCGCCCGGCGGGAACACCGGCGGTATCTACGTGTGCCGCCCCGACGTGTGGTGGCAGGCCGGTGGCATGGACGAGCGGTTCTCCGGCTGGGGAGCCGAGGACGACGCACTGCACGCGGCGTTCGAGGCGCTCGTCGGGAAACCGACGTGTCACCCAGGATTCGCCGTCTCCCTGTGGCACGACGGCGCCTGCCGTGACCTCGGTTCTGAGCGGTGGAGACCGAACAGCGAACTCAACCTGCGGTACAACGCCGCGCGCCGGGATCCGGCGGCGATGCGAGCGTTGATCGCCGAGAGGGAGACCGCCGGTGCACGCTGAGGCGCTCGACTTCATCCGGCTCCACGCCACCACCGACGAGCTCGTAGCGGTCGACATCGGCGGTCGGGAGACGAACGGTCACGCCCGCTGGTTGTGGCCGAACGCGACGTGGACGGTCGTCGACGCAGCCGACGGGCCGGGTGTCGACGTCGTAGCAGACGGTGCCACCTGGCGGCCGGAGCAGCCGGTCGATCTCGTCCTGTTCGCGGAGGTCGCCGAGCACACGCCGGCATGGGTCGAGATCCTCGGGAACATCGCCGGGATGTTGAAGGTCGGCGGGATGTTGGTCGCGACGATGGCCGGGCCCGGCCGCGAGGTGCACGGCCTGTTCCACGACGATCCGCTGTGCCCCGGCTGGTACCAGAACGTGTCCAGCGGCGAACTCGACGCCGCGCTCCGCCAGGCCGGGTTCGCGTGGTGGACGATCGACGTCGAGGGCTGCGATGTCCGGGCTGTCGCCGGTGTCGGATGATCATCACCTGCTGGCTGAACTCGGTCGAGGACCCGCACTACAAGCGCCGAGTGGACGCCGACCCGTCGCAACTGACGATGCTCGACACCCTCGACGGCCACGACGCCGTGGTGCTCACCGACTGCTTGGACGCCGGTCACGACGGCCGCGCCCAGTTCGTCCGGGTGTGGCCGTCGAACCTGAATCCGTACTTCGCTCGCTGGTGGCACATCGCTTTGTGGTGCGAGTCGCATGACGGGTTCGTGTGGTGTGTCGACGCCGGTGACGTCCGCTTGTTGAACGACCCGTACCCGTCCTGGCTGGACGATGAGACGCTCTACATCGGGTCCGAACCGGTCGACGGTGACAACGCTCGCAGTGTCGGCTTCTGGTGGGTCGAAGCGGTCCACCCGGCGCACAGCCGCTGGATCGCCGACAACGCCGACCGTGCGCTGTTGAACCCCGGGATTCTCGGTGGGGGCACGAGGGTCGTCGCAGCGTTCGCCCGTCGGGTGCTCGACCTGCATCGTGACGGCGACGCGACGGACATGGTTGCAGCGAATCGGGTCGCAGCCTCGTGGCGCGGGCCCGTCGCATCCGGCCATCCGTTGCACACGCCGATGTGGTCGTTCCGCACGGACGACCCCGAAGCCCTCTGGGCGCACAAGTGATCGTCGTCGCTCTCACCCTCGACTACCCGCCGCGCCGGTTCATCGGCTCCGAGATGGCGACTCACGCCATGCTCCGTCACCTCGCAGCGCGAGGCCATGAGGTCACCGTCGCACTCACCTCACGCCAACAGGGCGAGCCGTGGGACCACGAAGGCGTCACCGTCACACCCGGCCTGAACATGATCCGCTCGGTCCTCTCCGACGCTGATGTGGTGGTCACGCACGTGGACATCAGCCCGCGGCGGCTTCGTGGACTGCACGCTCCGCTCGTCGGGATCACCCACAACGCCCGCGAACACATGGCCGACCCGTTGACGTCTGTCGACTGGTCGCTGATCGTCCACAACGCCCACGCCACCGCGACAGCGTTCGACAAGATCACCACCACCCCGCACATCGTCATCCACCCCCCGGTGGACTACCGCGACTGGCAGGTTGACCGCAGTCTCGCCGACTCGATCACGCTCGTGAACGTCACCGGCGAGAAGGGCTCCGACACGTTCTACGAACTCGCCGAACGGATGCCGGACCGCCGGTTCCTCGGCGTACTCGGCGGATGGGGCGCCGCCGACGTCCGTGACCTGCCCAACGTCGAACTTCGCGCGCACGGCACCGACATGCGTGCCGTGTACGCCGAAACCCGCATCCTGCTGATGGCCTCCGAACACGAATCGTGGGGTCGGGTCGCTGTTGAGGCGATGTCGTCCGGCATCCCGGTGTTGGCGACCGACCTGCCCGGGCCGCGTGAATGTGTCGGTGATGGTGGGGTGCTGGTCGAGTTGAACTGGTGGGACGAGTTCGAGCGGC
This sequence comes from uncultured Aeromicrobium sp., assembly GCA_964464335.1. Taxonomy (GTDB): domain Bacteria; phylum Actinomycetota; class Actinomycetes; order Propionibacteriales; family Nocardioidaceae; genus Aeromicrobium. The sequence continues at coordinate 8,797 of CAYXFT010000107.1, forward strand.
AGATCCGACTGCTCGACGACGAAGCCCACTACAGCGCCCTGTCGGCAGCAGCCGTCGATCATGCGATGGCGTTGGATCCCGGTCCCGAACTCGACTTGTTCGCCGATTCGATCGAAGCGCTGGCCGCCGACACGTGGGAGAGGAGCGCCTGATGAACCACGCTGCCGCCGAGTACCGCTTCGAGGCGTATTGCCCGCCCTGCCGAGACCCGGAACTCACGCCCGACCAAGTCGTCATCGCCCTGGAGGAAGCCGCAGCGCCCGATGCTGACGGCAACCCGCCCAGTGCGGTCGAGTGGACACCCACGTACGACACACAAGGCGTGTGGCGGGCGATCGTGCGCGGCTGGGAGATGAAGGCAGCGAACGTCGCCGACCGGTTCGACTTCACCACCGATGGGCAGACGTTCCGTCGTTCTCAGGTAATCGATCACTGCGAAGCGATGGCGGGCCGGTATCGACGCAAGCTCGCCCAGTCCGTGCCCACATCCTGAGCGGAGGAACCGTGCTGACCGACCTCGAACTCGAATCGATGCGGTCCACG
>CAYXFT010000108.1:0-9336 GCA_964464335.1 uncultured Aeromicrobium sp.
CGCGCAGCGAGATCGCGTTCGCGCTGAAGGTGTTCGTCTCGACCAGGTCCGCGCCGGCCTCGAGGTACTCGCGATGGATGCCGGCGATGATCTCGGGCTGGGTCAGCGTGAGCAGGTCGTTGTTGCCGACGACGTCGCAGGACCACTGGGAGAAGCGTTCGCCCCGGTACCCGGACTCGTCGGGACGGTCGCGCTGGATCGCCGTGCCCATCGCGCCGTCCAGCACCAGGATCCGCTCGTCCATGGCCGCGATCAGGGCGGCGGTGGCATCCGGGCGGTGTTGGACGGGGTACGTGGTCGACGAATCAGTCATGCAAGGAAGTCCTCAGCGGTACAACGATGGGATGTGCTGGGATCTTCCAGCCTGCGGCGGGCTCGCCTCGGCCTCGGGAAGCATCCGAACGATGGCAGCCAGTCTACGTCAGCAGGGCTGAGCACGCGGTGCCGAACCGCCCCGTGGGACGGGACGGTTCGGGCGCACCGTCACCAGGCGTCGACGTACCGTCCGCTCCGCTCGATCTGCGGTGAACTCCCGAACGCCGCCACGATCCATCGGCACGTGTCGGCCGGATCGATGACGTCGTCCAGTTCCTGCTTCATGGCTCCGTTCATCGCGGTACCGCTGTCGTAATGAGCGTCGACGAGTTCGTCGAAGCGGCGCTGCCGCTCGGCGGGATCCTCCAGCGCGGCCAGTTCCTTGGCGTAGCCGAGACGGACTGCACCCTCCAGGCCCATGCCGCCCATCTCGCCGCTCGGCCACGCGATCGTCGCCGCGGGCAGGACGAAACTGCCGCCGGCCATGGCCTGCGCCCCCAAGCCGTAGGCCTTGCGCAGGACGACCGTGACCACCGGGACCAACAGGTGCGCTCCGATGATGAACAGCCGGCTGAAGTGCCGCACCGTCGCCTGCTTCTCCGAGTCGGGACCGACCATGAAGCCAGGCGTGTCGCACAGGGACACGACGGGGAGGCCGTGGGCGTCGCACAGCTGCAGGAACCGCGCGAACTTGTCGGCGCCGTCCGCGTCGATCGCACCGCCGAGATGGGCCGGGTCGTTCGCTACCAGGCCCATCGGCCTGCCCTCGATGCGCACGAGTGCCGTGACGATGCCTGCACCGAAGCCGCGCCGCAGCTCGAGCACCGAGTCGACGTCCGCCAGCACCTCGATGACATGACGGATGTCGTAGACCTGCTTGCGGTTCTCGCCCACGGCGTGCCGTAGCAGGCGCTGGTCGTGGCGCTCCCAGTTCTCGGCGGGGCCCTGGAAGTAGGACAGGTACTGCTGGGTCGCCGAGATCGCCGCCGCGTCGTCCTCGACCACGAGGTCCACCACGCCGTTGACGCCGTGCACCTCCATCGGGCCGATCTCCTCGGGCGTGAACCGCCCCAGTCCGCCGCCCTCGATCATGGCCGGTCCTGCCATCCCGAGGTGGGAGTCCCGGGTGGCGATGATGACGTCACAGCAGCCGAGCAGTGCTGCGTTGCCGGCGAAACACCGGCCCGTGAGGACGCCCACCGTCGGGACGGTGCCGCTCAGCGACCCCATGGTCGCGAAGGTCTCGACCGTCAACCCCGACGAGATGATCTCGTCGGCGTCGACGTCACCGGGGCGACCGCCGCCACCTTCGGTGAAGAACACCACCGGGACCTGACGGCGATGGGCGATCTCGAGGATGCGGTCGGTCTTCTTGTGGTTGAAGTAACCCTGGGTGCCGGCGAGCACCGTGTAGTCGTACGCCGGCACGACGCACTCGCCGCCATCCGCCGCGGTGTCGCCGTTGATCCGCGCGACGCCGGTGATGATGCCGTCGGCCGGGGTCGTCGTGATCAGTTCGTCCAACGAGCGACGGCCTCGTTGCGCGGCGACGGGGAAGGCGCCGTACTCGACGAAGCTGTCGTCGTCGACGAGCGTGCCGATCTGTTCGCGGGCGGTCAGGTGGCCGCGGGAGTGCCGTTTCTCGACGGCGCGCGGGCGTGCCTCGTCGCGGGTCAGCGCACGGCGTTCCTCGACTGCGGCCAGATCGGGGCGCAATACGTCCAGGTCGACGGGCTCGACGGCGTCGTCCTCGTGCTCGTGCTCGAGGGCGGCCTCGCCCAACTGCGCGATCTGGTCGCCCACCGCGACCTGGTCGCCGATCGCGATCTCCAGCGACGCGACGACGCCGGTGCGTCCGGCGAGCACGGGATGCTCCATCTTCATCGCCTCGACCGTGGCCAGCACGGTGCGCGGGCCGACCACCTGCCCGACGCTGACGGCGATGTCGACGACCGTTCCGGACATGGCGGCCGTCACGGTGTCGGCGTCCGACGACGTCGTGGGTGACCGGAGCGCGACGAGGTCATCGAGATGAGACGTCGTCGCAGCCCCGGTCGAGATCTCCGGGTCGGCGAGAATCTCGCTGAGGAATGCGAGATTCGACGCCACCCCGTCGATCCGGGTCGCCTCCACGGCGCGCCGTGCCTCGGCGAACGCGTCGGTCACGCTGCCGCGCGTGGTGACGATGATCTTGGCGATGAGGGAGTCGAACCGGCCGGTGATCCGGGTGCCGGGGCGGACGTAGGTCTCGACGCGGGTCCCCTCGGGCCACTTCAGCGCCTCGATGGTCCCGGTCGTCGCGACGAAGGCCGCCCCGGCGAGCTGTTCGGCGTTGACGCGGCACTGGATCGACACGAGACCGTCCGTGCCGACCGACCGGGCGTCCGAGACCTGCGCGGGCAGGTCGAGGTCGCCGATGCTCTCGCCGCGGGCCAGTCGCAGTTGGGCGACGACGATGTCGGCGCCGCACACCTCTTCGGTGACCGTGTGCTCGACCTGCAGACGAGGGTTGACCTCGATGAAGACGTGATCCAGCTCGCCGGCGGCGAGCCGTTCGGCGTCCAGCAGGAACTCGACCGTGGCGACGCCGCGGTAGTCCAACGTGTCGACGAGCCTGATCGCGTCGGCCCACAGACGTTCACGCTGCTCGGGGGTCAGCCCGGGGCAGGGGGCGAACTCGATGACCTTCTGACGCTGGCGCTGGACGCTGCACTCGCGATCGCCGATCGCGACCGTGGTCTCGCCGTCGGACAGCACCTGGACCTCCACGTGCTTGGCCCGTGCCATGAGTCGCTCGGCGTAGATCGCATCGTTGCCGAACGCGCGGAGGGCCTCGGAGCGGCACCGCGCGACGGTGTCCTCGAGGTCGGCCGGGTCGGTCACCGGACGCATGCCGCGGCCGCCGCCGCCGGACACGGCCTTGACCATGATGCCGGCGGGGAAGCGGCTCAGGAGGTCGGCCACCTCCTCGGGTTCGGGGTCGATGCGTGTCGAGGCGAGCACGGGGACGTCCAGGCGCACGGCGTGGTCGCGCGCCGTGCTCTTGTTCCCGAACAGGTCGAGGACCGCCGGATCCGGTCCGACGAACGTCAGTGACGCGTCGCCGACGGCGCGGGCGAAATCGCTGTTCTCGCTGAGGAATCCGTAGCCGGGGTGGACGAAGGTCGCGCCGGTGTCCCGGGCGACGGCGATGAGTGACTGCGCGTCGAGGTAGGCCTCCGGGCCGGCGAGGGGCAGCGCGACGGAGGTCTCGTCGAGCGGCTGCTCGTCGGCGGCGTGGACGAACTGGACGTCCGCCTGGAGTACACCGGCTGCGCGGGCGATACGCCTCGCGATCTCACCGCGATTCGCGACCAGGACGACCATGTTCGACCCCTCTCGTGGCGCGGTGACGACGTGAACCCGGATTCATCTTTGCAGGCTGGCACGGGTGGTTGCGGAATCACCCCGCCGGGGGTGATGCACAATCGGTCCGGGAGAGGCCATGATCACCTCATGGATACGACACCCGCAGGCGGCGACGCCGACATTGCCGCGCTCAAGGCGCGCGTGGCCGAGCTCGAGGCCCAGATCGACACCGCGGCCGCCGCGGACCGACCGCTGACGGCACGGACCGGGTGGTGGCGCCCGGTCGTGGTCGTTGTGCTGCTGGTCCTGGCAGGTCTGCTGGCGCCCCTGTCGGTCGTCGCCACGTGGGCCGACGACCAGGTGGGCGACACGGACCGCTACGTCGAGACCGTGGCGCCGCTCGCCTCCGACCCGGCTGTCCAGGGCGCGATCACCGACCGGGTCACGAGCGAGATCGTCACCGCGATCGACGCCGAGTCACTCGTGTCAGAGGCGCTCACCTCGCTGTCCGGACAGGAATTCGTTCCCAGTCGTGCCGCGACCCTGCTGCCGTCGCTCGCCGTACCGCTCGCGAACGGACTCGAGACGTTCGTCCACGACCGGGTGGCGCAGTTCGTCGCTTCCGACACCTTCGAGACCGCGTGGATCGAGGCCAACCGACAGGCCCACGGTCAGATGGTGGCAGTGCTCACCGGCGACGTCGGCGAGGGAGCGGTGTCGGTGCGCGGCGGTGAGGTCTCCATCAACGTCGCCGCGATCGTCGATGCCGTCAAGACGAACCTCATCGCGGAGGGTTTCGAGTTCGCCGAGCGGATCCCGACGGTGAACGCCACGTTCACGGTGTTCCAGGCCGAGAACATCGGCACCGCGCAGAAGATCTTCTCCTGGCTGGACACGGTCTCGACGGTGCTGCCCTTCCTGACACTGCTGGTGATCTTCGCCGCCGTGATGATCGCTCGCGACCGTCGGCGGACGCTGGTGGCGGCCGGACTGGTGGTGACCGGCGCGATGGTGCTGCTCGGCCTGACGCTGAATCTGGTGCGTCCGGCCTACCTCGATGCCGTCCCGGACGACATCCTGCCCGCGGATGCCGCCGCGGTGATCTACGACCAGCTCGTGCTGTTCATCCGCACGGCACTGCGTGCCGTCGGAATCCTGTTCCTCGCCATCGCGGTCGTGGCGTTCCTGTTTGCTCCGAGCGGTGCCGGTGCGGCCTGCCGGCGCGCGCTGGGCTCCCTGATGGACCAGGTGCGCGGGCGGGCCGTGGGCGCCGGCATGAACACCGGCCCGGTCGGCGCGTTCCTCGGTACCTACCGGACCTTCGTCCGGTGCACGGTCGCGGGCCTGGCCGCACTGGCCTACCTGTCCGTCGACCACCCGAGCGGCCGTGACGTCCTGGTCATCCTGGCCGCCACGGTGATCGCACTGATCGTGATCGAGTTCCTCGCGGCCCCGGAGGCCGAGACTCAGGAGGTACCCGCGCAGGTGTGAGGGCGGAGCCGGGTCCGTAGGATACTGCCCATGTTCTCGCCCCGGTCGTCGGCTGCCCGCTGGGCGCGTGCCGGCTCGATCGGGGTGTGGACGACGCTGACGGCGCTCGTGGCCCACCTGCTCGCTGACGGAACGGCACCCCCCGGGGTCGTCCTCGTGCCCGTCGTCGCCCTCGCGACCGGGACGGCGTGGTGGGCGGCGCAACGTCGCCTGTCGCTTCCGGTGGTGCTCGGGCTGCTCGCCACCTCGCAGGTGATCGTCCACGCGCTCACCGGCTACGTGCACGGCCACCTGATGACGCCTTCCGTGCTGATGGTCGCGTCGCACGTCGTGGCGCTCGGGCTGACGGCATTGGCCATCGCCCACGTAGAGACCCTCTGGTGGGCGATCTGGCAGTGGTGGACGCGCCGCGCGTCCCCGCTGGTGCTCCTGCGCCCGATCGTGGCGACCGCGCGGGCGGCGTGTGTCGTCGCCTCGTCGCGCCCTCTCAATGGTCTGCTCGAGGGCCCGGTCTCCCGTCGCGGCCCGCCGGTTCTCTGAGTTCGTTCCGCATCGCCGCGCGACCACCGATGTCGCGGGCTGTCTTCTGCCTGCCTGCGGCAGGCATCACCCATGAACTCAGGAGTATCCCCCATGTCCCACACTCGTCATGTCCTGCGTGCCTCGGTCTCCCTCGCCGGAGCGGCCGGTCTCGTGGTGGCCTCGGCAGCGATCGCCTCGGCGCACGTCACGCTGACCCCGTCGTCGACGGCAGCAGGCTCGTACACCGTGCTGACCTTCTCCGTCGGCCACGGTTGCGACGGCTCGCCGACGACGAAGCTGACCTTCCAGATGCCCGAGCAGATCATCGCCGTGACGCCGACGGTGAATCCGAACTGGACCGTCGAGAAGAAGATGCAGAGACTCGACACCCCCGTCGACGACGGTCACGGTGGCCAATACACCGAGCGGGTCGCCCAGGTCGTCTACACCGCGAAGACACCGTTGGTCGACGGCTACCGCGACACGATGGCGCTGTCGTTGCAATTGCCCCAGGAGGAGGACGAGAAGCTCGTCTTCCCCGTGATCCAGACCTGCGAACAGGGCGAGACCGCCTGGACGCAGACCTACGAGGAGGGGCAGGAGGAGCCGGACGCGCCGGCGCCGTTCATCGAGACCACCGCCGAGGTGGCCGGTGACGGTCACGGAGCCGCTGCGGCCGACGAGGAGCACGAGGCGACCTCGGCCGACACCGAGGACGGCTCGAACGCGGTCGGCTGGATCGGCGTCGTGATCGGATCCCTCGGTCTCGCGACCGGTGGCGTGGCGCTCGCGCGCAGCCGGAAGTCCGCGTGATCCTCACTCATCACACCCGGCGGGCGCGACTGCGTGTCGCGCTCGCCGGACTCTTCCTACTCGTCGTGGCCTGGCCGTCCGCGGCGTTCGCGCATGCCCGGCCGGTCGCCACCGACCCGGTCGACGGCCAGGTCGTGGTCACCGCACCCGATGAGATCACCGTGTCCTTCGACGAGCCGGTCTCCCTGCCCGCCGCCGGGAACCAGTTGCTGGATGCGGACGGGACCCCGGTCGAGGCCGAGGTGACCGTCCGTGACGACGTCCTGAGTTTCGCCCCGACGACCGCCCTCGCACGCGGGACCTACGTCGTGTCGTGGCGGGTCGTGTCGACCGACACCCATCCCGTCGCCGGAGGCTTCACGTTCTCGGTCGGGGCACCGTCCACCGGTGCCGTCGAGGTGCCCTCCGGAAGCGAGCAGCGCGAGGTCAACCTCGTCCGGATCGGTGCCGAGCTGGTGCGGTACGCCGGGCTGCTCGCGATGGTCGGGATCATCGGATTCATCGCCCTGATCGCGCCGGGGGCGGTGGGACGGTCCGACCTCGCCGGTCGTCGACTGCGCCGGACTGCGGTCGTGGCCGGCGTGGCCGGTGCGCTGGCGCAGTTCCTGCTCATGCCGATCTCTGCCGTGTGGGAATCGGGTCAGGCGCTGTCGGCCGTTCTCGACCGGGCGACGTGGTCCGCCGCCATGACCTCACCGACCGCGATGGCGACGAACCTCGTGCTGATCGGGACGGCCGTGGCGCTGGCGGCGTTGCGTCTGGACCGGCTCGTGCTCTCGATGGGCGGCGCCGCCGTGGCGTTGGGTTCCCTGGTGGTCGTCGGTCACACCCGTAGCTTCGGCCCCGCCTGGCTCGTCCTGGCCGCCGACCTCACCCACGTGGTCGCCGCCGCGATCTGGTGGGGCGGCGTGATCGCGTTGACCGTGTGCCTGACCGTCCGGCCGCGGCTCCGGGCGCGCGTGAGGGGCGAGTTGATCGCGCGGTTCTCCGCCGTCGCCGGGTATGCGGTGCTCGCCCTCGTCATCGCCGGTGTCGTCCTGTACTGGCGGATCGGGCATTCGTGGTCGGGCCTGTGGGAGTCGGGCTACGGCCGGTTGGTGCTGCTGAAGTCGATCCTCGTCCTCCCGGTGTTCGCCGTCGCGGCGTGGAACCGGTTGCGGTTGATGCCGAAACTGGCCACGCGTGACGATCCCGGTGCCGAACGCCTCCTGACGACGCTGGTCCGGGTCGAGGTCGGCCTTCTCGCGGCCGTCCTGACGGCCACGGCGGTACTCGCCACCCAGACACCTCCCGCCCGCGAGTCGGTCGCCGCACCGGGCATCACGGCCCGCACGATCGAGTGGGAGTTGGACGACACGACCACGGCGACCGTGGTCATCACGCCGGTGCGCCGTGGCGTGAACGCGGTCCAGGTGGCCGTGACCGACGAGAACGACCAGCCGATCGAGGTCATGGGCACGCCGGACTTCTCGGTCAGTCTCAAGTCCAGCGACATCGGGCCCTTGGCGCGACCGCTCTCGCCCTCGGGTCCCAGCGCCTGGGAGGCGACCGTGGACCTGCCGTTGCCGGGGGAGTGGACCGTCACGCTCGCCGTCCGGCTCGGCGAGTTCTCCCAACCTGTCGTCAGCGGAACGGTGGAGGTTCCATGAGTCGCATTCTCGTTCGCGGTGCGTCCGCGGTGGTGGTGACGGTGCTGCTGCTGATCGCCGCGCCCGCCCAGGCCCACGTCCTGCTCGACGCCGTGCGTCCCCATGGTGACGGGACGGTCGATCTCGTGTTCTCGTTCGACCACGGCTGCGAGGGTCAGGAGCCCACCGACGAACTCACCCTGAGAGTCCCGGATCACACCGTCGTGCTCGAGACCGCCGAGCCGAAGGGCTGGCAGCACCGCATCGACGGCGACACGATCGTGTGGACCGGACCCGGGATCCCCGACGGGAAACGCGCGGAGTTCGTGGTCACCGCCCGGGTCGGCGCCTCGCCGGGCGAGTCGGTGCAGTTCCCGGTGGTCCAGAGCTGTCGGGGTGCCGACTCGTACGAGTGGACGGGAGCGGCCGACGACGATCCGTACCCGGCGCCGCGGTTCGTCGCGACCAGCGCGAGCGTGGACCCGACGCTGCTGCCGGCGCCCGAGGTGCCGGACAGCGCCGGAGCGGGTCCCGGTGCCGTCGCCGCTGCGGTGTGTGCCCTCGTCAGCGCCGCCGTTGCCCTCACCTGGACGGTTCGCCGCCGGCGCGGGAACTGACGGTGTCGCATCAGATCGTCGTGGCGACGTCCGTTGCGAGCCGAACCCCCATTCCGACCGGGTGGGTGTCTGGAGCCTTCCGCTGGCGTTCAGAAGCTTCCGATGCCCTTGCCGATCATGGAGACGCCGATCAGGAGGAGCAGGACCGCCATGATCACGGCGTTCTCCTGTTCGAGCCAGGTGCGAAGCCGGTCGAGCGGGCCGCGGAGAGTGGCGGCGGCGACCAGGTACGCGACCACCGGGATCGCCACGGTCGAGGCGGCGATCGCCGTGAAAACGATGACCACGACGACGATCTGGCTCGTGTCCAGGGATGCGGAGCCGATGGCGACACCGGCGCCGGCGCCCATGATGAGGTTCTTCGGGTTCAGCGCCGAGAGGAGGAACCCGAGCCCGAACGCCGCGGGGAACGAGATCTTGTCGATCGCCTGCATCCACTTCGGCAGTGCGGGCTCGGTATCACCGTGGGGGCGTCCACGCCATTGCTTGATCGCGAGCAGCAGCAGGAGGCCGCCGAGCACCAGTTGGATGATTCCCTGGACCGGCTTCGAGGCATCCGGGTCGTCGTCCGGGAGGATCGACGACAGCAGCGTGAAGGCGAC
>CAYXFT010000109.1:0-9139 GCA_964464335.1 uncultured Aeromicrobium sp.
CGCCGGGGTGCTGATCCTCGAGGGCTACGGCCTGACCGAGACCTCCGCGGGCTCGGTCGTCAACCACCCCGACGACTTCAAGATCGGCACGGTGGGCCATCCGTTCCCCGGCACCGAGCTCAAGATCGCCGAGGACGGCGAGATCCTGATCAAGGGCCCCGGCGTCATGCTCGGCTACCACAACCTCGAGTCCGAGTCGGCCTCCACGCTGACCGAGGACGGGTGGCTCGCGACGGGCGACATCGGTGAGATCGACGCCGGTGGCTTCCTGCGCATCACCGACCGCAAGAAGGACCTGTTCAAGACGTCCGGCGGCAAGTACGTCGCACCGTCGCACATCGAGGGGACGTTCAAGGCGGTGTGCCCGCTGGCCAGCCAGATGGTGGTGCACGGCAACGAGCGCAACTTCTGCTCCGCGTTGATCACGCTCGATCCCGATGCGGTGGCGCTGTGGGCCGAGGGTCACGGCATGGGCGACGCGCCGTACGCCGAGGTCGTCTCGTCCGCGGCGATGCAGGCGCAGATCGCCAAGGACGTCGAGGAGTTGAACAGCAAGCTCAACCGCTGGGAGTCGATCAAGAAGTGGGCCATCCTGGACCACGACCTGACGGTCGAGTCGGGCGAGATCACGCCGAGCCTCAAGGTCAAGCGGCGGATCGTCGAGGACAACTACCGGGACATCCTCGAGGGCTTCTACGCCTGATCTCAAGGCGCGGCCGAGGTGGTGGTTTCGATACGCCGGCTCGTTCCTCGCCGAGCTACTCAACCACCAGCCCCGGCGATCGAGCGATGTATCGAGATCCCCCAACCCCGGTGATCGAGTAGCAGGCGAGGTACGAGCGGCGTATCGAGATCCCTCACCACCCGGTGATCGAGTAGCTCGGGAGCGCAGCGAGCGGCGTATCGAGATCCCCATCCGTACTCTTGCAAGGTGACGTTCGGCATCTACCTGCACGTGCCGTTCTGCTCCGTGCGGTGCGGCTACTGCGACTTCAACACGTACACCGCCGACGACCTCGGCGGGCCGGAGGTCTCGGGGGCCTCGCGCGCGACGTACATCGATGCCGCGCTGGGTGAACTCGGGCAGGTTCCCGAGCGCACCGTCGACACGGTGTTCGTCGGCGGCGGGACGCCCACCCAACTCGACTCGGCCGAGCTCGTTCGGTTCGTGCGGGCGCTCGACGACCGGCTGGGTCTGGCGCCGGGCGCGGAGGTCACGACCGAGGCCAATCCCGACAGCGTCACGCCGGCGTCCCTGGCCGCGCTGCGCGAGGGCGGCTTCACCCGGATCTCGTTCGGGATGCAGTCCGCCGTGCCGCACGTGCTGCGCGTCCTGGACCGCACCCACGATCCCGAGAACGTGCCCAAGGCGGTCGCCTGGGCGCGCGAGGCCGGCTTCGAGCAGGTCAGCCTCGACCTCATCTACGGCTCGCCGGGCGAGTCGATGGACGACTGGCGTCGGACGGTCGAGTCCGCGCTCGCGATGGAGCCGAACCACGTCAGTGCGTATGCGCTGATCGTCGAGGACGGCACGGCGTTCGCGCGCAAGGTGCGGCGGGGCGAGGTCGTGATGCCCGACGACGACGAGACCGCGGACAAGTACCTGCTCGCCGACGACCTGCTCGATGCGGCCGGCCTGCGCTGGTACGAACTGTCGAACTGGGCCACGGACGAGGCGGCGCAGTGCCGTCACAACATCGGCTACTGGAATGGCGACCAGTGGTGGGGCGTCGGTCCCGGCGCGCACTCGTTCGTCGACGGGGAACGCTGGTGGAACGTCAAGCACCCGGCCGCATACGCCCAACGGCTCGCCGCGGGCGAGTCGCCGCGCGCCGACGGTGAACGGCCGGACGACGAGGCGCGGCGGCTCGAGGACGTGATGCTGCGGATCCGGCTGGCCGAGGGGATCGAGACCGATCTGCTCGGCGACGTGGCCCCGCTCGTCGCGGCCGGCTGGCTCGCGCCGGCGGGGGACCGCATGGTCCTCACGCGGACCGGCCGGCTCATGGCCGACCGGGTGGTGCTCGAGGTCGTCGGCGAGTAGACCGCACGGCGGGACCCGGAGGCGATACGTTCGGGCCATGACTGGCGACGCATCCGAGCTGCCTTCCGCGGCGTACGGCGTCCACTCAGAGGTCGGCCGTCTCCGCAAGGTGCTGGTCTGCGCTCCCGGGCTGGCGCACGAGCGCCTCACCCCGTCGAACTGCGACGAGCTGCTGTTCGACGACGTGCTGTGGGTCGAGCAGGCCCAGGAACACCACCGCGAGTTCGTCGACGCGATGCGCGACCGGGGGACCGAGGTACTCGAACTGCACGAGGTGCTCGCCGAGACCATGGCGATCCCGGAGGCGAAGTCCTGGCTGCTCGACCGCAAGATCGTGGCGAACGAGGTCGGACTGGGCCTGCTGGACGAGACCCGCTCGTTCCTCGACGAACTCCCGGTCGCCCAGCTCACGCGCTACCTGCTGGGCGGGATGACGACCCATGACCTGCCGCACGAACTCAGCGCGGGGATGGACGACTTCGTCCGCAATGCCCAGGGCGGTCACGAGTACCTCATGCCGCCGTTGCCGAACACGCTCTACACCCGCGACACCACGTGCTGGATCGGGTCGGGCCTGACCCTCAATCCCTTGTTCTGGCCGGCTCGCCACGACGAGACGATGCTGATGAAGGCCGTGTACGAGTTCCACCCGCAGTTCGTGGGCTCCACCGTCTGGTGGGGCGACCCGGAACTGGACTGGGGCGCGGCCTCCATCGAGGGTGGCGACGTGATGGTGCCGGGCAACGGCGTCGTGCTGATCGGCATGGGCGAGCGCACCAGCCGTCAGGCCGTCACCCAGGTGGCGAAGGTGCTGTTCGACACGGGGACGGCGCACGTCGTCGTCGTGGCGGGCCTGCCGCGGCTGCGCGCCGCCATGCACCTCGACACGGTGTTCACGTTCGCCGATCGCGACCTCGTCACGGTCTACCCCGAGATCGTGCGGGCGATCCGGACCTACACCCTGCGTCCTGGTGACGACCTCGGCCTGGACGTCACGGCGGAGCAGGACGGTTTCCTCACCGTTGTGGCGCGCGAGCTCGGGCTCCGCGACCTGCGCGTCGTCGAGACCGGTGGCGACTCCTACGACTCGGAGCGCCAACAGTGGGACGACGCCAACAACGTCGTGACGACCTCGCCGGGGGTCGTGTTCGCCTACGACCGGAACACGCCCACCAATGCGCTGCTGCGCAAGGCCGGGGTCGAGGTCGTCGAGATCGTCGGTGCCGAGTTGGGCCGCGGTCGCGGCGGCGGCCACTGCATGACGTGTCCGATCATCCGGGACCCGCTCGATGACTGACGCACACGCGCCCGACCTCGGCGGCCCGCTGGAACCCGCGCCCACCCCGCAGCGGCGGTGGCTGCGGCTGGTGCTCATCGCGGCGCTCGTGGTGGTGGTCATCCTGGTCATCCGAGGGCTGCTCGGCGACGTCGACTGGGCCAAGGTCCGCGACGCCGTCAGCCGGCTGGAGTGGTGGCAGTTCGTCGTACTGGTCGTCGGTCTGCTGCTCAGGCAGTTCCTGAACGCGATGCCGCTCGCGCTGTTCATCCCCGGCTGCACGCCCTTTCGCGCCTTGCAGAACGACCAGGCGGCGATCCTCATGACGACCGTCGCGCCGCCGCCCTCGGACGTGGTCATGCGGCTCGCGATGTTCACCTCGTGGGGGATCCCGGCGACGTCCGGGCTGGCCGGCACCGTCATGAACACGGTCTCGTTCTACGTCGTGAGGTTCGGGGCGCCGTTGCTGGGCGTGCTGCTCATGCTCGTGCTCGGCGAGTTCCACCCGGGCGAGTTCGTCTCCGCGCTGATCAGCGGCGCCGTCAGTGCCGCCCTGCTGACCGTCGTGTGGCTCGCCTTCCGTGGCGAGGGCTTCACGGTCGCGCTGGCACGCCGGCTCGGACAATTCGTCGGCCGGTTCCGAGCGAGCGTCGACCCGGACGCCTGGGCGGAGTGGGCGACGGACTTCCGCGGCCGCGTCGTCGACCGGGTGCCGTCCGCGTTGCCGCGGTCCCTGCTCGCGCTCGTCGCGATGGTCGTCGTGGATGCGAGCCTGATCGTGCTGTCGCTGCGGTTCGTCGGGGTGACCTCCAGCGAGGTGCCCGCGGTCGAGGTGCTCGTCGCGTTCCTCGTCGCCTACCCGCTGACCCTGTTCCCGTTCTCGGGCCTGGGCATCCTCGACGCCGTCGTCGTCGCGACGTTGCTCGCGATCGAGGCGGGCGCCGACGAGGCTGAACTGGTGGCCGGCTTCGTCGTGTGGCGCGCGATCACGATCCTCGGCCCGATCCTGCTGGGGCTACTCTCGGTCGGCCTGTGGAAGTACCAGCTGGCGCGCCGGCCGTCGTCGCCTACGGCTGGGTGACGAAGTCGATCAGTTCCTCGACCCGGCCCAGGAATTCCGGTTCGAGGTCGGTCCAGGAGTCGACCCGGCCGAGGATGTGCTTCCACGCGCGGGCGATGTCGGCCTGCTCGGCGTGCGGCCAGCCGAAGGCCTCGCAGACGCCGTGCTTCCACTCGGTCCCGCGGGGGATCACGGGCCACGCCGTGACGCCGATGCGTTCGGGCTTGACCGACTGCCAGACGTCGATGAACGGGTGACCCACCACCAGGGCGTGCGGGTTCGTGATGGTCGCCGCGATGCGCGACTCCTTCGAACCGGGGACCAGGTGGTCGACCAGCACCCCGAGCCGCCGGGTGCGGGTGGGGGCGAAGTCGCGCACGATCGAGGCGAGGTCGTCGATCCCGCCGAGGTACTCGACTGCGACGCCCTCGGCGCGCAGGTCGTCGCCCCAGACCTTCTCGACCAGTTCGGCGTCGTGACGGCCTTCGACGAAGATGCGGCTGGGCAGCGCGACCTTGGCGCGGGTGTCGGCCGCGATCCGCGAGCCCGAGGCCGTGCGGGTGGCGACGGCCGGTCCCTTCGGCAGGGGGGCCACGAGCACCACCGGCTTGCCCTCGACGAGGAAGCCGGGGCCGAGCGGGAAGACCTTGCGGGTGAGGTGGCGGTCCTCGAGTTCGACGGTGCCGAGGTCGCGCTCCACCCGCATGACCTCGCCGACGAAGCCCGTGACGGCCTCCTCGACCACCAGGCCCGGGTCGGCCGCGAGTTCGGTGGAGCGGCCGCGGGCCGGCTTGCGCCAATCGCCCGAGAGCACGTCGGTGCCGTAACGGTCAGCCACCGAACATCACCCCCAGCAGGCGCTGGTGGTAGGCCTCGACGTCGTCGCGGCTGCCGCTGTCGATCGTCCCGTCGGTGATGAGCCCGACCGCGAGGTCGACGGCCGTCGGCCACGACGGTGACACCGAGTCCGGTACGTCGTCCCCGACGAGGGCACCGAGTGCCACGACGGGGGAGTGACCGGGGCGGGTGACGACCATGACGAGTTCGCCGTGCTCGGGCCCGTCGCCCAGATGGGAGACCTCGACGAACGCATCGCCCACGGAGGTGGCCCACACCGACACCATCTCGCCTCCGCGCGACTCGTGCGCGACGGTCGTGCCATCGGGGGCGGTGACCGCGTAGGGGGTGTAGACGAGGAGAGACTCCCCGTCGCTGACCTCGATCGCCCCGTCGGGACGTACGGACACCTCACTCACCCCGACAGGCTTTCACGCGGGTCGTGATCGCGGGCGAAGCCACACCGGACACCGGGCTGACCGGACATCGGAGTCTTCGAGCCACCCCGTGACCCAAAGGCACCGAAGATGACGCGAATCGCGGGTTTCGCGCGCCGCTTGCCGCCGTGGGCCGGGGCATCCGCCGGTCGGTAGACTGGCACTTGCCCACGCCGAGTGCCAGACCCGCCACGAATCCAGGAGGTGCCCTCATGGTCGAGGACCGCCGACTGAACGTGCTGCGCGCGATCGTCGAGGACTACGTCGCGACGCAGGAACCCGTGGGTTCTCGCGCCCTGCTCGAACGGCACCAACTGGGCGTCTCACCGGCCACGATCCGCAACGACATGGCCGCGCTGGAGGAAGAGGGCTACATCACCGCCCCGCACACCAGCGCCGGGCGCATCCCCACCGACCGGGGCTACCGGCTGTTCGTCGACCGGCTCGCCGAGGTCAAGGCGCTCTCGCCGGCCGAACGCCGCGCGATCGAGACCTTCCTGTCCGGTGCCGTCGACGTCGACGACGTCGTCACCCGAAGCGTCAAGATCCTCGCCCAGCTGACCAACCAGGTCGCGATCGTGCAGTACCCGTCGCTGACCCGGTCCACGGTGCGTCACGTCGAACTGGTCGCCCTGGACGGTGCCCGCGTCCTGGTGGTGGTCATCACCAGCAGCGGGCGCGTCGAGCAACGGATCATCGAACTCGCCGCCAGCCCCGGCGAGCACCTGCTGGCCGACCTCAAGACGCGCATCGTCCGCGCCACGCTCGGCCAGCGACTGCCCGAGGCCTCGCTGCGCCTCGCCGAACTGATCGAGACGTTCGACGCGGCCGACCGGCCCGTCGTCACCTCGATCGTCACGACGCTCGCCAACACGTTCTCCAACGAGCGCTCCGACGAGCGCATCGCGGTCGGCGGCACCGCGAACCTGATGCGCTACGGCGCCGACTTCGACACCGCGATCCGGCCGGTGCTGGAGGCGATGGAGGAACAGGTCGTGCTGTTGCACCTGCTCGGCGAGGCCACGTCCGCGCCGCAGGTGCGGATCGGCCTGGAGACCGGACACGAGAACCTCGTGGGGACCGCGGTCGTCTCCAGTGCCTACGGATCCGAGGGCGAGACCCTCGCCCACCTCGGCACCGTCGGCCCGACCCGGATGGACTACCCCGCCACGATGGCGGCCGTCGGAGCGGTCGCCCGCTATGTCGGCCGGATCATCGCGGACGGCTGAGAGGACCTGGAAGGTACATGGCACAGGATTACTACGAGCTGCTGGGCGTGTCCCGGGAGGCGACCGCCGACGAGCTCAAGAAGGCCTACCGTCGGTTGGCCCGGCAGTTGCACCCGGACGTCAACGACGCGCCGGACGCGTCCGACCGCTTCAAGGAGGTCACGACCGCCTACGAGGTGCTGTCCGACCCGCAGAAGCGTTCCGTCTACGACCGGGGCGGCGACCCGCTGTCGGCCGGCGGGATGGGCGGCGGTTTCGGCCAGGGCTTCAGCTTCGACGACATCATGGACGCGTTCTTCGGGCAGACGGCCGGACGTGGGCCCCGTCCACGCACCCAGCGCGGTCAGGATGCCCTGCTGCGCCTGTCGATCGGTCTGGCCGAGGCCGCGTTCGGCGTCGCCCGTGAGATCAAGGTCGACACCGCCGTCATGTGCGAGGTCTGCAACGGCTCCGGCGCGAATGCCGGTTCCGAGCCGGTCACGTGCCACACGTGCCACGGCCACGGCAACGTCCAGCACGTCCAGCGTTCGCTGCTCGGCGACATCCGCACCTCGCGTCCCTGCCCGACGTGCCACGGCTACGGCACCGTCATCCCCGACCCGTGCCGCGAATGCGCCGGCGAGGGTCGGGTCCGGTCGCGCCGCAGCCTGCAGGTCAACGTGCCCGCCGGTGTCGACGACGGCAATCGCATCCAGTTGGCCGGCGAGGGCGAGGTCGGTGCGGGCGGCGGTCCGGCCGGTGACCTCTACATCGAGATCAAGGTCGCCAGCCACCCCGTCTTCGTGCGGCACGGTGACTCGCTGGCCTGCCAGGTCACGGTGCCGATGACTGCTGCGGCGCTCGGCACCCACATCGACCTGCCGACCCTCGACGCCGAGCGCACCGACCTCGAGGACATGCAGCAGACCGTCGCAATCGACGTCCCGGCCGGCACCCAGTCCGGGGAGACCGTCGTCGCGCGTGGCTTCGGAGTCCAACGCCTGCGGGGCTCGGGCCGGGGCGACCTCACGGTCCAGGTCGTGGTGGAGACTCCGCGCGACCTCGACGACGATCAGCGCGACCTGCTGGAGAAGTTGGCCGCCGCCCGCGACGAGGAGCATCCCGAGGCCGTCGTCGGCCACTCCTCCCGCGGGGTCTTCGGCCGCATCCGCGACGCCTTCAAGTGACCCGCCCGGGGGACCGCGAGCGGCGCAAAAGGCACGCCACTCGCGCCCAGTGGCGTGCGTTATGCGCCACTCGCGGACACTCCTGCGCCACTCGCTAGAGTCGCCCCATGGCTGCTGACTGCATCTTCTGCAAGATCGTCACCGGTGAGATCCCGGCCGACGTCGTCGCCGAGACGGCGCACACGATCGCCTTCCGCGACATCAACCCGAAGGCGCCCGTGCACGTTCTCGTCGTGCCGAAGGTGCACCAGCCGGACGCGGCCGCGCTGGCCGAGGCCGAGCCGGCGGTCGCCGCGGAACTGCTCGCCCAGACGCGCGTCATCGCCACGCAGGAGGGTTACCAGGACTACAACCTGGTCTTCAACACCGGCGCCGCCGCAGGCCAGACCGTGTTCCACGCGCACGTCCACCTGCTCGCCGGCGTCGACGTCTCCAAGCTCTTCCTGGCCTGAGCGTTCACGAGCCGGAGCCACCTGCGCGGAGCCGGTAGAATCGTAGGCATATGACTGACGACACTCCCGCGACGCGGCACATGTTCTCGATCCCCGTCTCGATCCCGCTCGTCTCGCTCTTCGGCCCCGCGGACGAGTTCCTGCGGCTCATGGAGACCTCCTTCGAGGCCACGATCCACGCCCGCGGCAACGAGGTCACCGTGACGGGCGACCCGGCCGAGGCGGCGCTGGTCGAGCGACTCCTCGACGAACTCGTGACGATCGTGCGCACCGGACAGGCGCTGACCTCCGAGACCGTCGAGCGGTCGATCGCGATGCTGCGGACCGAGACGCAGGAGCGGCCGGCGGACGTGCTGAGCCTGAACATCCTGTCCAACCGCGGCCGCACGATCCGCCCCAAGACGCTCAACCAGAAGAAGTACGTCGACGCGATCGACCAGCACACGATCGTGTTCGGGATCGGGCCGGCCGGCACCGGCAAGACCTACCTCGCCATGGCCAAGGCCGTGCAGGCGCTGCAGGCCAAGGAGGTCACCCGCATCATCTTGACCCGGCCCGCCGTCGAGGCGGGGGAGCGACTCGGTTACCTGCCCGGCACCCTCAGCGAGAAGATCGACCCCTACCTGCGGCCGCTGTAC
>CAYXFT010000110.1:0-8997 GCA_964464335.1 uncultured Aeromicrobium sp.
CCGGCCCGTTCGACGCGTTCCTGACGCTGCGCGGCATCAAGACGCTCGCCGTGCGGATGGACCGGCACTGCGACAACGCCGAGGCGATCGTCGACCTGCTGTCGGGCCACCGGGCGATCAGCGAGGTCCGCTACCCCGGTCTGCCCGACCACCCGAACCACGACGTCGCCGCGAAGCAGATGACCCGGTTCGGCGGCATGCTCTCGGTGCGCCTCGCCGGGGGCCGTGCGGCCGCGCTGGACCTGTGCGCACGGACGCGCGTGTTCACCCTCGCCGAGAGCCTCGGCGGCGTCGAGTCGCTGATCGAGCACCCGGGCGCGATGACTCACGCGTCCACCGCGGGTTCGCAGTTGGAGGTCCCCGACGACCTCGTGCGGCTGTCCGTCGGCATCGAGGACGTCGACGACCTGCTCGCCGACCTGACGCAGGCGCTGGCCTGACCCGAGGAGATCCCATGACCGGACCCGTGACCATGTCCCAGCAGCGGACGATCCCCGTCGCACCGCAGGAGACGTTCGCCCGCACGCTCGAACTGCCCTTGCCCGAGCTGTTCCGGAAGCGGTACGGCCCGATCCCGGCCATCCGCGCCACCGAGGGCGACACCCCGTGGAACACGCCGGGCCAGCGCCGGAGGATCGTGCTCGCCGACGGCGGCACGATGCAGGAGTCCCTGCTCACGGTCGAGCCGCCGCATCGCTTCACGTACGTCCTGACCGATCTGACCGGGCCACTGTCGCCGCTGGTCGAGCGGATCGAGGGAACGTGGGCGTTCGAGCCGGCCGGGACCGGCACCCGCGTCACGTGGACCTGGGTGGCCCACCCGAAGTCGGGCTGGGCGCGGCCCCTCCTGATCGCCTTCGCCGTGATCTGGGGCGGGTACGCCAAGCGGGCTCTCGAGGAACTCTCCGAAGCACTCCTGCGCTGACCGTCAGGGCTCGACGGTGACCTTGATGGCCTCGCCCTGCTCGACGATCCGGAACGCTTCGAGCACGTCGACCAGCGCGATGTGCCGGGTGATGAGGTCCTTGACGGGGACCTGACCCGAGGAGATGTACTCCAGCGCCTGTTTGTTGTGCGCCGGCGACGAACCATTGGCCCCGTGCAGGTGCAACTGGCGGTAGTGCACGACGTTGGAGTCGCACGTGATCGTCGGGTTCGTCTTCGGCAGTCCGCCGAAGAACGAGATACGACCGTTGCGGGCGGCCATCGCGATCGCCTGCTCCTGCGCGACGTTCGCCGCCGTGGCGGTGATGATGACGTCCGCACCACGACCATCGGTCAGCTCCATGACCTTCTCGACCACGTCGACCTCCGCGCCGTTGATCGTGCCGTCGGGGTGGACGGCGTCGGCGGACATCTGCAGCCGTTCGGCATTGACGTCGACGAGGTAGATCGGCCCGCAGTTCCAGACGCCGCGCGCGATCCGGATGTGCATGCAGCCGATGGGTCCGGCACCGAACACCACGACGGTGTCCCCGGGCTCGATGCCGAGCAACCGCTGGGCGTTGATCGCGCAGGCCAGCGGCTCGGCCGCGGAGGCCTCGTCGAACCCGACGTTCTCGGGGATCCGGTTCATGCCGTCGACCTTGAGGACCTGCCGCGGGACGATCATGTACTCCGCGAAGCCGCCGTCGTACTGGTAGCCGACGGACGTCTGGTTCTGGCAGACCTCCATCCAGCCCCGGTCGCACTCGTAGCAGTCACCGCACGGCACGGCCGCGATCACCTGGACCCGGTCGCCCACGGACCAGTCCCCCGTGACGTCCGCGCCGATCTCGACGATCTCGCCGGCGACCTCGTGACCGGTGATCCGCGGCGGGGTCAGGTTCTGGTGTCCGTTGTGCAGGATCTTGACGTCCGTACCGCAGGTCGAGCAGTTGCGAACCCGGATCTTGACCTCGTCGGTCGCGCACTCGGGTTCGGCGACGTCCTCGACGCGCACGTCCTCAGGCGCGTAGAAGCGCAGTGCCTTCATGGGGTGTCCTCTCCAATCGCGTGGTGACATCACCGTAACGGAGATCCACATCACATTCCACACACTCGGGCATTCTCTCTGTGGCTTTGCTTGGCAATATGCCCACACGTGTTGTTTACTGAAGAAGGGCTGTGATGTCCATCACATGAACATTCGGAGGTAGCCACATGTCAGCGACGACCACACACGAGTCGGTCGGCACCCGGGTCCGGGTCCAGAAGTTCGGCACGTTCCTGTCGAACATGGTCATGCCGAACATCGGCGCATTCATCGCATGGGGCCTCATCACGGCCCTGTTCATCGAGACCGGCTGGGTCACGCTCGTCGGTGACTGGGTCGGCTACGACGGCGGCTACGGCTGGGTCGAGAAGATCGGCGGCTGGGGCGCCCACGACGGCGGCGGCATGGTCGGCCCGACGATCACCTACCTGCTGCCCCTGCTGATCGGCTACACGGGCGGCACGATGGTCTACGGCGTGCGCGGAGGCGTCGTCGGTGCGATCGCCACGATGGGCGTCATCGTCGGCAGCGAAGTACCGATGTTCCTCGGCGCCATGATCATGGGTCCCGGCGGCGCCGCCACGATGAAACGCATCGACGCGCTGTGGGACGGCAAGATCAAACCCGGCTTCGAGATGCTCGTGGACAACTTCGCCGCCGGAATCTGGGGCGGCATCCTGGCCCTGTTCGGCCTGTTCGCGGTCGGCCCGATCGTCACCGCCTTCAGCGAGGGCGCCGAGAACGTCGTCGACTTCCTCGTGTCGAACAATCTGCTCCCGCTGACGTCGATCTTCATCGAGCCGGCGAAGGTGCTGTTCCTCAACAACGCGATCAACCACGGCATCCTCACCCCGCTCGGCACGGCCGAGGCCGCCGAGAAGGGCCAGTCGATCCTGTTCCTGCTCGAGGCGAACCCCGGACCCGGCCTGGGCCTGCTGCTGGCCTTCTCGGTGTTCGGCTCGGGCCTGGCCAAGGCATCGGCCCCCGGCGCGGCGCTGATCCAGTTCGTCGGCGGCATCCACGAGGTCTACTTCCCCTACGTGCTGATGAAGCCGCAGACCCTGCTGGCCGTCATCCTCGGCGGCATGACCGGCGTGACGATCAACCTCGTGCTCGACGGCGGCCTGCGGGCGCCGGCGGCCCCGGGCTCGATCATCTCGGTGTGGGCCCAGTCCCCCGCCGACGCCATCGTCGCGGTGACGCTGTCGGTCATCGGTGCCGCCGTCGTGACGTTCCTGGTCGCCTCGTTCCTGCTCAAGATCGACCGGAACAAGGACACCGGCGACCTGGGCAAGGCGACCGAGGAGATGGTGGCGATGAAGGGCAAGGCGTCCGTCGCCTCGACCCTGACGCCCGAGTTCGACCAGAAGATCAACGACATCGTGTTCGCGTGCGACGCCGGCATGGGCTCGTCCGCGATGGGTGCTTCCCTCCTGCGCCGCAAGCTCAAGGAAGCCGGCGTCGAGGACGTCAAGGTCGTCAACAAGGCGATCGCGAACCTCGACGACAGTGCCGATCTGGTGGTCACCCATCGCGACCTGACCGACCGGGCGAGGCTCAAGGCGCCCGGCGCCCAGCACGTCTCCGTCGACAACTTCATGGACGGCTCGCAGTACGACGCGATCGCCGCGACCCTGGCCGGCGGAGCCGCCGACGTCGGGTCCGCCACGGTCGAGGACGAGCCCGCGATGGAGGAGGGCGTGCTCACCACAGACTGCATCACGTTGGCGGGAACGGCGTCGAGCGCCGACTCGGCGATCGACGAGGCCGGCGCGCTGCTGGTCTCCGCGGGGGCAATCGACGAGGCGTACGTCGCGTCGATGCACGAGCGCGAGCAGTCCGTGTCGACGCACATGGGCAACGGCCTGTCGATCCCGCACGGCACGAACGAGGGCAAGACGGCCGTGCGACGGACCGCACTGTCGCTCGTGCGCTACCCCGCGCCGATCGACTGGAACGGCAACCCCACGGAGTTCGTCGTCGCGATCGCGGCGAAGGGCGACGAACACCTCGGCGTGATCGCCCAGATCGCGCGGGTGTTCAGCGATCCGGCACAGGTGGACCGGCTGCGCGCGGCCACGACGGAGCGTGAGGTGTTGGACGTCCTGTCCGGGGTTCAGGTCTGAGACCGCAACGCGACGGTCCCCCACCTCGGCGGCGTCACCCACTCCCACGGTGGCGTCGCCGAGCCCGGCCCCTTCGGACCCACCACCGCCCATCGCGGTGTCGCTACGCTCGACGCCATGGCTCGCAAAAGTCCCCTCTCCGGCGTGTCCTGGCTGCAACTCGTGGCGGGCGCCCTCGCCGCGATGACCTCGGCCTGGGTCGCCTCGTACCTCGGGGTGGCCGGGACGATCATCGGCGCCGCGGTCGGCAGCCTCGTCGCGTCGATCGCCTCGGCGATCTACGTCAACGGTCTCGACCGGGGCACGACCTATGTCACCCAGAGCGGCAGCGTCGTGACCCGCGCCCAGGCCAAGGACGACCCGGCCGAGGGCGAGGGCGACGACGACACCGAGTCCCTGGTCACCGAGGAGGACTCCGTCGTCAGCGTCGAGGAGTCCGACCGTCGGTTCTCGTGGCGCCGCGTGCTGACGTGGGCCGGGCTGCTGCTCGCGACGTCACTGCTGGTCATCGGCGGGTACGAACTGGTCACCGGCTCGTCGTTCGGCAACCCCGACAACCCCTCCATCGGCAGCTCGCTGGACGACTCCGACTCCGATCCGACGGACGACCCCACCGCCACCGCGACCACCGCGCCGACGACCGGGCCCACCGACGCCGCGACGACCCCGACGACCGCCCCGACCACGGCTCCGGCACCCGCACCGTCGCCCGAACCGGAGCCGACCACCGAGCCCACCCAGACCCCGGACACCCAGGCGACCGAGGACGCAGGCTGACCCGGGAACACGTCCGCGGTCCCCGCCGTTGAGGCAGGCGAAGGAGACCGACATGACCATCTGGATGAAGCCGACACTGACCGACGAACTGATCGCCGCGATGGAGCCGTTCGAGGCGTACCGGTACGCCGAGGAGCTGTTCGAGTCACGCTTCCCCCGCGAGGCCGCACGTGTCCTCGGCCCGGTCACCGCACTCGAGCCGCGCAACGCCGCCGTGTGGGAACTGCTCGGCCGGAGCCACTTCGCGGCCGCGCATCTCGGCCCTGCCGAGGACGCGTTCCGCACGCTTGTCGACCTCGAGCCGACCAGCGCGTGGGCGCAGACCGCGCTCGGACTCGCGCTGGACCGCCAGAGCCGGCAGCGTGAAGGCGCCGTGCACCACCGGATCGCCGCCGCGATGGGCGCGTCCGAGCGCGATGCCACCCGCGTCGGCCTGGTCGAGCACCGGGCCGATTGAGTGGTCTCGATACGCGTCTCGCTGCGCTCGCCTGCGACTCGACCACCGAGTAGCGGGGCGAGGCCCTCCCCGGTGATCGAGTAGCAGGGCGAGGCACGAGCCCGCGTAGCGAGATCACCCACTTCGGCCGTCTGTGAGGATGGGGCGGTGTTCACCGTCGGCCGCACCCTCGACCACGCCCCGGGACGCTCGGGCACGATCTCCACCCCGCACGGCACGATCAGGACACCGGCGTTCATCCCGGTCGGAACCAAGGCCACGGTCAAGGCCGTGCTGCCCGAGTCGATCGCCGACGTCGGCGCCCAGGCGGTGCTGGCCAACGCCTACCACCTGTACCTGCAACCGGGCGCGGACATCGTCGACGAGGCCGGCGGTCTCGGCGCGTTCATGAACTGGCCCGGACCGACGTTCACCGACTCCGGCGGCTTCCAGGTGCTGAGCCTCGGCGCCGGGTTCCAGAAGACCCTCGCGATGGACTCCGTGGGCGTGCAGGCCGACGACGTGATCGCACCGGGCAAGGACCGTCTCGCCGTCGTCGACGACGACGGCGTGACGTTCAAGAGCCACCTCAACGGCTCAAAGCACCGCTTCACCCCCGAGGTGTCGATGCAGATCCAGCACCAGCTCGGGGCGGACATCATCTTCGCGTTCGACGAACTGACGACGCTCATGAACTCTCGCGCCTACCAGGAGGACTCCCTCGCCCGGACGCAGGCGTGGGCCGAGCGCTGCCTGATCGAGCACGCCAGACTCACCGTGGAGCGCGCCCACAAGCCACCCCAGGCGTTGTTCGGCGTGGTGCAGGGCGCCCAGCACGAGGACCTGCGCCGCCGCGCCGCCCGCGGACTGGCTGCGTTGGACTTCGACGGCTTCGGGGTCGGCGGCGCGATCGAGAAGGAGAACCTCGGCACGATCTGCCGATGGGTCACCGAGGAACTGCCGGACGCCAAACCGCGCCACCTGCTGGGCATCGGTGAGCCGGAGGACCTGTTCGAGGGCGTCGAGGCGGGCTGCGACACGTTCGACTGCGTCACGCCCACGCGCGTCGCGCGATCGTCGCGGGTCTACAGCGCGACGGGGCGTTACAACCTGCTGGTCGCGGCGTCGCGACGGGACTTCGGTCCGATCGAGGACGGGTGCGACTGCTACACCTGCACGCACTACACGAAGGCGTACATCCACCACCTGTTCAAGGCGAACGAGATGAATGCCGCGACGTTGTGCTCGATCCACAACGAGCGGTTCTTCGTGCGACTGGTCGACTCGATGCGCGCGGCGATCGAGGCGGGCGACTTCGCCGAGCTCAAGACGGAGTGGTTGGGGCGCTACCTCACCGGTTCGACCGGGTCCTCCCAGTAGCTGGGCTCGCGCCGCTTGAGCCGGCCGATCACCCACACGGTGATCGGCATGACCAGCAGTTCGACCGCGACCTTGAACAGCACTCCGACGACGAAGTAGTTGACGAACACCCCGACCGACGTGATGCCGATGGCCGAAGCCGCGATCGCGCAGAAGATGAACGTGTCCGCGAGTTCGCCGACACCGGTCGAACCGGCCAGGCGCGCCACCAGTCGGTGCTCGGCGGTGCGCTGCTTCATCCGCACCAGCACCCACGCGTTGATGAACTGGCCCGTGACGTAGCCGGCGAGGCTGGCCACCACGATCTGCGCGACCGGGCCGACCACGGCGGAGAACGCCTCCTGGTTCTCGTAGAAGGAGGCGCCCGGGATCCGGTCGACCACGGCGAACGTCACGGTGGCGAGCAGCGCCGCGGCGAAGCCGACCACGATCGCTCGGCGCGCGGCGGCGAAGCCGTAGACCTCCGAGATGACGTCGCCCAGCACGTATGCCAGCGGGAACAGCACCGCTCCACCGTCGAACACCAGTGGCCAGAACTGGATCGGCCCGACCGACACCGAGCCCGAACCCAGTTCGATCGGCTTGGTCGCGGCGATGTTCGAGACCACGATGACGACACAGAACAGGGCCAGCAGCACGTCGAAGTGGCTCGATCCGCGGGAGGCGAACCGGACGACGTCGCGGTCCGGCGAGGCAGCGGAGGACATGGGGGCCATCCTCCCACGCGAGCGGCTGGGGCTCGATGTGAGAATTGACCCATGAGCGAGCGACGGCGACCGAACGACGGCACGGTGCCCGCCGCCACCGACGTCCTCGTGATCGGCGCCGGTCCGGCTGGCTCGGCCGCAGCCACGTGGACGGCCCGCCTGGGCTTGGACACGATCCTGCTCGACGCGGCGACGTTCCCACGCGACAAGACCTGCGGCGACGGCCTGACGCCGCGCGCGATCGCGGAGCTCGACCGCATCGATCTGGGCGACTGGGTCCGGTCGCACACCGTGAACCGCGGCCTGCGCGCGTCCGGCTTCGGACAGGAACTGCTGCTGCCATGGCCCGGCGGCTCGCTGCCCGACCACGGATCCGCGGTCCCTCGCACCGAACTCGACGCCCGCATCCGCCAGACCGCGCTCGATGCCGGCGCCGTGGGGGTCGAGGGTGCCCGCGCGGTCGGCGTCGAGCGCGCCGCGGACGGCGCCGTCACCGGGGTCGTCGTCGACACTGCCACGGGCCGTCACACGATCGGCTGTCGCCGCCTCGTGGTCGCGGACGGCGTGCGCTCTCCCCTCGGCCGGATGCTCGGACGGGAATGGCACCGCGAGACCGCCTACGGCGTTGCGGGACGCAGCTACGTCAAGTCCGGCCGCAGCGACGACCCGTGGATCTCCTCGCACCTGGAACTGCGGGGCGAGGACGGCGAACTGCTGCCCGGCTACGGCTGGATCTTCCCGCTCGGCTCCGGCGAGGTGAACCTCGGCGTCGGCGCCCTGGCCACCGCGAAGCGTCCGGCGAAGGTGCAGATCCGTCCGCTGATGGAGTATTACGCCAGCCTGCGTCGTGAGGACTGGGACCTCGCAGGCGACCTGCGGATGCCGACCTCGGCCCTGTTGCCGATGGGCGGGGCCGTGTCGGGCGTCGCGGGACCGAACTGGATCCTGATCGGCGATGCCGCGGGCTGCGTCAACCCCCTCAATGGCGAAGGCATCGACTACGGCCTGGAGACCGGGCGCCTCGGCGCCGAACTGCTCCTGCTGGGCGACTCCCCCGAGGCGGCCTGGCCCGCCCTGCTCACCGCCCACTACGGCGCGGCCTTCTCGATCGCGCGACGGCTGGCCGGTCTGCTGACCGTCCCCCACCTGCTGCCCACGGCGGGCCCGGTCGGGATGCGGTCACACCACCTGATGACCTTCGCCCTGCGCGTCATGGGCAACCTCGTCACGGACGAGGATCGCGACCTCACGGCCCGGATCTGGCGCTGGGCCGGCCGTCGCTCCCTCCGCCTCGACGAGCGTGCGCCCTTCTCCGGCTGACGTCGCCGCGTCGGTTTACCCGGTGGACCGGGGCCAGGACCTGGAGACCGCCCGGGTAAACCGACACCCGGGCCCACGAAACGTCGGTTCGCCCGGGTAGCCTCGGGCCGTGCTGAGGATCGCAACCGTCAACGTCAATGGCATCCGCGCCGCGTGGCGCAAGGGGATGCGCGAATGGCTCGAGGCGCGCGATGCCGACGTCGTCACGTTGCAGGAGGTCCGTGCGCCCACGTCCGCGTGGATGGACCGCAGCCGCACGCTTCGCGGGAGGCGCCT
>CAYXFT010000111.1:0-8921 GCA_964464335.1 uncultured Aeromicrobium sp.
CCACCTCGACAGGTCCGGCTACGCCTTCGGCATGCCGAACCCCAAGGCGGACTTCGGCGACGACGCCCGGCTGCTGGATCTCCAGTCGGGCTACATCGCCCGCGCCGACGAGCTCCTGCCCCGCTCGGGCGCCCGCACCCCGTGGAAGGTTCGCCAGAACTGGTTCCTCGACTCCTGGGATGCGAAGCACACCGACGTCGACGAGGACATGGTCTGGACCAGCAAGGCCGACCTGCCCGTCGCGAAGACCACCGTCGCCTGACGGCACCCCTTCGGTGGGGGCTCGCGTCCTCGGCCCGTGCGGGCCATCATGGGGCGATGGACGTCATCGTCATCGGTGGAGGCATCTCAGGGATCTCGCTCGCGTACGAGCTGGCAGCCGACCGCGAGGTGCTGCTGCTCGAGGCTGAGAAGTCGCTCGCGATGCACACGACCGGCCGTTCGGCGGCGACGTGGATCGGCAGCTACGGCCCGCCCGTCGTGCGACGGTTCACGCACGACAGCCTGCCGTTCCTGCTCGACCCGCCGTTCGAGACCGACGGCCCCGTCGCCTCGGCGATGACCTGCCTGTGGCTCGGCGTCAACGGTCGCGACGACGACGTGCGCCGGCTCGCCGCCGAGACCGGCGCCCACCTCATCAACGGCGAGGAGGCCGAACGGCTGTGCCCCGTGCTGCGCCCCGGTGAGGTCTCCGTCGGCGCGCTCGACTCGACGGCCCGCGACCTCGACGTGATGGGCCTGCACCACGCGTACGCGCGGGCGTTCCGGGCGCGCGGCGGCACCGTGGCGACCTCGGCACGCGTGGCCTCCGCCCGACGCGATGCGGGGGAGTGGGTCGTCACCACCACCTCCGGCGACGACTTCCGCGCCCCGGTCGTGGCCAATGCGTCCGGAGCGTGGGGCGACGTCGTCGGCACGGCCTTCGGCGCAGAGCGACTGCGCCTCGAACCGCGCCGCCGCACGATCTTCCAGTCGCCGACCACCGTCGAGCTCGACGGAGTGCCCTTCACCGCGGGGATCGACGACGGCTTCTACTTCAAGATCGAGGGCCGCTCGGTGCTGTGCTCGCCGCAGGACGCCACCCTGCACGAGCCCGGCGACCCCAAACCCGACCAACTCGAGATCGCCCGCGCCATCGAGGCCGTCAACGCCATCACGACCCTCGGCCTGCGCAGCGTCAGCACCGCGTGGGCCGGCCTGCGCACCTTCGCCCCCGACGGCAACCCCGTCACCCGCTGGGACGGGCAGGCCGACGGCTTCTTCTGGTACTTCGGTCAGGCCGGCTACGGCATCCAGATGGCGCCTGCCCTCTCGGCCCACGCGGCTGCGCTCATCCGGGGCTGACCCGGGGCTGGTTCAGACCAACCCGGCTCGCGCGGCGAGGTCCTGCTCGCGCCAGACGGACGGCCGGTGTGAGGCGCCGTGATCCAGCGACCACGGCAGCAGGATCTCGATCACGTTCGCCGCGGCCGGCACTCGTTGCGTGACTCGCTGCTGCAGGCGCGCCGCCGCGAGCACCGGATCGAACGGCAGCCGGATGTCGACGAGCTTGTCGACCTCCGTGGCGGCCTGGGCGACCGTGTCGGTGACCGGTGAACTCAGCAACACCAGCTCGTCCACCGTCAGCCCCGCGACCTTCGCCTTCGCCGCGACGTCGCCGCCATAACTGTGCGCGAACACCGTGTGGAACCCTCGTGGAGCCAGCTCGCTCGCCCAGTCGACCAGATCCGACGCCGCCTGACTGCGATGGGAATCGAGGAGCTTGCCGTCCCAGCTGAACCGGGCTCCGCCCTGATGCAGATCGCGACGGACGTCGGCGAGGACGTAGTCGTGGAAGGTGCCCACTCCGGGCCGCCACCACCCGACGGCCCACGCGTTCGTCCCGTGGACGAGCACCGACACGTCCGGGGTCCCCGGCGCCTCGGCGACGGTGGGCGTGTCCGCGGGAGGCGGCGAGTCGTCCACGAGGTAGAGGGCGTTCGCGAGGGAACGGGTCACCGGGTCGGTCGAGTTCAGGGCCACGTCGAGCCGCAGGTCGACGAGCCACAGCAGCGCGTCGCGGCGGTCCCGCGTGGCATTGGCGTCCTCGACCGCCGCCCTCCAGACCTCGCCGTCCCAGTCGAACGGCTCGCGGAACGAGCTCAGCCGGAACGGACGCACCTGCGGCCACGGACCGACGGGCGCCAGGTCCCGCGCCAGGACGACCGCCGCCGCCGCGGACTCGCGCTCCAAGGCACTGCCCAGGGCGGCACCGAGGAACGCGTAGGCGGCCGTCGACGTGGGCGACTCGCTCACCTCGCGCCACCAGTACTCGCGCCCTCCCGGCTCGGTGGTCGCCACGGCCGCCGTGGCGACCTCGTCGTGGGGGTCCCGCGCGAGGACGGTCCGCGCCGCGATGGCCGTGTCGCCGATCCCGAGCTCGGCCAGCGGTTCCTCGAGTCCGATCGTCAGTGTCGGGTCTTCGTCGAGCAGATAGGACAGGGCGGTGATGCGGCACACGTTCGTCGACTCGAACTCGTCGAACTCTCGCGCCGTGAACGATTCCGCGACGGGGGAGAACCATGCCGGCTCGGTCATGACTCCGATCGTCCCGTAGATGCACCGCGTTGTGCACCGCCCCGGACCGATTTCTGCGCCAGAGTGGGCACATGAGTCGTGTCTCCACCCGCCTGCCCGAGAAGATGTCGTCGGATCGGGACGCCCTCGACGCCCTGCTGGACTCGACCGTGCTGGCGCACGTCGCCTACGTCGACGACGCCGGAGCCCCGGGGGTGCTGCCGACAGCGGCGGTGCGATGGGGCGACCGGCTGCTCGTGCACGGGTCGACCGGATCGCGATGGATGCGCCTCGCCTCGCAGGACCCGGTGACCGTCTCGATCGCGGCGGTCGACGGCGTGGTCGTCGCGAGGTCGGCGTTCGAGTCCTCCGTGCTCTACCGGTCGGCGGTCCTCTTCGGGCGGTTCACGCGGCTCGCGGGGACCGAACTGGCCGACGCGCTCGACGTTGTCACCGAGCGGCTGATCCCCGGGCGCCGGGTCGAGTTGCGCGCCTCCACCGCGAAGGAACTGGCCGCGACGATGGTGCTCGCGATGCCGATCGACGACTGGTCGCTGCGGATCTCCGACGGCTGACCCGACGACTCTCCCGCCGACGTCGAGG
The DNA here is from genome assembly GCA_964464335.1 of uncultured Aeromicrobium sp. Taxonomy (GTDB): domain Bacteria; phylum Actinomycetota; class Actinomycetes; order Propionibacteriales; family Nocardioidaceae; genus Aeromicrobium. Next base: position 3,160 of record CAYXFT010000111.1, read on the forward strand.
GCCCGGCCTGGGCGGGCCGGATCCGGTTCGGCGAGCGAGAGCTGACGGTCGAGACGGCTCCGGACCTGAGGGACGGAATCGAGGCACCGGACTCGGTGAATCGGTTCGCCTGGGCCCACTGAGGGTGCGATGTGTAGCGGTATCCACCTGGATCCGGCCTGACTGGGTCTCAGAAGGTGGATTTCGCTACACATCTGGCGGCTGGGGACCGGCCGGGAGATTTCCACAGGGGGGTGCCGCCCTGTTCCGTCCCGGGACGCATCTTCGTCATCGTCCTGCTCATGCACTCGATTCCTGAGCAGTTTCGTGGCCGGCCGTTCACCGTTGCCGAGGCGCGAGCGGCCGGACTGACCTCGCGCTCGCTCGAGGGCCGGCGCTTCCAGCGGATCCACCGTGGCGTCTACGTGCTGGCGGAGCTGCTCCTGACGACGCGGATCAGGTGGGAGGCCGCGTTGCTCGCCGGCCCGACCGATGCCGTGATCAGCCATCGCAGCGCTCAGGCCATCTACGGCCCGGAACTGCGCGGCGGCGACGACCGCATCCATCTCTCGACCCGACGCAACGCGGTCTGCAGGGACGACGCGATCGTGGTGCACCGGCGCCTCCATCCGATCGCGGTGCGTCACATCCATGGGCTGCCGGTGACGTCGCCGGCGCGTACGTTCGTCGACTGCGCGCTCGCGTTGACGTTCGTCCAACTGGTGGTGTTCGGGGATTGGCTGATCCGGCGGAAGCGGGTGACCTTCGACGAGCTGCTCGAGTACTGCCATGGGCGGCATCTCGACGGGGTGGTCGCGGCGCGCCGGGCGATGCAGTACCTCGTCGCGGATGCCCGGTCGCCGATGGAGACCCTCGTCCGGCTGATGCTCGTCCTCGCGGGGCTGCCGCATCCGGCCTGCAACGCGAAGGTCTTCGACGATGCCGGCCGCAAGATTGCGACCGTCGACATGTTGTACGCCCGGTTCAAGGTCGCCGTCGAGTACGACGGGAGGTGGCACGAGGCGTCGGCCGACGAGCGGCGGTGGCTGCGCGATCGGCGTGAGCGACTCGAGAAGCACGGCTGGACGGTGATCGTCATCCACGACACCGACCTACCGAGGCCGGTGCTGATCGTGACCCGCGTGCACGAGGCCCTCGTCCGAGGTGGCTACGCAGGCCCGAGGCCGCTCTTCGGCGCGGACTGGCACGAGATGTTCAAAGAGCGGATCTGAGACCCGTCCCGGGCCCGAGATCTGTAGCGAAATCCACCGGAATCCGTCAGATCGGGCCCCAGAATGTGGATACCGCTACACATCGCGCCCGCTGGGGGCGGGACCGGGGGCGGGACCGAGGGCGGGACCGGGGGCGGGACCGAGGGTGGGACCGGGGGCGGGTTGGCAGGTGGGGCACCAGAAGACGCGTCTGAGTTCGGTCGGCTTCCTGCCCAGGTCGTCCCTTCGCACCGTCGTGCCGCAACGGCGGCACGGGCGGCCTTCGCGGCCGAAGACCCAGTGCAGCTGACCGGGTTTGAGCGAGCCGGTGAACGAGCGTTCGACGCGGTCGCGGTTGGCGTGGATCAGCTTCACGCCGCGGTCGACGACGCGGCCGAGGTCGACGGCCGAGACCGGCGTGTGCGGGTCGACCCCGCACAGATGGAGGACCTCGTTGACGTACTCGTTGCCGAAGCCGGCCAGGTTCCGCTGGTCGTGCAGGGCCACGAACACCGTCACGTCCGGCTCGCGGGCGAGGTTGCGCAGGGCGAGGTCACGATCGAAGTCGGGGGCCAGCACGTCGGGACCGAGGTGACCCACGACGGTCTCCTCGTCGGCCCGGCGCAGGACCTCGACGATCCCCAGGCTGAAGCCCACCGCGACCCACTCGTCCGTGCGCACGATCGCGCGGATCGTGTGCTCGGGCCGACGCAGCCGGCGGGTGGTGGGCCGGTAGAGGTGCCACGAGCCCTCCATCTTGAGATGGGAGTGCACCGTGTGATCGTCCGTGCGCAGCAGCAGGTGCTTGCCCACGCTGACGACCTCGCGCACGACCTCGCCGGACAGGTCGACCGTCGCGTACCGGGGCACGCGGAACTCGGTGGCGGTCAGGACCCGACCCGCCAGCGCCTCGTCGAGGTGGTGCGCGGTGCGCCACGCGGTGTCACCCTCAGGCATCGGGGCTCCTGCGCACCGAGGTCCTACGCATCGAGACGCAGTCCCTTGAGATGCGCCTCGAATCCTGCGGCAGCCAGTGCTGTTCCGAGGGCCGTGCTCGCCACGGGCTGGTTGTCGGCGGTCTGGACCGTCAGCCGGCCCAGCCGGCCTCGGCGCACGGTGGCCACCAGCGACTCGGCGGCCGCGGCGAGCGCCCGCGGGTGGTCGGTGAAGGTCAGCGCCGACTTGCCGCCGCGCTCGAGGTAGATCACGGGGCGGCCGTCGTGGATCACCACGAGCGAACCGGCCTTGCGTGCCGGACGGTGACCGGCGTCCTCGCCGCGAGCGGGCCACGGCAGTGCTGCGCCGAACGGGTTGGCCGGGTCGGTGGCGGCCAGCGTGATCGCCGGGTCGGAGGCCGGCTCGTCCTCGTCGCGGACGAACGACCGCAGCCGATCGACCACGCCCGGCGCGGCGAACTGGGCCGCCCCGAGCGAGTCGACGAAGTAGCCGCGCAGCGCCGTCCCCTGCTGCTCCATCTCGCGCAGAACCCGGTAGATCGCCGCGAACCCGCCGGGCGTCTGCTCTGCCTGGACCGAGCCACGGGTGACGACGCCGTACCGGGACAGCAAGGTCTCGGCGCGGGCGAGGTGCTCGGCGGTGGACTCGCCGCCGACCGCCACCGAGAACCAGCGCCCCGAGGCGATGGGCGGCACGACGGCCCTCGGCGCCCGCATCCGGCCGCCGACCATCCGGGCCCGCGGGGCCGGACGACGCGTGCGGTGCGCACCACCACCGGCCACGAGACTGCGCACGGGAGCAAACGTGTCGTTGCTGATGCGGCCGCTCCAGACCAACTCCCAGAGCGTCTCGACGAGTCCTTCGCGGTCGGGGTCGTCGATCCGGACCGCGATCTCGGAGAACAGCCAGGCGCCGGAGTCGCCGAGGAGGTCGAGGACTGCTCGGGTGGTCTCGATACGCCCCGAGCTCGCTTCGCTCGCCGGGGCTACTCGACCAGCGGTGTCCGGGGCTACTCGACCAGCGGTGTCCGGGGCTACTCGACCAGCGGTGTCCGGGTTTGCTCGACCAGCGGTGTCCGGGTTTGCTCGACCAGCGGTGTCCGGGGCTACTCGACCAGCGGTGTCCGGGTTTGCTCGACCGGCGGGTTCCGGGGATCCACCTGCGGCATCGGCGGGCAGGAGGCGGATCCAGCCGTCGCGGCTGGGCAGGCTGCCGGCGCCGAGCCACGTGATCTCTCCGGCGGCGGTCAACTCGTCGAGCATCGCGGGGGAGTAGTCGCGGACCCGGGCCGGGAGGACGAGCGATTCCCACGCGCTGGCCGGCAGCGCCGCCCCGGCCAGTTGCTCGACGACCGTGAGCACACCGTCGGCTCCGCGCAGCCCCGAACCCTGCGGCGACACGTGCTGCCACGCGGGAAGGAACCGCGCGAACGCGACCGGGTCGACCGGCTCGACCTGCTTGCGCGCGGCCGCGAGCGACCGGTTGCGCAGCCGGCGCAGCACCTCGGTGTCGACCCATTCGGTGCGGTGGGTGGCGACGGGCAGGAACTCGCCGCGGGTGACCCGGCCCGCCTCGACCAGCCGCTCGAGCGCATCGCGCACCACGGCCGGACCGAGCGCCAGCCGGTCGGCGACGTCCTCGGTGGTGAACGGCCCGTGGGTGCGCGCGTACCGGGCCACGAGGTCGCCCAAGGGATCGGTGCTCGCGCTCAGGTGCGCCTCGGCGACGCCCAGCGGCAGCGCGGTGCCGAGCGCCTCGCGCAGGCGCCCCGCGTCCTCGACCGCCGCCCAGCGCGGCTGGCCGCCGACCTGGACCTCGATGACGCGCCGAGCATCGCGCAGTTCGCGCAACCACTCACCGGCCTCGAGCCGAGAATCCTCGCGGACGCGCTCGGCCACCTCGTCGGCCGTGAGCGGTCCCAGCAGCCGCACGAGGTCGGCGACCCCCTCGATGTCCTTGGCGTGCCGCTCGGGCACCAGCCGTTGCAGTTCCGCCTCGGTCCGGGCGACCACCTCGGGATCGAGCAACTCGCGCAGGTCGGCCCGGCCGAGCAGTTGCCCCAGCAGTTCGGGGTCGAGCGTCAGCGCCGCAGCCCGCCGTTCGGCCAGCGGCAGGTCGCCGTCGTACAGGAACGCGCCCACGTAGCCGAACAGCAGTCGCTGGGAGAACGGGGACGCCGTCTCGGTGCCGACCTCGACGAACGCGACCTCGCGCGAACGGATCCGTCGCGCCAACGTGGTCAGCGCGGGCAGGTCGTAGACGTCCTGCAGGACCTCGCGCGCGGTCTCCAGCAGGATCGGGAAGTCCGGGTACTTGCGGGTGACGTCCAGCAGCATGGCCGCCCGCCGACGCTGTTGCCACAACGGCGCCCGGGCTCCGGGGTTGCGCCGTGGCAACAACAGCGCCCGGGCGGCGCACTCGCGGAACCGCGAGGCGAACAACGCGGACGTGCCGACCAGTTCGGTGACCTGGGGTGCCCGACGTCACCGGCGAGCCACCGGGGTCGAGCTCGAACAGGTCGGCCCCCGGTGGCTCGCCGGTGACGTCGGGCACCCGGGCGACGATGCCGTCGTCGGAGGCGACGACGGCACCGTCGACACCGAAGCGCTGCTCGATCCGGCGCCCCACGACGAGCGCCCACGGCGCATGGACCGCTCGGCCGTACGGCGACAGCAGCACGATCCGCCAGTCGCCGACCTCGTCGCGGAACCGTTCGACGACCAGTGTCGTGTCGGTGGGCAGGTGGCGGGTGGCCTCGCGCTGTTCGGCCACCAGCGCCGCGAGGTTGCCCGTCGCGAACGCGTCGAGGCCGACCTGCTCGACCCGTGCCCGGATCTTCGCCGGCGACAGCGAGCCGAGCTCGCGCAGGAACGCGCCCATGGCCTCACCCAGTTCGAAGGGCCGTCCGACCGCGTCGCCGCGCCAGAACGGCAGCCGCGCCGGCAGGCCGAACGCGGGCGTGACGATCACCCGGTCGGCGGTGATCTCCTGGATCCGCCAACTGGTCGCCCCGAGCGCGATCACGTCGTTGATGCGCGACTCGTAGACCATCTCCTCGTCGAGTTCGCCGACGCGGCGCCCTGCCGTGCCCTCCTCGCCGGCGATGACGACGGTGAACATGCCGCGGTCGGGGATCGTGCCGCCGCTGGTGACTGCCAGTCGTTGTGCGCCCGGCCGGCCCGTCAGCGTGCCGGCTTGGCGGTCCCACACGGCGCGAGGCCGCAGTTCGGCGAACTCGTCCGACGGATACCTGCCTGCGACGAGGTCGAGTGTCGCCTCGAACGCCGCCTGCGGCAGCGCGGCGAACGGTGCCGACCGGCGCACCGTCTCGAACCATCCCTCGACGTCGATGGCTTCGAGCGCGCAGGCCGCGATCGTCTGTTGGGCGAGGATGTCGAGCGGGTTCGCGGGCACCGCGAGCCGCTCGATCCGCCCCTGCATCATCCGCTCGACCGTGACCGTCGTGGACAGCAGGTCGTGGCGGCCGGTGGGGAACACGAGCCCGCGCGAGACCTCGCCGACCTGGTGACCGGCACGGCCGACCCGCTGCAGCCCCGAGGCCACGGACGGCGGCGCCGACACCTGGATCACCAGGTCGACGGCCCCCATGTCGAT
>CAYXFT010000112.1:0-5846 GCA_964464335.1 uncultured Aeromicrobium sp.
CACCGGCAAGAAGATGGCCGAAGGCGCGCGGATCATCTCGATCGCCTTCCGCGAGCCGCCCAAGAGCATGTTCCCGCAGGGGTCGGGAGTGGGCCTGGCCGGTCCCGACCACCTCACGTTCGACCTCGCCGACTCGTCGCGCATGTCGCTGTCGTTCTACGGCAAGCGGCCGGGCCCGGGCATGCGGCTGGACAAGCTCTCGATGCAGTTCGCGATGCACGAGACCGAGCACACCGGCGCCGTGCTGGAGGCGTACGAGCGGCTCATCTACGACGCCATGCGCGGCGAGCGCACGCTGTTCACGACCGCCGAGGGCATCGAGCGGCTGTGGGAGCTCAGCCAGCCGCTGCTCGAAGACCCGCCGCCGGTCCGCCCCTACGACCCGGGCACGTACGGACCGAACAGCGTCCACCAGCTGATCGCCCCCAGCAGCTGGCGGTTGCCCTTCGAGCGCAAGTGGAGGGCACCGAACCCGTCGGCCGAGTAGCTGCGGGCTGGCCCGGGCCCCGCCGAGGGCCCACGATGGAGCCATGCGCGCCCTCCGGTACGTGGCGTCCGCGCTCGTCGCGGCCCTGCTGGCTGCGTGCACCTCGGGCCGGGAGGAGGCCACCGCGCCGGCGCCGACGTCCGTGACGGCGACGAGCCCGACCGCACCTGCCCCGACGCCCCGCGCCACGAACCCGCACTCGCTGCCCGCCCTGTTCGACGACGAGATCCCCGGGGGCCGGCTCCAACGCACCGGTGTCCTCGCCCGCACGGACGCGTACACGCGGTACGCCGTCACCTACCGCAGTGGCCGGCTGACGATCTCGGGGATCATGAACGTGCCGCGCGGCGACGGGCCGTTCCCCGCCGTCGTCCTCAACCACGGCTACATCGATCCCGCCGTCTACCGCACCGGTCAGGGCATGCCCCGCGAGCAGGACTACCTGGCGCGCAAGGGCTTCGTCGTCCTGCACACCGACTACCGGGGCCACGCCGGTTCGGACGACGTGAGCGACCTGAACCGCGAGCTGCGGCTCGGTTACGCCCGCGACGCGATCGCCGCCGTCAAGGCACTGCGTGAGCTCCCCGAGGTCACGACGGTCGCGATGGCCGGCCGCTCGATGGGCGGGGGCGTGACGTTCAACGCGTTGGTCGCCCAGCCGGGCATCGTGGACGCGGCCGTCGTCTGGGCCTCCGTCAGCACGCGGTTCGTCGACAACTTCCGCCAGTGGACGGCCGGGTCGCGCACCGGGGTCGCCGACGAGATCATGGACCGCTTCGGCGGAACCCGGCGCAACCCCCGGTTCTGGCGCGAGCTGTCCGCGCGAACCTACGCCGACCGCATCGACGCCGCCGTCCTGATGCACCACGGCACGCTCGACGAGTCGTGCCCGTTCGCGTGGGCCGAGGCGACCCGCGATGCCCTCGGCGAGGCGGGTGTCGATCTCACCTTCCACGCCTACCCGGGCGAGGGACACACGTTCTCGCGCGACTGGGAGCTGTCCATGGAGCGCACCGTCGCGTTCCTGCGCGACCGGATGTGACCCACGACCGCCGGCCGCATTCAGCGGGTCCGCACCGTCCGGGTCACCTTCGCGGACGTGACCTTCGAGGTACCGCCGTATTCGACACTCAGGCGGTGCTTGCCCTTGCTGAGCCCGCGGACGACGACGCTCGCCCGGCCGTCCTTCAACCGGACGGACTTGCGCACCTTGCCGTCGACACGCACCCGGATCACGCCGGTGGGGCTGGCCGCCTTGGCCCGCACTCGAATCGACAATGCCACCCGCTTCTTGGACGGCTGCGACGAGACCACCATCGAGGTGACCGACTTGACGGCCGGCGTCGCCGCGGAGGTGGCGGAGGCCGAGGCGGACGCCGGCGAGGATCCCGTCACCCGCACGGAGAGTCGGCGTCCGAGGTCGGCGGAGGTCGGTCGGTACACGTTCCGGGTGGCGCCCGAGATCGCCACGCCGCCGCGAAGCCACTGATAGCTGAACGCCGCCGACGACCAGCTCCGCGAGGGAGTTGCGGTCAACCGACCATCGAGGTGAGGGCTCCCGCTGATCGCGACCGTCCCGGCGACGACGGCGCCGCTGCGTACCGTGACCGGGGCTGACGTTGCGACTCGAGCCGGGTAGCCGATGGCGGTCGCCGTGACCCGCACCCGGTACTCGGCGCCCAGGTCGACGGGCTCGAAGGGCATGCGCGCACTGCGTTCCTCCTCGACGAGGACCCCGTTGCGGAACCACGCGTACGTGATCGTCGCATTCTCGGGCGCCCAGCCCTGCAGCGTCGCCTCGACCGAATGGCCCACAGCGGGCGTCCCCACGAGATCGACGGTGCCGGCGACGGAGACTCCCTCGACGACGTAGGGCTTGAGGACCCCGTTCGCTCCGGCCGACTTCCCCGCGAAGTCGCCCGTCACCGACACCCACATCCGGTGACCGAGGTCGGCACCGGTGAGTGTGTAGGTCCGGCCGGTGGCGCCGGGGATCAGGTCCCCCGTCGCACCGTGGAACCACTGGTAGCGGAAGGTCGTGGCCGCCGGGGTCCACAACCCAGGATCCACGGTCAGGGTCTCGCCGACCCGAGCCGTCCCCGAGACCGTCGGCGTGCCGGAGCACGGCCCGACACAGTCCACGGAGATGTCGAGGCCGGACAGCATCGAGCCGGCCACGACGTCCACCGTCGGCGGCCACGCCTGGCTCTCTTCCCCGTAGGAGACCTCCCGCATCTGCGGGTGATCAGGATCGGCCTGGATCCGATAGGCGCCGGGAGCGAGCCCCCAGATCCGGTAGTCGCCGGTGCTGGGATCCGTCCGGATCCGCGTGACGAGACTGCCGTTCGGGCGCTTGACCTGGACCGCCCCGGATACCGGCGTGCCGTCCGGGCCCGTCACGCGGCCCGCCACTCCGCCCACGGCGGCGTCGGGCGCGAGCACCGCATCGACCGGCGAGACCGTCTGCTTCGTCGCCACGGAAACGGTGGTTGACGAGGCCGCGTCGGTCGCGTCGTCGTAGTACTCGTCGACCAGACCCGCGGATGCGGACGCGTCGAACTCCACGCGGTAGGCACCCGGCGCGAGTCCGCGCAGGACATACGAGCCGCCGGTTCCGGGGGTCGCTGTCGACACCACCGTGTCGTCGGCCGCGGCTCGGGCGCGCACGATCCCGGCGAACGGGCGATCGCTCGTACCGCTGACGGTGCCGCGAATCGCCCCCGCGAGGTCGTCGTCGCGCAACTGAAGGTCCACGCCGGTCAACGACGTCGACAGTTGCAGGGGGTTTGCCACATCAGGGGAGAAGGAGCCGTCGTGGAACTGAGGGTGCAGTCCCAGATCCTCGGATCGGAAACGCAACATGTACGCACCGGGGTGGAGCCCGCGGATCGCGTAGGTGCCGTCGGAGGTTGCCACCTCGCGGCGCGTTACCCACGTCTGCCGGTAATCGTCCCACTCCAGCGCCGACACGGTGGCGACGGCCGGGTCACCATCGGGGTCGCGCACCAGGCCGCTGATCTCGAGGCCGGTGCCGAACCGGGCATCGAGGCCCCGCACGGGCGACGAGCCGGCCACCTCGATCCTCGGGGCGTCCTCGAACGACGCGGTTCCACCGTTGAAGACGTCGGCCACCTCGGGCTCGTCGAAGAGCTCGAACCGCAGCCGGTACTGGCCCGGCGGAACCATCGTCAGCTCGTAGTTGCCCGTGCGCTCGGTGGTCTCCTTCGTCGCGTGCTGGCGCCACCGCTGGACCGTCGGCTCCCATCGGTAGAGGACGACGCGTGCGTGCGCGGGGTCGCCGTACTGATCGCGCACGGACCCGATCAAGCTGGTGTAGGGATCCAGACTCGCATCGATGCCGTCGACCTGCCCTGCGTCGCGAATGGAGACCTTCGTGGCCAGCTCCGGGACGACGACCCCGTCGTAGTACTCGTCCGTGATCCCGTAGGACGTCGTGTCGAATCGCAGGACGAAGTCGCCATCGGGAAGACCGACGATGCGATAGTGGCCGGTCACCGGGTCCACCAAGGCGCTGCGGACCGACTGCGGCACTCCGTCCTCGTTGAGGCGCTCCGCCGATGCGCCGAGCGGCTGGGCCAGGTCCACTCCGGCCGGAAGCGTCACGTTCCCCGAAATCGTGCCGCCGACGCGCAGGACGGACTCGCCGATCGCGGTGGTCTCGCCCGACCTGACCTCGATCGGCGAACCGTCCTCGACCGCCAGGGCGTTCGGGTGGAAGGTCGGGAGATACGGCGAGCGAGATGCCGGATCGCCGAACTTGAGTTGGTACGTGCCGGGAGCCAGGTCGCTCACGGTGAAGGCGGACGCGCTCTGGTAGCGCAACAGTCCATCGAACTGCCAGGTGGACGTCCCGTCGTCCCACCGGAACGCCGTCACGGCGACCGTTCCAGCCAGCGGACCGTCCGGCGTCGTGACCGAACCCGTGATGGTGCCCGTCCCTGCGGCCGATGCGGCCGTTGCAGGCAGGCCGAGCACGGCGAGCACGAGGGCGACCACCCCGATCACGCGAACGAGTCCCCGACCACCCGCGCGCAACACGTCGCGAAACCCTGCCACAGCACCCATCTCGACACTCCCCGACCAGTCCCGCGTCGAGTGACCTGTCTCGACTTGTGAGACTGATGATATGCAAGTGGCCCCGGCGTCCACTCCGAAACGAGACAACTCCTGTGAGGACACCACGCAGCCCTGCGGACCTGCCGCGATCCGCGCGGCTGCCCGGAGGGGTGTCGGTGCCCGCGACTAGGCTGAACCTGCGATGACCCTGCCATTTCCTGTGCCCTCCGCCCGCCCCGCGAAGCCCTCGGCCGCTGCACCCGACAAGCCCTCCGCCGAGCAGCGCAAGGCCAGATCCGACGCGCTGCTCGAGGGCCTCAACGACGCCCAGCGCACCGCCGTGTCGCACTGGGGCGGTCCGTTGCTCGTGGTGGCCGGCGCCGGCTCGGGCAAGACCCGGGTCCTGACCCGGCGCATCGCGTGGCTCATCGCGGCGCGGGGAGCGCACCCCGGCTCGATCCTGGCGATCACCTTCACCAACAAGGCGGCCGCCGAGATGCGCGAGCGCGTGGCCGAACTCGTGGGCGGACGCGCGCGGATGATGTGGGTCTCCACGTTCCACTCCGCCTGCGTGCGCATCCTGCGCCGCGAGGCGGACGCGTTCAGCTACACCTCGTCGTTCTCGATCTACGACGCGGCCGACTCCCGCCGACTCATGACCTTGGTCTGCCGCGACCTGGACCTCGACCCGAAGAAGGTCAATCCGCGCGCGGTCCTGCACTGGGTCTCGAACCAGAAGAACGAACTGATCGATCACGAGGAGGCGGCCCGCAAGACCGCCAACCCCACCGAGGAGACGTACGCCGCCTGCTACGCCGAGTACCAGCGGCGCCTGCGCGCGGCGAACGCGATGGACTTCGACGACCTGATCATGAACACGGTCCACCTGTTCCAGGCGTTCCCCGAGGTCCGCGAGACGTACCGCCGGCGCTTCCGCCACGTCCTCGTCGACGAGTACCAGGACACGAACCACGCCCAGTACACACTCGTGAAGGAGCTGTGCGACCCCGAGTCCGACCTCATGGTCGTCGGCGACTCCGACCAGTCGATCTATGCGTTCCGCGGCGCGAGCATCCGCAACATCCTCGAGTTCGAGACCGACTTCCCGAACGCCGCCACCGTCATGCTCGAGCAGAACTACCGCTCGACCCAGAACATCCTGGCGGCGGCCAACGGCGTGATCAGCCGCAACACCGGCCGCCAGGACAAGAAGCTCTGGTCGGCCGAGGGCGACGGCGAGCCCCTCGTGGGCTACGTCGGCGACGACGAACGCGACGAGGCC
>CAYXFT010000112.1:5856-6277 GCA_964464335.1 uncultured Aeromicrobium sp.
GCAGTCACGTGTGTTCGAGGAGGTGTTCATCCGCGTCGGCCTGCCGTACCGCGTCGTCGGGGGCGTGCGCTTCTACGAGCGCAAGGAGGTCAAGGACGCGCTGGCGTACGTGCGGTCCTTGGTCAATCCCCGCGACACCGTCTCGCTGCGTCGCATCCTCAACGAGCCCAAGCGTGGCATCGGTGCCCGGGCCGAGAGCGCCCTGGAGCGGTTCGCCGCCCGGCACGACATCGGCTTCTGGGACGCGATGACCCGCGTCGACGAGATCGACGAGCTGGCCACCCGATCACGCTCGGCCGTCGCCGCGTTCGCCGAGATGATGGGGGCGCTGAGGGACCTGGCCGCATCCGGGGCACCGGCCGACGCCGTGCTCGAGGCGGCACTCACCCGGTCGGGGTACCTCACGACCCTCGAACAGAGC
>CAYXFT010000112.1:6287-8911 GCA_964464335.1 uncultured Aeromicrobium sp.
GCAACGACCCGCAGGACGAGACCCGCGTCGAGAACCTGGCCGAGCTCGTCGCCGTCGCGCGTGAGTTCGTCGCCGGCGCCTCCGACGTCACCGCCGAGGAGGGCACCGTCGACGCCGCCGATGCCGCGGTGGATCTGACGCCCGGCTCCCTCGACGCCTTCCTCGAGCAGGTGGCCCTCGTCGCCGACGCCGACGCGATCCCCGACTCCGAGGACGGTGTCGTCACCCTGATGACCCTGCACACCGCCAAGGGCCTGGAGTTCCCCGTCGTGTTCCTCACCGGACTCGAGGACGGCGTCTTCCCGCACATGCGGTCGATCGGCGATCCGAAGGAACTGCAGGAGGAGCGCCGACTCGCCTACGTCGGCATCACGCGCGCCCGCCAGCGCCTGTACCTGACCCGGGCCAGCGTCCGCTCGGCGTGGGGTGCCCCGGCCTACAACCCGCCGTCGCGATTCCTCGACGAGATCCCGCCGACGCTCGTCGACTGGAAGCGTCAGGCGTCCGCACCCACGCAGTGGGCGCCCCGCACGCCATCGGCCACGTTCCGCTCCTCCGCGGTCGCCGCCCGGGCGACCAAGCGCACGACCCAGGACGTCGTCGCGCTGACACCCGGCGACCGGGTCACCCACGACAGTTTCGGGCTCGGCACCGTGGTCGCAGTCGAGGGCACGGGTCCGAAGTCGGTCGCCAGCGTCGACTTCGGGTCGGCCGGCGTCAAGCGCCTGCTGTTGCGCTACGCGCCGCTGGAAAAGCTCTGAGGATCTCGATACGCCGCTCGCTGCGCTCGCGAGCTACTCGATCAGCGACCCCGATGATCGAGTAGCAGGCGAGGAACGAGCCGCGTAACACCCGGGCGACCCCGATGATCGAGTAGCAGGCGAGGAACGAGCCGCGTAACACCCGGGCGACGCTGGTGATCGAGTAGCGGGCGAGGAACGAGCCGCGTCACGAGATCACCCCACGCGGGGCGGAACGTTACGGCGTGACGCCGTGCGCGACGAGCGAGGTGTACGGGTCGACGGCGTCGCCGGCACCCGGGTGCACCTCGAGGTGCAGGTGGGGGCCGGTCACATTGCCGGTCGCGCCGGTCAGGCCGATCGGGTCACCGGGGGCGACCTCTTCGCCCACGCTGACGTGAATCGCGCTCTGGTGGCAGTACCAGATCTCGGTGCCGTCAGCCAGCGTGATGATGGTGCGGTTGCCGTACGAGCCTTCGTAGCCGGCCGAGGTGACGGTGCCACCGGCGACCGCCACGATCTGGGTCCCGGACGGTCCGGCGAAGTCCAGGCCGGTGTGGCGACCGCTGCTCCACAGGCCACCGCCTTGGCCGAAGCGTGCGGTGAGTCGGTAGCCGACCACCGGGATGACCCATTGATTCTTGATGCGCGCGTCCTGGACCTTCGCGGCCTGGTTGTCGACGCTGGCGTTGTAGTCGGCGATCGCCTTCTGGAGCTGCTTGGCCTGAATCGGCTTCTGGACCGCCAGTTCGCGGTCGAAGTTGCGCGAGACGTCCGTGGCGTTGGTGGCATTGGCGCCGACGTAGCTCTTGGCGAGCGCGGCGTCCTGGCCGGCCAGGATCGAGGCCGGGGAGGCGATGGTCAACGAGCCGATCGCGGCGATGGCCACGGTCGCGGCGCCGGCCAGCGCGGTGGCGCGGCCACGGGCACGGGAGGCCCGGGCGGCGCGGGCGCGGGCCCGACGGGCACCGGGCATCCGACCCTCGGGCAGCGCACCGACGGCGGGGAACACGATCGTGTCCTCGTTCTCGATGGTGCCGGTGAAGACATCGGCCTTGACCGGAGTCGGTGCCTCGACGGCCGCGCGGCGACGACCGGCCACGGGCGTGGGGGTCTTGGCGCGGCGACCGGTCGAGTAGGTCTGTGCCGTCTCCGGGGCGGGGGCGTCGGCCGTGACCGCCTGCATGACGATCGTGGACTCCGAATCGGCGTCCACCGGACGCGGCGCACGGCGCGCACCGACCTTCCGGGGTCCGTCAACCGCATTCGGGGTCGACCGACCGCTCACGGTGGAGCGATCGTCTTCGGCCATACGGTGAAGCCTCCGGGGGGTGGGGGACGGACCCGCCGAGTCTAGGCGAACACCGGTACCCCCTTCCAAGTCGCTGACATGTCAAACCTGTGTTACGCCAGTGATCACAGACCAAAGTCACCCCGTTCGTTCCGACATGCGAGACGGTGATCCAACTCACGTTTACGTAACCCGTGCCGAATGGCCGCCCTGGTGGCAGGTAGAGTCACGAGCGCTTCGGGGACGTCGCCGTTCCGACGGCGCCTGCCGGGCTCTGAGCGAATCCAACCCACTAAGGACCTCATTGTGGATCTGATGGAGTACCAGGCGAAGGAGCTCTTCGCCAAGCACAACGTTCCGGTCACCCTCGGCACCGTGGTCACCACGGCCGAGGAGGCCAAGGCCGCAGCCGAGCAACTCGGCGGCGTCACGGTCGTCAAGGCCCAGGTCAAGGCCGGCGGCCGTGGCAAGGCCGGCGGCGTGAAGCTGGCCAAGACCCCGGACGAGGCGTTCGAGCACGCCTCGAACATCCTCGGCATGGAGATCAAGGGCCTCACCGTCAACCGCGTGCTGGTCACGCCGGCCACGCCGCC
>CAYXFT010000113.1:0-8842 GCA_964464335.1 uncultured Aeromicrobium sp.
ACACCACAACATGAAGAGCCACGGTCACCTCGACGACCGCCACCTCGACACGCCCTTCCGGCACATCGAGCGCTACGTGGGCTCGACCTGATCTCGATCGCCGGTCAGGCGCTGAAGCGCATCGCTTCTGCCGAGTCGATGTACTCGTCCAGGCGCGTGATCCGGCCGTCCTCGCCGACCTGCACGACGACGCACGCGTGCAGGGCGACGGGCTCGCCGCTCTTGACGTTGATGCCGCGCAGGACGTGCTGCTGGACGACTCCGCCGTCGAACAACTGGATGCGGCGATCGGTGTACTCGCGATCGCTGACCCGACGGGCGATCGCCGTCAGGACGCGGGCGTTCTGCGCGACCGTCTGCTCGACGCCGTCGTTGTTGTGCCAGATGACGGCGTCGTCGGTGTAGACGTTCGCGAGGTCGGCCGGGTCGCCGGCCTCGGCGGCGGCGATGATCCGGTCGAGCAGCTGGACGTGCGGGTGGCGTTCGGTGGTCATGGCACTCCTCAGGAGGTGGATGTCAGGCGGGCGAGTGGCGCAGGTCGCGTTTGAGGACCTTGCCGACGGGATTGCGGGGCAGCTCGTCACGGATCTCGAGCCGTTCGGGCAGCTTGTACGAGGCGATCTTCTTCTCGCGCAGGAACGCGTTCAACTCGTCGAGGGACAGGCTCGTGTCGGGTGCCAGCGTCACGACGGCCGCCACGGTCTCGCCCAGGCGCTCGTCCGGATCGCCCACGACCGCGACGTCGACGACGGCGGGATGGTCGCCGATCAGACCCTCCAGCTCGGCCGGCGCGATGTTCATGCCGCCGCGGATGACGAGGTCCTTGGCGCGGTCCACGTAGTGCAGGAACTGGTTGCGGTCGCCGGCGATCTCGAACAGGTCACCGGTCTTCAGCTGGCCCAACTCGTCGAACGGGTTCGCCCGCGACTCGGGGTTCAGGTAGCCCGCGAACACGGTAGGGCCGCCGATCCGCAGCTCGCCGACGGCACCCGGTTCGGTGACCTCCTCGCCGGTCGTCGGGTCCACGAGCCGGACCTGGACCCAGTCCGACACCCGCGAGGACCACGTCACCCCAGGGGCGCCGTAGCGCGGGAAGTACTGAGCGCGCTCGTCTGCGTCGGGGAAGTCCTCGACGCTCGACAGCAGGCCGATGCCCTCGTTCGAGCCGAAGAAGTTGATGACGCCGATGCCGTGCGCCTCCTGCCAGCCGCGCACCATCGCCGGTTGCAGGGGAGTCGATCCGGAACCCAGGCGAGTCAGGCTGGACAGGTCGACCTGCGACAGCAGCGCCTCGTTGTGCAGCAGCATCCACAACAGGGCCGGGGGAGCGACGGTGTACGTCACCTTCTCGGTCGAGATCTGACCCAGGAACGTCGGCAGGTCGAAGGGATGGTGCTGGACCAGCACGCAACCGGTGCGCAGCCACGGCAGGAACATGCCGTTGATGCCGGCCATGTTGACCATCGGGAAGGGATTGAGCAGGACGTCGTCCGCGACCACACGCGGCGCGTCGACCGTCGCCCAGCTGATCGCGATCCACTCCAGATGCGTGCGCGGCACGCCCTTGGGCTCGCTCTCGGTACCGGAGGTCCAGCAGATCGTGAGGCAGTCGTTCGCGTCGTTGGGATCGTCGAGGCGACGCTGCTCGACGCGGGCACGCTCGTCCGCGGTGGCCGGCCGGGGATGCCATGCCGTCACACTGTCAGGGGTCTCGCCGAGGTCGCCCGCGGCGCCGAAGGCCACGACGTGGCGCAGGCTCGCGATGCGATCGGTGAGGGCGGCGACCTCGCTCACGGGGGAGCGGCCGCCGAAGCCCGCGGCACCGATGAAGAGGTCGAACTCGGCCTGGTTGGCCATCCCGAGGACCTCGCGCTCGCGGTACTGCATCGGCAGCGGCGAGACGACGATCCCCAACAGCCACGCGGCGAGGTAGACCTCGACCAGCTCGATCGCGTTCGGCAGCTGCACACCGAGCACGTCGCCGCGGCGCAGCCCCAGCTCGTCGAGGCGTGCGGCCAGCGCGACGACCTCGTCGTCCAGTTCGGCCCAGGTGAGGCGGCGTGGAGCCGAACCGAGCAGCGCCTCCCGGTTGGCCGGGTCGACGAGCGCGAGCTCGTCGGCGCGCGACGTGACCTGCTTCAGATAAAGCTGGTCGACCGTCTCGTCGGACCACCAACCGCGGGACTGGTAGTCACGGACCTTGTCGGCCGGATGCAGGCCGCGCTTCATCGCCATCTGAGCTCCTGGGTCATGACACTTCAACTAACAGTGTGATACACATTACTACAATAAACGGAGTGAGTAGAAGAGGGTATTCATGGGCAACGCCACCAGCGGCAACCGCCGCACTCCCATCGAGGGCAGCGTCGTCGTCGTCACCGGGGCCAATCGCGGTATCGGCCTGGCCTTTGTGCGTGAAGCTCTCGCCGCCGGCGCGACGAAGGTTTATGCCGGCGTCCGAGACGTGGACGACCTGACCGACGAACTGCGCGCCACCGCCGCCGTCCCCGTCGCCCTCGAGGTCACGGACCGCGCGGCCGTGGCCGCCGCCGCCGAGCAGTGCGCGGACGCCACCGTGCTGATCAACAACGCCGGACTGCACGCCGGCGACCGGCTCGTCCTGGCCCAGGACCCGGACGCGGCCCGTCGCGAGATGGAGGTCAACTACTTCGGCCCGCTCGAGACGACCCGCGCCTTCGCCCCGGTGATCTCCGGCAACGGCGGCGGCGCGATCGTCAACGTGCTGTCCGTCGCCGCGATCGCCCCGACGGCCTTCATGGGCGGCTACTCCCCGTCGAAGGCCGCGGCGCTCTACCTCGGCGGGATCGCCCGCGCCGAGCTCGGCCCGCTGGACATCGGCGTCACTTCGCTCATCGTGGGCTCGGTCGCCACCCGCATGGCCGAGCACGTCGACGGCCACAAGGAGGATCCGGCCGACATCGCCCGGATCGGGCTGCGCGCCATGGCACGTGGCGAATGGACCGTCGACACCGACCGGATGGCGGTCGAGTCGCGTGCCCGCCTCGCGATGGACCCGGTCCGGTACGAACGAGGGCTCGGCAAGCTCCTGTTCGTCGACCAGCTGAGCACGAAGGCATGACCGTCATGGACCTCGACTGGGCCGAGCACGTCGACGGCTCGCGGTTCTCCCGGCTGGAGGACGTCCTGCGTCGCACAGGCGCGACGATCCCGGACGCCGTGGCCGTCGTCGAGCCGACCGGGAACACGACGTTCGCCGAACTCGATGCGGCGTCGAACCGGGTCGCCCGGGCGCTCGAGCGCGATGGTGTGCAGCCGGGCGACGGGGTCTGCTACATCGGCGAGAACGCCCCCACCTTCTTCGACGTGCTCTACGGCGCGAGCAAGGTCGGCGCCATCGCGATGCCGCTGAACTTCCGGCTCTCCGTGCCGGAGTTCGAGTACATCCTGGACGACGCCCGGCCGCGGGTCGTCGTCCTCGGTGCGGGAATGGAGTCCCATGCGCCCGCACTCGCCGCGGTGGAGGGCGTCGAGCGCCTCGTCACCGTGGCCGAGACCGACGGGTGGGACGCGCTCGCGGACTGGGCGTCCGACGCGACCGCGACGGACCCGGGGTACGAACGCGACCCCGACGAGACGGCGCTGATGTTCTACACCTCCGGGACCACCGGGCGGCCGAAGGGGATCGAGCTCACGGGCAACAACCTCGGCACGGCCTTGGCGGCGACGTCCGATCTCGTGAGCTTCGACATCGACAGCGTGGCGTTCGCGCCCGTGCCGTTCTTCCACGTCACTGGCTTCGGGCTCGCGCTGATGGCGAACCTGAAGGGGGCCGCCCTGCTGTTGGTCAATCCCACGTCCCCGTCGGACCTGTGCCGGGTCCTGCAGGAGCACCGCGTCAGCCACGCCGTGATGGTGCCGACCGTGATCCAGTTCCTGGTCGGCCTGCCCGAGGTCCGCGAGGGCGACTGGAGCGCGCTGCGCTGGATCCTCTACGGCGGCGCGCCGATGCCCGAGCCCGTCGCGCACGAGGCGACCGACGTGTTCGGCTGCCAGTTCTTCCAGGGCTACGGCCTCACCGAGTCGACGGGCGGCGTCACGATCCTCGGCCCCGACGACCACCGGCCGACCCCGGAGACGGTCCACCGGCTCCGCTCGGTCGGCCTTCCCGTGGCGAACAACCGGATCCGCATCGTGGACCCAGCCACGGGCGAGGACGTGCCGACGGGCCAGCGCGGCGAGGTGCTCATCCGCGGCGGGAACGTCATGAAGGGCTACTGGAACCAGCCCGACACGACGGCCGCGACGATCGACGCCGACGGCTGGTTGCACACCGGCGACGGCGGCTCCGTGGACGAGGACGGCTACCTGTACCTGCACGACCGGCTCAAGGACATGATCGTCAGCGGTGGCGAGAACGTGTATCCCGCGGAGGTCGAGAGCGTCCTGACCGATCACCCCGGCATCGCCCAGGTGGCGGTCATCGGAGTGTCCTCGGAACGCTGGGGCGAATCGCCGATGGCCATCGTCGTCCGCGTGGCCGGCGAGGCGGGGGAGCGTCTCGACGCCGCCGGCGTGATCGCCTTCGCACGTGCGCGACTGGCGCACTTCAAGTGCCCCGTCGACGTGGCCTTCGTCGACCAGCTGCCGCTCAACGCGAACGGCAAGCTGCTGAAGAACCGGCTGCGCGAGCAGTACGCGTCGCACTGACGCGTACTGTCCGCGCGGGCTCAGGGCTGGTGCACCCGGAACGTCAGGCGACCCAGCTCGAACTGCTCGGGCAGGTCGGCGCCCGCCGCGGTCGCGTGCACCTCGATGGCGCTGAGCCGGGGCGTGTCGTCCTTGACGAAGCGCACCTCACGCGAGCCGAGTCGCAGGAACGGCACACCGTCTCGCTCCTCGAGGTCGGTGCAGAACACCGCGGCCCACAGCTCGGCGCGGGCCGCCGGGTCCGGGCTGGCCAGGTCGACGGCCACGACGTCGTCGATGTACGGGTTCGGCGACGGCGGGTGCTCGAGGTGGTCCCAGAACCATTCGCCCGGCTCGGGGATCTCGTCGAGCTCGACGAGCAGGCCCATGTCGCCCGGGTGGGTCTGGACGATCCGTCGGCCGTAGGCCTCGGTCTGGATCGCCAGCCGCACCCCCGCCTTCTCGATCGCGGCCAGGTGCGGCTCGAGATCCGGCACCTGCACGGACAGGCAGTAGCCGGCGGTGCCGCCGACCTTCGCGAGCCACCCGTTGATCGACGCGTCGGGCCGGAGCGGCCCGACGATCTCCAGATGGGCCTGGTCGCCCACGGGGATCGTCTCGTCGGCCAGGCCGATCTCCTCCAACAGTTCGTCGGGGAAACCCGGGGACAGGTTGAAGGTGCGACGCACCGTCTCACTGGTCTCCGCGAGGTCGGCTGCGCCCACCACGATCTGACGCATGATGGTCCACGATTCGCTCATCCGATGTTCCTTCCGGCCACGGCGTCCCAGTGGGGCGCGCGCAGCTCGCGTTTGAGGATCTTCCCCGACGGATTGCGGGGAAGCAGATCGATGACCTCGACGGAGGTCGGGCACTTGTAGTGGGCCAGCCGCTCGCGCGTGAACGCGATCAGCTCGGCCGGGTCGACGGACTCGCCCTGCTTGGCGACCACGACCGCGTGTGGGGTCTCGCCCCAACGTTCGGAGGGGATGCCGATCACGGCGACCTCCTGTACGGCCGGGTGCGACATCAGGACGTTCTCGACCTCCGCGGGATACACGTTCTCGCCGCCGCTGACGACCATGTCCTTGAGGCGGTCCTTCAGGAACAGGTAGCCGTCCTCGTCGAGGTGGCCGGCGTCTCCGGTGCGGAACCAGCCGCCGGGCCAGAACGCCTCGGCGGTGGCCTCGTCGCGACGCCAGTACGAGTCGGTGACGTTCGCGCCGCGGGTGACGACCTCGCCGACGGTGCCGGTGGGGCAGTCCTCGCCTGTGGTGGGGTCGACGACCTTGACCTCGACGCCGGGTACGGCCCGACCGGCGGACTGCAGCTTGCTGTCGACCCCGACGACATGGTCGTCCGGTCGCAGGATCGTGGTGACGCCGATCGTCTCGGTCAGGCCGTAGCTCTGCGAGAGCTTGGCCTGGAAAACCTCCTGTGCGCCGAGCATGACGGTCTCGGAGATCGGGGAGCCGCCGTACACGAGGTGCTCGACGCTCGAGTAGTCCTGGCTCGCGGCCTGCGGGTTCGAGATGAACAGCTGCATGACCGTCGGCACCATGATCACGTGGGTCGCGCGGTGGCCCAGCAGGAGCCCCAGCATGTTCTGCGGGGTGACCTCGATGAACTGCACGATGCTGCCGCCATGGGCCAACGAGATGAGTGACCAACCGCCCGCGGCGATGTGGTAGTACGGCGTGGGCACGAGGCTCACCGTGTCCGGGCCGACCTCGAACTGGGCGCTGAACGCCTCGACGGCGGCCAGCATCGCGTCGGACGTCGTGGTGACGCCCTTGGGGCGGCCCGTCGTGCCCGAGGAGTACATGAGCGAAAGCAACCCGTCGCCGGCGACGTCGCGCTGCGGGTCTTCGGCCGGCTGGTCCGCCAGCCACGACTCGAAGGTCTGCCAGCCGGCGGGAACCGTCGGCTCGCCCTCTTGGGAGAACACCAGCTTCAGCCCGGCCCAGTCGGCGGGCACGAGCTCGGTGAGGTGGTCCTCGACGATGAGGGCGGCCGGTTCGGCGTCGGACAGGATCCAGGCGATCTCGTCGGCCGCGAGCCGGAAGTTCAGGGGCACGATCGCCGTCCCGGCCTTCGCCGAGCCGAAGAACAGCTCCCAGAACTCCGTGCCGTTGCGTGCGAGGTACGCGACACGGTCGCCCTCCTGCAGTTCGGCGGCCACCAGTCCCGCGGCAACCCGGTCGCTGCGCTGCGCCAGATCGGCATACGTGGCACTGCGGCCCTCGCCGACGATCGCGGCGGAGTCGGGATGCTGCTCGGCGCTGCGGCGGAGCAGGTCCGCCACGGTGCGCGGTGAATTCATGATGAACCTCCTTGGGTGTCCCGGTCGGCTCCGGCCGGGACGATCGTGATGGACGCGGCCGACAGCGGTGCGCTGCACGACCGGCAGGCCAGACGGCCCACGAAGGGTGAGCCGCAGGGAAGGTGGGTCTGGCGGACGGCCGGACCGTCGGGATCGTCGAGCCACGCGTCCGCCCAGTGCAGCGAGGTGGCGATCACGGGGAAGAAGGCGCGCCCCTTCGCCGTGAGCTGGTACTCCGGGCGGCCCGGGTGGCGGGGGTGCTGTTCGACGTCGAGGACGCCCAGCGCGCAGAACACCCGCAAGCGGTCGGCGATGAGTGAGGGCGGCGCGCCGAGCGCGGCCTCGAAGTCCGAGAAGCGGGTCAGGCCACGGAAGATCGCACCGATCAACGCCGACGACCAGCGGTTGCCGAAGATCGCCATCGTCTCGGGGAAGAGGCCGGCGGCCGAGGGCTCGACCTCGGGGCGGCGGCGGGTCGAGGACTCGGGCACGGACCGCTCCCACGAGCCGCTGGGTCCCCATTCGGCGCTCACGTCGCGGGCGCGGGCCGGCGCGCCGCAGGCACCGCACACCAGATGGGTCTCCAGATCGGTGCCGCACGGGGCGTGGACGAGTCCCGGCAGGGCGGGGTCGATGCCCGAACCCCACCGGCCCTCCCAATCGCGGATCGCGACGAGGGTGGGCCACAGGGTCGCACAGCGCTGGGTCGGCACGTACTCGGCGCGGAGCGGATTCGATCGGTAGATCTCGCGGTCGAGCAGGCCCGTGTCCTGCATGCGGGCGAGTCGTTGCGTCAGGACCGAGTTCGAGATCGCCAGCGCGCCGTGGAACTGGCCGAAGCGCCGCAGGCCGAGCAGCGAGTGCATCGCGATGAGCAGAGTCCACTGGTCGCCGAGGAGTCCGAGCATGCGGCCGATCGCGTTGCGCGGGGCCGGCGCGGCCGGCTCCGTCTCGGGCTCCGTCATGGCGTTCGGGGAATCTCCTCGGTCGTCGCCCGCGTGGCGGACTTGTCATCTGAGTCACACCGTACTACAACTAGCAGAGTATCTCCACCAACTGAACTGAGGAAGCGATGACCGAATCACTCGTCGGACGGGTCGCGATCGTCACCGGCGGCGGCCGGGGACTGGGTCGTGCCTTCGCCCTCCACCTGGCCGATCTCGGCGCCGCCGTCGTGGTCAACAACCGCAACCGCGTCGTCGACGAGGACGGCCTCGGCCCGGCCGACCACGTCGTGCGAGAGATCATCGCCGCGGGCGGCCGCGCCGTGGCCAACCACGACGACGTCGCCGACCCGGCCACGGGCGAGCGGCTCGTCGCGCAGGCCCTCGAGGCCTTCGGGCGACTCGACGTGTGTGTCACCAGCGCGGCGGTCAGCGCTCCCCAGATGCTGCACAAGACGACCGCCGAGAACTTCGCCCGCGTCATGGACATCAACGTCACCGGCACCGTGCTGGTCGCCGCGGCGGCCATGGCCCACATGCGCCAGGCCGGCCACGGCCGTCTCGTCCTGGTCGCGTCGACGGCCGGGCTGCACGGTGAGCCGACGGTCTCGGCGTACGCTGCCAGCAAGGGGGCCGTCATCGCCTTCGGCCGCACGGCCGCCGTCGAGGGCGCCGGCAAGGGCGTGTTCACGAATGTGCTGCTGCCCTACGCGACCACCCAGATGACCGAGACCGGCATGGACCCGCGTCACGCGGACCGCATGCGGGCCGAACTGGTCGCGCCGATCGTCGGTGCCCTCGCCGATGCGCGCTCCACGCTCAACGGCCAGGTCATCGTCGCGGCCGGATCGTCCCTGCGGGTCGCCGACGCCGTGGAGTGGGGCACCGTCGACCACGCGGGCGCGGC
>CAYXFT010000114.1:0-8772 GCA_964464335.1 uncultured Aeromicrobium sp.
CCTTCCAGGAGACGACCCGCGTCCTCACCGAGGCCGCGATCCAGGGCAAGTCGGACTCGCTGCGCGGTCTGAAGGAGAACATCATCATCGGCAAGCTGATCCCGGCCGGCACCGGCCTGGAGCGGTACCGGAACATCCGGGTCGAGCCGACCGAGGAGGCGCGTCAGAACGCCTACGCGGTCACCGGCTACGACAGCTTCGACTACCAGTTCGGAGCGCCGGACTCGGCGCCGGTGGCGTTGGACGACTACGACTTCAGCTTCGACAACTGAGTCACGAACGAAGGGGCCCTGCCGATCGGCAGGGCCCCTTCGTCTTGTCCGGGTGCCGGCTCAGATCACGCGCGGGGGTTGTATCCCGGCCTGGGACGGCGGCGTGATCCGCTCGAGGCCGCGGTCCCACACGTCCGGGTGATCGCCCGGCAGATGCTGGGTGTCCTCGCGCGGGTCGCGGAACATCCACGTCAACTTCGGTTCGAACACGGGGCGGAAGACGGTGGCGACGGGCTTGGTCATCAGCAGGTTCGCCACGATGATCGCGGCGATGATGCAGCCGAGGACGGCCTTCGCGCCAAACGGCTCGATCTGCGCCCACAGGTCGAAGTGCCGGTCCAGCCACACGATCACGAAACCGTGCAGCAGATAGCAGTAGAACGTGCGGCCGCCCAGCGCCGTCGTCCACGAGCGACCGCGGGGGACCAGTGACAGCGCCGAGCAGGTCAGCGTGAAGGCCACGACCAGCAGCACGGCACGCACCAGGACGCCCTCGAGTGGAGCGACCCCGAGTTCGTCGTAGCGGGACTTCCACAGCAGCCACAGGGTCGTCGGCCACCGGTCGGCGAGCGAGCCCGCGTAGAGCTGGCAGAACACGAACGTGCCGCCGAGCAGTGCGGCGGCGATCACGCGGTTGGTGGTCCGGCCGAGCCACAGGAACATGCGCCGGTCGAAGTGCAGCCCGATGACGTAGAAGGGCAACAGCCCCAGCACCTTCGGCAGGGCGAGCACGTTGGGGATCTCGATCAGCCCGGCGGCCAGCGAGATCACCACCGACGTCGCGATCGGGTACTTCAACGCCCGCCAGATCGGGGTCGTCAGACGCCAGATGAACAGCGCCGCCAGGAACCAGCCCAGCCACTGCGGCGACAGGATCATGAGGTGCTCGGGCTCGCCGTCGTAGTGCCGCGTGATCAGCTGCAGACCGGTCTCGACGATCAGGTACGGCACGATCAGGGTCGACACGATGCGCCGGATCTGGCGGAAGTCACCGACGTAGTGCCGAGCCGTGTAGCCAGAGATCAGCACGAAGAACGGCATGTGGAACAGGTAGATCCACGAGTAGATCCCGCGCGCGGAGTCCATCACCACCAACTCGGTGAGGGAGTGCCCGATGACCACGAGCAACATCACCCAGTAGCGCGCGTTGTCCAGGTACGCGACGCGCTCCTTGGGAGTCGACGTCGAGATCGGCAGCGGATCGAGGCGGCTCATCGCGCCACCGCCTCGAGAAGTGCAGCGTATGCCGATGGCGCGATTCGTGATTCTGGATGTTTCACTCGCTGGCGCTCGCTCATCCCGACCGACTCTAGTGGGGCGGGCTCAGGACTTCGGGGTGACGAACAACGAGAGGTAGTTGCCGCGCGCCGAGAGCGTGTGGACCGTCCGGACGACGGTGCCGTCCGCGGCGGTGCCCCACGTGGTGACGATGACCTCGTTCAGGTCGGAGATGACGTCACGCTTCGGGGTCACGTCGCCGAGGCGCTCACTGGTGAACGTGTCCGTGATCTCGGTCGCGATGGAGGCGCGCAGCGTCGTCATCGTCGCGAACTGCGGTTGGGTTCCCGAGAGCAGCACGGTGGCGCTGGTAGGCGGCGTGTAGCCGTCGATCACGGGGCCGTCCGCGGGCGCGTCCTCGTCCATCTTCGGCCAGATCCAGCCGGACTGTTCGGTCGTCTCGGTGTCGGGCAGGTCGCCGAACTCCTCGGTCGAGCGATCCTCCTGGCCGGCGCGGGGGTCGCCCACGTTCGCGACCGTGAGGGTCATGACCGGACGCTCCAGCGAGGCGACGTTGCCCGTCCGGGTCGTCACGTCGCCCGGATCGACGGTCAGCTGTATGTGCAGGTCGCGTCCGCCCGGCGTCGTGCCGGTCAGGTCGAGGGCGCAGCCGGTGACGCGGCGGTCCGTGGCCTTGCAGTACTCCGCGAGGTCGTCGGTGACGATGCCCGCGTCGGGCAGGAGCACCGACAACTCGGCCAGCAGGCGACGCACGACGACGGTCGGCTGGCCGTTGATGCGCATGAGCGAGACGAACGTGTCGGGCTTCGGCGGATTCTCGAGTTCCTCGAATGCGTCGCCCTCGGGCTTGTTGTCCTCGGTGGGCGTCGTCGACGGCGTGCTGGGCGTGGGCTCGCTGGCCTGTTCGCGCTCTTCCTCGAGCGCGTTCTCGGCCTGCACGGCCTCGAGTTCGGGCTTGTAGGCCTCGATCAGCCGCTCGCTGCGGTAGCGGACCAGCGGGCCCAGCTGGACGGCTCCGGTGGGGACCACGAGGCCGTAGGCGATCGGACTGGCCGGCCCGGATTCGTGGGAGTCGATCTCCGGTGCGGCCGAGGTGGCGTCCGGTGAGCCGGAGATCCCATCGGCGGTGCACGCGCCCAACGCAAGGAGCAGGAACGCCGCGGCAGCGGCGGCGGTCGTACGGCGGCGCATCGATCCCCTCGGGCAGGTGTGGAACCTCAAGGGTAGCCGGTGGCGTCGTATGGTGATCTCCATGTTCGCGCCCAGCCAGCCCGAAGCGATCTTCACCTACGGAGCGCCCGCCCTGAAATTCGGGCCTGGTGCACGCCACGAGATCGCCCATGACCTCGCCCGATTCGCGCCGAAGCGGGTCCTGATCGTCACCGACGCCGGCGTCGCGGCGACCGGGGCACCGGGGGAGATCGCCGACCAGATCAGCGCGACCGGCGTCGAGGCTGTCGTCTTCGACGGCACCCGGGTCGAGCCCACCGACGCCAGCCTGCAGACGGCGATCGAGTTCGCGCGGGCCAACGGTCCGTTCGACGTCGTCCTCGCCGTCGGTGGCGGCAGCAGCATCGACACCGCCAAGGCCGTCAACCTGCTCGTCACGAACGACGGTGAACTGATGGACTACATCAACGTGCCGGTCGGCCGGGGCCAGGCACCGGCACGGCCGTTGCTGCCGCTGATCGCCGTGCCCACGACGACCGGCACCGGCAGCGAGAGCACGACGATCTGCGTCCTCGACGTCGTGGCCCAGCACGTCAAGACCGGCATCTCGCACGCGGCCCTGCGTCCCACGTACGCCGTCGTCGATCCGGAGTTGACCCTCACCCAGCCCGCGGGCGTCACGGCCGCCTCGGGTCTGGACATCCTCTGTCACGCGCTCGAGAGCTACACGGCCCGGCCGTACACCTCGTACGAGGCCAAGCAGGCCGGCGAGCGGGTGCCGTACTGCGGCTCCAACCCCATCGCGGACCTGTGGTCGGAGAAGGCGCTCACGCTGATGAGCGGGGCCTTCCGTGCCGCCGTCAACCACGGCGACGACGTCGCGGCGCGCGAGCAGATGGCGATGGCGGCGACCTTCGCAGGACTCGGCTTCGGCAACGCCGGCGTCCACATCCCGCACGCCAACGCGTACCCGATCGCCGGCCAGGTCGGCGACTTCCACCCGGGCGACTACCCCGAGCCGGACGGCACGACCGGACACGGACTCGTGCCGCACGGCATGGCCGTCTCGATGACGGCCCCGGCGGCGTTCCGGTTCACGTTCGAGGCGGCTCCGGATCGCCATGTCCGCGCGGCGCGTCTGCTGGATCCCGATGCCACGATGCCGTCCGACCCGGCCGAGCTGCTGCCGCAGGTGCTGACCTCGGTCATGCGCGACGTGGGGGTTCCGTCTGGGCTGGCCGAGATCGGCTTCGGCCAGGCCGACCTGCCGTCGTTGGCCGAGGGCACGCTCAAGCAGCAGCGTCTGCTGGCGACGGCACCGCGCGAGGTGACCGAGGACGACGTCGTCCGGATCCTCTCCGACTCCGTCGAGCTCTGGTGACCTCGTCCCCGTGACAGCCCGACCGACCACGACCGACCGGGTGTTCGCGCAGTTGCGCGAACGGATCGTCACGGGCGACCTGCAGGCGGGATCGCAGCACTCCATCTATCGGCTGGCCGAGCAGCTCGAGGTGTCCCGCACGCCGGTGCGCGAGGCGGTCCTGCGGTTGGCCGACCTGGGGCTGGTGTCGGTCGAGAAGAACCGTGGCGTCCGGATCCGGGGCGTCAGCGTGGCCGACGTGCGCGAGGTCTTCGAGCTGCGGATGCTCCTGGAGGTACCGGCAGCAGCGATCGCCGCCCGGAACGCCGGGCCCGAACTCGTGGCGGCACTGACCGCGAACGTGGACGCCCTGCGCACGCATGCCATCGCGGCGCAGGAGGCGGCGTTCACGGTGGTCGACCGCGAGTTCCACGGACTGGTGGCCTCGGCGACGGCGAATCCACGGCTGGCGGCCGAGGTGTCCCGTCTGCGCGATTCGATCCAGGCCCGTGGCGTGTCGACGTTCGGTCGGTCCAGGCCGTTGACGGAGGTCGCCGCCGAGCACGCACCGGTGGCCGAGGCGATCGGTCGGCACGAACCGGAGGTCGCCGCGGCGAGGATGGCCGACCACCTCGAGCGCACCGGAGTGCTGCTGATGCGGCAGGTGGCGGCGGGCGAGCCCGTCGACGAGGCCTGGACGAGCGGTGTCCGTGCGGCGCTCGCGGCCGGAGGCAGTAGCATGCTACTGAACACCGCCTCGGCCGAAGGACCACCGTGACCGCCTCCCTGCTCGACTCCGCCCGCCAGGGCTCCGGCGACGTCGTCGCCGCGCTGCGCCGGGCGGGAGTGCGCGACGTCGACGACTCCTCGCTCACGCGGGCGCTCTACAGTTCCGATGCCTCGCTCTACCGGGTCGAGCCGCGCGTCGTGGTCCGTCCGTACGACCTCGACGAGGTGCACGCCGCGATCGAGGCCTGCCACGACACCGGAACACCGTTGACCTCGCGCGGCGCGGGGACCTCGATCGCCGGCAACGCGATCGGTCCGGGCGTCGTCCTGGACTTCTCCAAGCACATGAATCGGATCCTCGCCGTCGACGAGGCCACGCGCACCGCCGAGGTGCAGCCCGGCGTCGTCCACGCGGTCCTGCAGCGCGGCGCGGCACCGCTCGGGCTGCGCTACGGACCCGATCCGTCGACCCACACGCGCTGCACCGTCGGCGGGATGATCGGCAACAACGCGTGCGGGAACCGCGCCCTCGGCTACGGCCGCAGCGCCGACAACGTGGCGGCCCTCGACCTGCTGACGATCTCGGGGGAGCGGCTGCAGGTCGGCCGCGACGTGGCGGTCTCCTCCGAGCGGCTCGAACGGCTGCGCGGCCTCGTGGGTGCGAACCTCGCCACGATCCGCACGGAGTTCGGCCGCTTCGGCCGTCAGGTCTCCGGCTACAGCCTCGAACACCTGCTGCCGGAGCGCGGTTTCGACGTCGCCTCCTTCCTGGCCGGTACCGAGGGGACGCTCGCGGTGATGCTCGGCGCCACCGTCGACCTGGTGCACGACGCCCCGGTGCGCCACCTGGTCCTGCTCGCCTACCCGACGATGGCCGACGCGGCCGACCACGTCCCCGCATTGCTGCCGTTCGCGCCGGTCGCCTGCGAGGGACTCGGCGGGCGCATCGTCGAGGTGTACCGCCGGGCCAACGGAGTGTCCTCGGTGCCGGACATGCCGGCCGGCGACGGATTCCTCTACGTCGAACTCGCCGGCGAGGACCCGGCCGAGCTGCAGGCGCGCGGCGACGAGGTCGTCCGTGCGTCCGGCTCCTCGGGGCACCGGCACGTCATCTCGCCGGTCGAGCAGGCGGTCCTGTGGCGGATCCGCGAGGAGGGCGCCGGCCTGGCCTCGCGCGTGTGGGACCGTCCCGCCCTCTCCGGCTGGGAGGACGCCGCGGTCCCGCCCGACCGGCTCGGCGACTACCTGCGCCGGTTCGAGGAGTTGTTGGTCCAGCACGACCTCCACGGCACGCCGTTCGGACACTTCGGCGACGGCTGCGTCCACGTGCGCATCGACTTTCCGCTGGACGCCCCCGAGGGCAAGCGCGGCTTCCGTGCCTTCCTCACCGACGCGGCGACCCTGGCCGCCGAGCACGGCGGTTCGTTCTCCGGCGAGCACGGCGACGGTCGCGCCCGGTCCGAGCTGTTGCCACTCATGTACTCGCCCGACGCGGTCGGTCTGTTCGAGCAGGTCAAGGCGGTCTTCGACCCCGACGACCTGCTCAACCCCGGCGTGCTCGTCCGGCCGCGGCCGCTCGACGCCGACCTGCGCGGGATGGGTTCGGGATGGCCGGCCGGGATGCCGGAGGGACGCCAGGGCCTGCGACTGCTCCACGACGGCGGTGACTTCGGCGCCGCGGTCCACCGCTGCACGGGGGTCGGCAAGTGCTTGGCAGCTCCGGGCGCGGGGGTCATGTGCCCCTCTTTCCAGGCGACCCGCGACGAGAAGTCGTCGACCCGGGGGCGTGCGCGCGTCCTACAGGAGATGGTCGACGGCCGCCTCGTGGATGGCGGCTGGTCCAGTCCCGAGGTGCACGAGGCCCTCGACCTGTGTCTGTCGTGCAAGGGCTGCCTGGGCGACTGCCCGACGGGCGTCGACATGGCCAGCTACAAGTCCGAGGTACTGCACCAGACGTACCGGGGCCGGTGGCGTCCGCGCAGTCACTACGTGCTCGGCCGGCTGCCGTTGTGGGCTCGACTGGGTGCACCGTTCGCCCGGTTGACGAACCTCGCGCTGCGCATCCCCGGTCTCGTGCACCTCGCCCGGTGGGTCGCGGGGGTCGACCAGCGGCGCAGCCTGCCGTCCTTCGCGACGCGCACCCTGACGAAGGAGCTCGCCGGATCGACGCGGGCCTCCGGCGGCGAGCCGGTGCTGGTCTGGACCGACTCGTTCACCGAGTACTTCTCGACCGACGCCGGGCGGGCCGCCGTGCGACTGCTGGAGGCGAACGGGTACGAGGTGCGTTTCCTCGAGCGCCAGCAGTGCTGTGGGCTGACCTGGATCTCGACCGGCCAGCTCGACCAGGCTGCCCGACTCGCGGGCGCCGCGGTCGCGCAACTGCACCCGTTCGTCGCCGACGGGATCCCGGTGGTCGGGCTCGAGCCGTCGTGCCTGGCCGTCCTGCGCACCGATGCCGTGGAGTTGGTCGACGACCCACGCGCGGCCGAGGTGGCTCAGGGCGTGTTCACCCTCGCCGAGTTGCTGGGCCGGCGCGAGGACCTCGTCGTCCCCGACCTCAGCGGGCGCACCCTCGTCGTCCAGCCGCACTGCCACCAGAACTCGGTGATCGGTTTCGAGGCCGACCTGCGGTTGCTCTCGCGTACGGGCGCGACGGTGAAGCGGGTCGGCGGATGTTGTGGCCTGGCCGGGAACTTCGGCGTGGAGAAGGGGCACTACGAGGTCTCGGTCGCCGTCGCCGAGCAGCAGTTGCTGCCGGCAGTCCGCGAGGCCGGGCCTGACGCCGTCGTGGTGGCCGACGGCTTCAGCTGCCGCACCCAGCTCGACGATCTCGCCGGCGTCCGCGCCGTCCACCTCGCCCAGCTCCTGCTCGGGGAGTACTGAGCCCCGGCCGCCGGGGGACCGACGGGCCAGCGGACCCGGCAGGATGGACGCATGGAAGAGCCCTTGATCCTGCTCGGTCGTGAGATGGCGGGATTCGCCGAGTCGGCCGGCCACGCAGCCGGCGACGAGCCGGTTCCCGCGTGTCCCGGGTGGACGACGAGCGACCTCATCGCGCACGTCGGAGCCATCCATCGGTGGGCGGCGGCGATCGTGCTGTCCGGCCAGCGGATCACCGACGAACCCGTGCCGATCGTGACCGAACCGCTCGACGAGTGGTACGCCGGGAACGCCACGGCGCTGATCGCAGCCCTGCAGGCCGTCGACCCCGACGAGCCCATCCCCAACTTCTCGCGCGGGGACGAGGTCGCCGCGTTCTGGCCGCGCCGTCAACTGCACGAGACCTGCGTGCACCGGGTCGACCTGCTGCAGGCCCTCGGTCGACCCGAGCACACGTGGGACGTCGATCCCGAGGTGGCGGCGGACGGCATCTCCGAGGCCATCCGCGTGTTCGGTCGCAGGCTGACCGAACGCGGCCGCCGCCCGGAGGTCCACGCACCGATCCGGCTGTACGCGACGGATCTGGACCGCGATTGGATCGTCGCCCCCGACGAGGACGATCCGCAGGCGCCGCCGCGCCTCGTCCTACAGGACGTCGAGGTCCGGGGCGAGGCCATCGGCAGCGCCGTCGACCTCTATCTGGCGCTGTGGGGACGCGAACCCGCGAGCCTCGTGACGCCCAGGGGAGCGGCCGTGGAGTACTTCGCCGGACCGCGGGTGCCCTGAACCGACCATCCCCACCGGGCGGCCGACGCGATTTGTCCCGACGCGGCGGGCTCGGGTAGTATGGCTAACCGTGCCTGACGAGAGTCGGCGCAACGTTCGAACGGACAAGGGCCCGTGGCCTGATGATCCGTGATCACAGTGGCCGGATGCTGCTGCGGTGGAGAACGTGTAGGACCCGCGAGGCGGCATGCGCGCCCGCGATCGTACAGGGTGAATTCCCAGAAAGAGGCACTGTGCCCACCATCAACCAGCTTGTCCGCAAGGGCCGCCAGAGCAAGGTCGTCAAGACCAACACGCCGGCCCTCAAGGGTTCGCCCCAGCGGCGTGGCGTGTGCA
>CAYXFT010000115.1:0-1939 GCA_964464335.1 uncultured Aeromicrobium sp.
CAGTTCGCGCTTGACCTCGGCGTTCGCCTCGAACTCCTGATCCTGCGCCGCCCAGGACGTCTTCTTCTCGGCCCGTGAGGCCGCCAACGCCGCGCAGGATCAGGAGTTCGAGGCGAACGCCGAGGTCAAGCGCGAACTGCTCGTCGAGGCCGAGGCACTGCTGCCCATCAAGGATCTCGAGGCCACCCGCAAGGTCTGGCACGGCATCGCCGAGCGCTGGGAGGCGGCCGGCAAGGTCCCCCGCGACTCGATGAAGGACCTCGAGGGACGCATCCGCACCGTCGAGCGCGCGATTCGTGACGCCGGCGACCAGGAGTGGAAGCGCACCGATCCGGAGAAGTCCGCCCGCGCCGACGACATGATCTCCAAGCTGGAGACGGCGATCGCCGAGACGCAGGCGGCGCTCGACAAGGCCGAGGCCGCAGGTGACAAGAACAAGGCCAAGAAGTTGCGCGAGAACCTCGAATCTCGGCAGTCATTCCTGGACATCGCGCGCCGCACGGCATCCGACTTCTCCTGACGCATGACCGACATCCCGCAGACCGCGACCGTCGACGCCGAGGAGTTGGCGGGCCGCGAACTGGCCCCCGGTACGTCGATGTACCTGATGTTCGTCGTCCTGCTGCTGTCGTTCACGGGTCCGGCGATGTTCATCTCCAGCTTCTTCGACCATCACGTGTCGCCGTGGGAGGTCGCCTCGCCGCTGACGCTCGCCCTCGTCGGCGCGGCGCTGGTCGGCATCCTGCCCGCCCTCGTCGCGGCGTCGCGCGTGCTGTTGTGGGAGGACGCCCGCGTCCTCGTCGCCCCGGTCGTGGTCATCGTGTGGGGCCTGCTGCTCACCACCACGATCGGCACGTTCGTCCTCGACGATGCCCCGCGCAATGCCGTCTACATGCTGCTGTGGCTGGTCGGCATCACGGCGCTGGCCCTGTTCGCCATCCCGATGCTCATCTCGCAGTTCCGTGAACCGCGCCTCGATCTGGCCGTCCTCGTCCCGTTCCCGGGCTGGACGAAGCCGCTCGTGGCGATCCTCGGCTCGGCGCACTTCGGACTCGGGGTGGGCCTGATCGGCGCGCCGGCGTTCTGGAGCCAGCGGATCCCGTGGGACACCAACCTCCTCGACGCGCGCGTCCTGGGCGTCTGGTGCGTGGGTCTGGGCGTCGGCCTGCTCGGCGCCCTCGCCGAGGACGACCTCATGCGCCTCGGCGCCGGCATGAAGGCGATGTTCGGCATCGGCGTCGCCGAACTGGTGGCACTGGCCTGCAACACCGGAGCCGTGGACTGGTCCTCGTGGGAGGCCGCGTCCGTCCTCGCCCTCGCCGGCGGACTCATCGCCGTCGGCCTCGTCGGCCCAGCCCTGGTGACGATGAGCGACCAGCACCGCCAGATCCACCGCACCGCCTGACCCCACCGCGGTCTCGATACGGCGTCTCGCAAGCTCGCCGCCCACTCGACCACCAACCCGCTGATCGAGTAGCAGGGCGAGGAACGAGCCCGCATATCGAGATCACCTCACCAGATCGACCTGGGGACAACCCCGGCTCCACCGCGAATCGCGTCCATCCTGAGCCGATGGCTCATGTCTACATCCTGCGCTGCTCCGACGGCTCCTACTACGTCGGCAGCACCCGAAACCTTGCGGCACGACTCCACCAGCACCAGCAGGGGCGAGGAGCCGCGTACACGAAGCACCGACTCCCGGTCGAACTGCTGTGGAGCCATGAGTTCGACTCGGTGGCCGATGCGTTCGCCGCGGAGAAGCGCATCCAGGGATGGTCGCGCGCGAAGCGCGAGGCCCTGATGCGCGGCGACTACGACGCCCTGCCGGGTCTGGCGAGGAAGCGGAACTGGAACAGGTGATCTCGACACGGCGTCTCGCAAACTCGCCACCCACTCGACCACCAACCCGCTGATCGAGTAGCCACCGCGAGCGAAGCGA